>JAFGKA010000560.1 GCA_016928855.1 Phycisphaerae bacterium
ACGCAGCTCGGCAGTCGCGTGGCGGACGCCTGGAAGTTTCCGCCGGCCGCCCGGGCCGCGATCCGGTTTCACCATATGTCCGGGAATTGCCGCGGCGACGAGGCGCCGATTGTCCGGTGTGTCGAGGTCGCTAATTTCATTTGCAGCGTCAAGGGGATTCCGTCGATCGGCGTGAACCTCGTTCAGCCGCCCCATGACGCAATTGCGGCGCTGTCGTTTCGAAAAGAGGACATCAAGATTCTCGTCACGGATCTGGACACCGAGATGATCCGGCACGAGAGTTTGTTTACGCTGTAAGTAATGACAGATGTACTCAAGATAATCGATGACCTCTTCGCTGACGAGCGGGAGCTTCTGGACGAGACTGGGAGTTTGCGCCTGATTGCGCAAATGCTGCGCGATCTCGAACCGCGTCTCGTGTTGGTCGCGGACCGTGCCGGAAACGTGGTCGCCGCGGAGGATGCCACGGGCGATACCGAGCTGTGCGCGATCGAAGGCTTCGGCGCGGATCTCGCGGACTACCTCGCTGACAGACGATCGGTCATCTTTGAGAAGCCGCTGGGCCAGGATCTCTTCTACGGCTTCGGCCTCCGGCTTGCCAGCCATGGCGACGGCGGCATCCTCGGTGTGCTGGTCGAGCGTTCGGAGGAAATCGAATCCCGACTGGACGGCCTGCAGGGCGTGCTGGACGCCTGCGGCTCGCTCGCCTGGACCGTCATCCGCACGCAGCAGCGTAACGACGAGTTGCGCGCCCGAATCCGGCATCTCGTGGCCGAGCAGGACACGGTCAAGGATTCGCTTGAACGCTCGATCGCCACGGTCATTGAGGAGCGAGAGGAGCGTATCCGCGAGCAGCGCGACTATGTCGTCCACCTCGAAGGCGAGGTCGAACGGCGATCGGCCGCGCTGCGTGAGGCCATGGAACGTGCCGAAGAGGCCAATCGCGCCAAGAGCGAGTTCCTGGCAAACATGAGCCATGAGATTCGGACGCCGATGACGGCGATCCTGGGCTTCGCCGAGTTGCTGCGCGAACAGGAGACGCTCGACTTGGCGCCGGCCGAGCGGATGGACGCCATCGACGCGATTAAGCGCAACGGCACGCATCTGCTGGGTATCATCAACGATCTGCTCGACCTGTCCAAGATCGAGGCCGGCAAGCTCGAGATTGAGAACATCCGCTGCTCGCCGGCCCGAATCATTGCTGATGTGGCTTCGCTGATGAGCGTGCAGGCCGAAGCAAGGAGTCTGTCTTTGTCGGTCGAATACACGGGACCGATTCCCGATCGAATACAGTCGGACCCGACCCGGCTGCGCCAGATCCTCGTGAACCTCGTCGGCAACGCGATCAAGTTTACCGATGAGGGTTCCGTCAAGATCACGGTTCGCCTGCTGACCGATTTCCCGGCCAAGCCGATGATCCAATTTGAGGTCATTGATACCGGCATCGGAATCGCACCACAGGAGATCAGGAGGCTGTTCCGCGCATTCTCGCAGGGGGATGCGTCGACGACGCGGCGCTACGGCGGGACCGGGCTGGGATTGGCGATCTGCAAGCGGCTGACCGAGATGCTCGGCGGCGAGATCACCGTAACGAGCATTCCCGGCGAGGGAAGCCGCTTCCGGGCAACAATCGCAACGGGCCCGCTCGACAATGTGACCATGCTGGCTCGGCCGGAGCAGGCCCTGTCGGGCACCGAGACAACCACAACCGCGCCCACGGGCAGGACCATTCAGGGGTGCCGGATTCTGCTCGCCGAGGACGCGCCGGATAATCAGCGCCTGATCTCGCACATTCTGCGGCGGGCCGGCGCTGAGGTGGCCGTCGCTGCCAACGGCCAGATCGCCGTTAATCTGGCGCTGGCCGCCAGCGAAGAGGGCTCTCCGTTCGACATCATTCTGATGGACATGCAGATGCCCGTGCTCGACGGCTATGACGCGACGCAGCGACTGCGAAGCGAAGGATACCGCGGGCCGGTGATCGCGCTGACGGCCCACGCCATGGCTACCGATCGCGACAAATGCCTTGATGCCGGCTGCGATGACTACGCGACCAAGCCGATCGAACGCAAAAACCTGATGGCGATCATTCAGAAGTACGCACCGGCACGATCCGAAACCGCCGATTGACACACTACGCCGGCAACGGCTACGTGCGATCGCTCAGCCGCGAGGCTTCATCGACACCGGCAACGCCGCCTTCGCGTTGAACCACTCCACACGCAGCCGCCGATCGCGCGCCCGACGGGTGCCTGCCCAATGAGACGGCAGAACCTCGAACAGAATCTCGACCGTTTCGCCAGGCAGCACCAGCAGGTGGTTCGTGTCCGTCAGGAGGGTGTGAGCCGGCGCGCGGGTCACCAGTTCCACACCGACCGCGCAGCGCTTGCCATCATTGCGAATCACGAGTTGCTTGCGATGCCGATCGATCGAGCGCAGCTCGCGAACGGATAGGGCCGTCGCCGGCAACGCCCGCAACGGCGCCAGGACGGGTGGCGGCGCCTGCGACAGGAGGTACCGGTTCCGAACCGTCTGGCCGGCGAGTTCGAATGTGAGGTCCACGATGAGCAGGGCGTGCCGGGCATCGGGGGCAACCCATTCAACATACCCACAACGCAGACTCTCGTGGCCCTGCGTGGTCACATCCCATTCAGTCGTCTCATACACGTCGCCCGTTACGGACAGGAGTCGGGCGGTGACGCGCCCCGATGCGGACGCCGCACCGGCGCGATAATGCGCCCAGACCTCCGCGCGCAGCGTCTCCCCAGGCCGGTAGGCCAACTGGTCATGCCGCAGCGACACGTGTGGCGAGGCAAATGCCCGCTGCAGCCAGGCATAGGCCGGCTTCGGCCAGCCGGGCAGCTCGATCGCCGAGTTGTTCGATGTGCAGTGCGCGTTGTCATGGCCCATCCAGATAATGAACCCGCTGCACGTCATCGCCCGCCGGCGAGCCGCCTCGGCGGCGTACCGGTACGACTCGGCCTGCAGGTAGCGCGACGCCTTGACGACGAACGGCAACATCGATGCATCGTCGTCGATCGCGCCGTACTCGCGCACCACATCATCCCAGGGCAGCCACGGCGCGGCCGGGTGCAACCAATACGGATTCTCGGCCCGCGGGGGCCAGACGGATTCCTCGCCGCAGTTCTGCTGGAGCCACTCAAGGGTTGAGCAGCCCGGCGCGCCGGTCTCGCTCAGAAACAGCGAATCGAGATTGTTGAAGTAGTCGTAGCGCGCCGCCAGCGGCAGGTTGGACCACGGTCCGTGCGTGTGATGGTGCAGGCCCTTGTCGAAATCCTTGCGTTCCGCGAAGAATCGAGGTCCTGTCGGGGACGTCGGCAGCAGGCGCTTGCCCGGATCGAGCCGCTCGACGACCTCGGCGAACATCCGCATGCACGGGTGCGATTCATCGACCGGCTTGCCGCCGCCAGTCTTCTGGCCGTCGATGGTGCCCTGCAACTCGTTGCCGCCGCACCAGAGCAGGTGCGACACATGATGCCCTCGCCGGCGGATGTATTCCTCGGCGATGCGGCGCAGGCTCGTGATGACGTCCGGATCCTCCGGCGGCCAGTTCTCGATGCCGGACGAACTCAGTGGGAATTCCTGCCAGACGAGCAGGCCGAGCCGATCACACGTCTCGTAGAACTCGGGTCTCTCGAGGATCGCGCCGCCCCAGACGCGCAGGATATTCGCGTTCATGTTGCGATACAGGCGGATCAGCGTTTCGTAGCGTTCGCGTGAGACGGCGCCATAGAACGGCGACGGCGGGACCCAGTTCACGCCGCGTAGAAAGACCGGAACACCGTTGACTTCGCAGATGTACGGCCGGGCATCCGGGGGTGCACCAGGATTGGGCAGCCATCGGATGCGTTTGAATCCGATCGTGCGGACGCAATGATCGCTGATGCCGCCGCTGCCGTCGGGCAAGGTCATCTCCAGCCGATAGAGAGGCTGCTCGCCATGGGTAGCGGGCCACCAAGGCTGGACGTTGTCGAGGTCGCATTGATGATCGACGCGACCGTCGGCAACAGCGGCTTCACCGGATGCGACGGTCCGTCCCTTGGCATCCGAGAGCGTGTACGCCAGCGACCGGGCGGGCCCCTCGACGCTCGCGGCAATCGCCAGGCGGCCGCTCTGGCCGTCCTCGCCAAGCGTCGCCCGGACCAGCGGATCGCGCAGGCGCGACGGACCACGCGAGACGAGCCGAACGTCCTGCCAGATGCCGACGTTCACCACGCGCGGCGACCAGTCCCAGCAATAGCCGAACCGCGGCTTGAAGATTCGCGTCTGGCTCGTGTAGCCGAACGTGCCGTCCACATCCGGCGCGGCGAAGACGAGGATCTCGAGCAGGGCGGTCTCGCCGGGGGCGATTTTGCCGGTCAGGTCGAATTCATGCCGGAGGTGAGTACCCTCGAACGTGCCGACCAGCGCGCCATTGATCGAGACTTGGCCGGCGTAATCGAGGCCGTCACATTCGAGCGTCAGCATACCGTCGAAATCGGGCGGAACGGTGATGTCTTTCTGGAACGCCCAGTCACGGTTGTTGACCCACTCGCACGCCTGGGAGTTGAGCCCCGCGTTCCAGTCGGGCAGAACGCCCGCCGCCCGCAGGTCGTGCTGGACGGCGCCGGGCACCGTTGCCGGGAAGGGGGGCCGAACGGGCCAATGGAGCGGGCACATCTCGCCAACCGCGCGCAAGGCCCACTGCTTTCGCCAGTACTGGATCAGCCTCCAGTCGGTCCCGTTCAACGAGAGCACTTTCATCGGTGTTCGACTCCTGTGCGTGGTGCCAGTGTTGTTTTCGGTTGGTGACCTTCGATTCGCCCGGGTGGCATCGGCAGGCCCGAAGGCCGGGGGCCGAAGGGTTTGCCCGTGCTCTTCCGTCCAGGTGCCGCCGGCGGCTCTGGTACCCGGCCGGCAGGGAACCAAGCTGGCCAAACGAAAACGGCACTAACGGGACCGGCCATGCGGCCCGGTGCAAAAGGGGGCACTATACCGCCAACTGGCAACGTACGAAACGGGGCGTTTCCGTCGGGCGGAGAGGCGCGTACAATGGCCGCGTTGAGGCGGCGACATTGAGATCGGCCGCTTGGATCGGCGGAGGCAGGCATGAGCAGGAACGCAGGCAAGAACGAACCCACCTTCGAGCAGGCCCTGACACGACTCGAATCCATCGTGGAGTCCATCGAACAGGGCAAGGTCAGCCTCGAAGAATCGATCACGCAGTACGAGGAGGGCATGAAGCTCATCCACCGCTGCCGATCGATCCTGACCGACGCCGAACAGAAGATCCAGAAGCTTCAGCTTTCGGCCGAGGGCGAGCTGAAGGCCGAGCCCTTCGATGTCGAAACGGCGGAAGACGAAGCCGACATCGAGTAAGCGCCCCGGCACCACCTCGCACCGGCCGGCTGTGCCATGCTGACGGGGCCGTCTATTTGGCAGAGCTCACCTTGGCGGACCATTCGGTGATGGCGTTGTCAGCGGCGACCGAATGGCCCGCGAGCGCGGCGCCTACAGAACTTTCTGACACCTTGTTTGCTCCAGAGTCCGTGAAGAATGCCAGCACGTCACGGGTGCCCCGGCGTGATCTCGAACAGGGCGATCTCCAAGGGCTCCATGGAGGTAGCCTCGCTTTTCCACAGGCGTCCATTCAGCCGGTGTGTGGTCGTCAATCCTCCGGTTGAATCGTATTGTCTCACGATGTACCAGCCCTTGCGCGAATTGAGCCACGGAGTCAGGTCGCACTGGAACGGAACGAGGCGCGTACCCCCGCGATTCAGGACCAGGAGCAACGCGCGATCGGGCAGGACGTAGCCGGCCACGTGGGCATTCGGGCACGGTTCGCTGAGCAGGCAGTCGCCGATGAAACGCCCGGCGGTGAAGTATTCAAGGAACTGCTTGCGAAGAGCCGCACACTTCATGAGCATCTTGCTCAACTCGGGGTGATGGGCAATCCAGTCGGTACCATTGACGGCCCCCGCCTTTCGCGGAAACACGTTGAGATAGAGGTTGTCGAGAAACGCCATCGCGACCACATCGGGGGCCGCCGTAACGATGCAACTGATTCGCGGGGAAGGAAAGACGCTCGTGAAGGCCTGGCAATCCCGGAATCCACCCCAGTTCCAGGTGTAATCAAGATAGTCGGCGTCGATCTCCATGTTCCACAGTTCCTCGCTGGAAAAGGTGGACTCAGGGTCGACTTTCTTTGCCTCGGCACGAACCTCGGACACGATCTTGATGATGTTCAGATTCGGCTCGGTCCAGAACTGGTCCCACGAAAGCGACGGGATGCCAATGTCGATGTAGTGCTTGCAAGACTCACGAACCTCCTTCTGCCAGAGCGCGTTGTTGGTATCGACGCCGGCACATTGGAGGAGCGAGATATAGGTGGCCTGGAAAGGAGGGATGGCCTCCGGGTGCTGCGGCCATCCGCCCTCACGAGGCACCGTCAGTCCGTACTTCGTGCCCGTCTCGTGACCCGCCTGCAGAACGCTGATGAAGGGTGCCACATTGACGCCCATCTCCCGGCATTGCCTGATCGCGTCAACAAGATCCTTCTCCGTGCCCAGGTGGGGGTGAGGTGGCGGCAACGGTAGCTTGAAGCCTTCCGCGTAGCCCCACATGACCATTTCATCCAGCCCGTGCTGTTTGCTTTCCCTGGCCAGAGCGGGCAGATCCTCGAATTTCCAGATGGCGTCCTGCGGGTCCTTGGGGAAACCCTTGCTCATCCAGAGCGTCCGGAACCCCAGGCCGTCACGCACATGTTTCGGCATGGGATATTCCTTCTTGAGATGCGCTTTGGCCCACTCAGCGTAAGGCTCGATTCCTGCCGCCCAGCCGTTCGCGTGGGGCGTCAGAACGAATTCACCACTTTCCCATGTCGCACCGGGCTCAATGGTCAGCAGGTGAACGCAGAGCAGGCGAAGCTTCGGTTCTTCGGGGTCGAGGTGCAGGCGTACCGGAACCCGCGGATCCCACCCCCAGGCTTTCTGGAAGAGACTCAGGCCACCCTTATAGCCGCCCAGGTCCATCCATCGCAGCCACATGTCGCTGAACATCCCACCCGACTTGTACTCGACCATTCCGGCTGCGGGATCCTGGCAGAACTGAAGACTCAACCGCCCCTCATCCGGCATCAGATCCCGAAAGGGGGTTCGCACGAAGTTGGCCGTTCGAAACCTCGTCTGATCGGGCCCTTCGAACGGCACGAGGCCCATGAGATCCGGGAAAATGACCTGGCGCACGGCCACGTCCGAGTTGTTTTCCACCCGGCAACTCATGATGATGGACCTGCCATCCTGCGCGGCCTTGAGCGTCACGGTCGCCGCTACAGCATTCACCTGCTCGAAGACTGAACGGCTCGCGCCCAGTCGGTTCCAATGAATGGTTACCTGATCGCTTTGTACGTCGATGTGCGCATTCTTCGAAAAACGGGTTGCAAGCCGCAGGGGCTCAAAATCCTTGACGGGATAGGCCAGATCCACCAGGCTCGCCTTTTCGGGCGAGGCATCGAGCATCGCTCCCGGCCCGGCATACTCCAATCGCAGGATGGATCCCGTATTGCGGTCAAGTGTGATCCCCAAGCCGTTGAGCCGCACGGCCGTCGTGTCGGACTCGGCCGCCGCGACCGCACGCGCAAAGGATGCGCCCACGGGGAAGATCAACAGCAACATCGCGAGCCAAGACTTCATAACATTGTCCTTTCGAGTGGCCTCTTACGGATGCCCAAACTTGGTCATACCGCCCAGGCGTGTCCGCCCATTCTACATGAAAACCACGGCAATCACACAGGCCGGCGAAGATAGCAGGTCGGGCGAAGATGCCGAGCGAAGACAACGTAGTGCTTGAGCGGCCCTCCGAGCCGGCGGCGAACTGGAGCGGCGTCGGCCGGCTCACGGCCTGTTCAATCGCTTGATCCGGATATTCGTGAACTGGACCTCCATCGGTTCGCCGCGATGGAGCTGCAGGGCGATGATGCCCTTGCGAGGGCGCGACGCATCTGTTTCGGTCCAGTCGGCGGTGACGACGCCATTCGCACGGATGATGATGCGCGGACCGCGGGCCTCCACCTCCATTTCGCACCAGTCCTTGACGTTGACCGCGTGCTCGGCCTTGCCCGTCCAGCCATCGACAAGCCGGCGGCGGCCGTTCTGCTCGTGCAGGTTGCCCCAACCCAACGGCACAACGTCGGCCTGATAGCCGGCGACCTCGAACTGGGGCAATTCCTCGCTGCGGAACTGCACCCCCGTGTTGCCGCTGATGAACTTGACGTCGAATCGCAGGATGAAGTCGCCAAACGCCTCTTCCGTGATGGCGCACGCATTCACCTCCAGCCCGTCCGGATGAGAACTGCCGATGATGATGCCGTCCTTGACCTTCCAGAGCTTCGGATCATACCGCCAGCCGGCGAGCGTCTTTCCGTTAAACAAGGGCTCAAAGCCTTGTCTGCGTTCGAGTTCGCTTGGCACGGTCGTCGGCCCAAGTCGCCCGCCGGCCCAGCGAATGCCGTTGGCCAGCAGGCGAAGGAAGTGCGGGTCGGCCTGGACCTTCGCGTCGTGGCCGAGCGAGATCGTGAAGACTCGTCCGCCGGCATGGCGCAGCGTCCAAGCCAATGGTTCAGGCATAGGCCGGTTCGCATGCGTCCGTGCCGTTTGAAGGATCACACGCATGTCCGGCCGGCGCTGGTCCACGTAGTACGCTTCGTCCGTGACCGTGAACTTCTCCGGCAGGCCCGCGGCGATCGGGTTGCCCCGATCGACCACGGCGGCCTCGAAGGGGCCGAAGCGGTCATGGTTGAGCACAAGCCCGCCGATCATCGCTCGCCACTGTGGCCGGTCCTGGAAGCACCACAGCGCGCAGTGGATCGCCACGACGCCCTTGCCTTCGTGCAACGCCTTGGTGAGCAGCTCGAGTTGGGTTTCGCTCAAGCCGCTTTCCAGGCAGGTTTCGAACGCCACGACATCGCAGTCACGCAGGCTCGCCTCGGTCAGTTCAGCCACATCCGTGCTCACGCGAACGGCGAGGTCGTCGCTCTGACTCAGCGCTTCAGCCAACGTACGCGGCAGGTGATCGAAATCATGGGCCTCGCCCCCGGCAAACAGAAGCACGCGCAGAGGCTTGGCCGCGGTCGCCGGCTGTGTCGAGGAGCTCTCCGCGCGAACCTGTGGTCCGGCTGCCGCCGCCAATACGATTAGGATCGCCGTTCGCGTGAGACTCCAACTTTCGTGCTTCTGCATCATTGTCATCCTCTCATGTTTCACATACCGCCCGGCCGGAACTGGAAGTTGACGAATCGATCGCGGCAACAGGCACCATGGCGGGAGGCCAACTCCGCGACGACAGTCAGCCTATCCCGACCGAAGGGGCCGGACAAGGCGCTTGCCGGCGCCGGAGACTTGCTATGTATGCGACGATGGCGTTACCATGGTGTCGTCAGCGGAGGTTCCGTGGGGCGATCGAAAAAAAGGGTACGGCAATCATGTCGCAGGCCAGCAAAGCCGGCGGGTGCAAGTCCGTTGCGGCCCGATCATCGCAGCGATCGGCGACGGTCCGTCCGCCGCACTCGCGTCGGCGGTTTCGCGTATTCTGTGGGGTCGTCTTGGCGGTGATGGGAGTGGTCGCCACGTGGTTCCTGCGAATTCCGCCTGAGGCACAGCTGTCCGCTGCTGCCCGACGCGGCGACTCGGCAGCGGTTGAGCGTCTTCTGGCCGCAGGGACCAGCGTCATCGCACGCGATCGGCACGGACGCACGCCGCTCTATCAGGCGGTCGCCGGCGGCCATGCGGACATCGTCAAGCGTTTGCTTGATGCTGGCGCCAGGGCGGATGGGCGAACGGTTGGCGGCTACACCCCGCTGTTCTGCGCTGCCTTTACGGGGGATGTCGAGATTGCCCGGCTGTTGCTCGATCGAGGCGCAGGCGTCAACGCTGACAACGCCGGCGCGACGGCGTTGTTTCTGGCGGCTGCCCGCGGTCACGCGTCAATGGTCTCGCTGCTGGCGGATTGTGGGGCTCGTATCGATGCACCGATCGAGCCCGTCGTGGGGCCGCTTCACTATGCCGCGATGATCGGCAGCACCGAGATCGCGAACGAGTTGCTGACCCGCGGAGCGGAGACCAATGCCGTGGACGCCCGCGGTCGCACGGCGTTGTTCCACGCAGCATTGGCCGGGCATGCGGCGGTGGTGGAATTGCTCCTGGCCCACGGGGGCGATCCGAATCTGGCCGACCACGGTCGCAGCACACCGCTGCACGCCGCGGCGTTGCGCGATCGTGAAGAGGCGGCGCGGCTGCTGGCGACGGGGGGCGCGGATCTGCACGCTCGAGACGAGGCCGACAACACGCCGCTGCATGTCGCTGCTTTCAGTGGTAGTGCGGAGGTGGTGGGGGTCTTGCTCGACAATGGCGCGGACGGGAATTCGAAGACTGGCAAGGCGCTGACACCTCTGCATGGCGCGATAAACAGGGCGACGGCGGAACGGCTGCTCGATCATGGTGCGCAGGTCGGCGCCCGGGATGATCACGGGAGCACGCCGTTGCACTACGCGGCGCATTTCGGTCGGCACGAAGTGGTCGGGCTATTGCTAGTCAGGGGGGCGGATCCGAGCGCAGTGGATGCTCAGGGCCACACGCCGTTGGCATTGGCAATGAGGCGGAAACACGGACAGGTGGTGACGACTTTTCATCGCCATCACGTGCCATAGGGCAGACGGTAAGCTTAAGTGAGCAGCCGATGGCCACGTCACAGACCAACACGTCGCCCAGCGGAATGAAGGCTGCATCGGTCGTGGCGCGCCGAGGACTTCCGCCGATCGCGCTCGAACGGCGATGGCCGGTGCTGGCGCTGGCGTTTGTGTCTTACCTGCTGAGTACGCGGCTGTTCGAGCCGGCGGCGATTCAGCCGGTCGGCTACGTGGTCTTTGTTCCGTGGATCGTCGCAGTGTGTCTGTCGTCTCGCAGGGGCTGGTCCTATCTGGTCAGCCTCCTGCTGGGCGTTGCATTCTGGGCGACGCACGGGAGTTGGCTGTACGAAGTGTCCCCGCTTGTGTACGTCTTTACCGTGGTGAGCTTGGGGGCGCAGTTTCTTCTGGTGCTCTGGCCCATGCGCCATCTGTATCGGCGCCGCGGGCTAGGCCTGACGGTCGTCTTTCCAATTGCCTGGACAGCTGGGGAGCTGTTCCGCATGCGTGGCTCCCTCGGTTTGCCGCTTTGTCAGTTGGCCCATAGCCAGGTGCGCTTCACGACGGTGATCCAGATCGCCGATCTGGTCGGGGCGCTGGGCGTCACGTTCGTCGTAGCAATGGTCAACGGCTTGCTGGCCGATCTGGTCGTGCATCTGCTGGCGTCGAGGCGGGCGGGACGCGTTTGGCAGTCGTCACCACGTCTGATGGTCTATTGGCTTGTTGTCCTGGTGGTGCTCGGCGCAACTGTCGCCTATGGACGTGCGCGTTTGGCATTTGACGGGACAACCGCCGGTCCACGGGTCGCCGTGGTACAGAGTGATATTTCGATCCTGTTCGGAGACGCGACTTCGGTGCCGATCAGTCATCCGGTTCCGGCCGCGGATGACGAGATCGATCGCTGGTGGCGCCAGAAGGGTCAGGATCGAATGGCCAACGTGCGATTGGTTTATCTGCAATTGCTCGAAGACGCTGCCCAGACCGCGCCGGACCTGTTGGTCCTGCCCGAAAGTGTGTGGTCGATGGAGCTCAACCGCGAGTTTCGCGAGTCGGCACTTGGCGACCCCGAGCAGAGAGCCTACATGCAGCTCCAGCACGAGGAGTTTCTGCGGCTGGTTCGTCGCTACAATGCGGCATTGGTCGTCGGGGCCACATCGATCGAATTCCGGCCCCCTGGTGACTTCCCCAGCAAGTCGATCTACAACTCCGCGTTCTCTTACAGACCCGGCGCCGTCGAGCCCGACCGTTACGACAAGACCTGCCTTGTTCTGTTTGGCGAGTACCTGCCATTCCGAGACAGCGCGCGGTTCTTCTGGCTGTACCGGTTCCTGAACGACGCCTCCTGGAATCCCTGGGGCCATGGAGGCACCGAGTATGTGCTAACCCCGGGGCGGGAGTACACGGTCTTCTCGCTGCCGGTTCGGGGCCCGGAGCGCAGGTACTTTCGCTTTGCCACGGCCATCTGCTACGAGGACAATCTCGCGTGGCAGTATCGCCGATTCGTGGTCGATTCGAACGGCCGCAAGCGCGTCGATTTCATGCTGACGATCAGCAATGCCCGGCTGTTCGGCCTAGGCAACCAGCAGGCCCAGCACTTGGTGGATTGCGCCTTCCGGGCGGTGGAGAACCGTGTATCAATCGCCCGATCGTCCGACGGCGGCATCAGCGGCTTCATCGATTCTGACGGGGCGTGGCATGATCTCGTGGGGTGCTCCGATGATTGCCTCAAGCCCGGCGGAGTCGGATACCGCGTGGCCGAGGCCCGCATCGACCCGCGGATCAGCCCATACAGCCGCTTCGGGGACTGGCTGGCGTGGGTTTGCCTCGGATTGGCCGTGGCCGCGATCCTGGACGCCGTCGTGGGCTCTTGGCGAGGGCGATCAAGACACCGTTAGGCCAACACATCGACGATAGGCCTTCGATGCGACCACATCACAATGTCACAGGTTGCGTCGTTCGACTCAAATACGTTGCGGTACGCCGTTTCGCGAGGCGCGTCCGCCTATCCTCACCAGAGGCAGGAGCGGGGCGCTCAGCGCGCCCGATTTGTGAATGACAGCGGCAGGCGGTTGCGATGTGTGCGATGCCGCCGTTACCATTGCGTGTTGAACAAAGGCCGTAGGGACCGGCCGGTGCAAGAGGCGCTGCGATTATGTCGAATGTCAGCGGATCCGAACGCGGTGGATGATCAGGGCCGCGCGTCCTTGGTGTTGGCAGTGAACGGATAACACGGACCAGTGGTGGCGATCCCTCAACGCTATCTGGTGCAATGAAACGGGATCGCGGTCCCGAGTAAGTAATCAATGGCTACGTCACAGAGCAGCATGTCGCCCGGCGGAGTGAAGGCCGCGCCGGTCGCGGCACCACGGGGTTTCCCGCCGATCGCGATCGAGCGGCGATGGCCGGTGCTTGCGCTGGCGGCTGTGTCGTACCTTCTGAGTCTTCGGCTGTTCGAGCCGGGGGCGATCCGGCCGCTTGGGTACGTGGTGTTTGTTCCGTGGATCATCGCAATCTGCCTGTCGTCTCGCACGGTCTGGCTGTATCTGGTCAGCTTCTTGCTCGGCTTGGCGTTCTGGGCGACTCACTGGCATTGGCTATACCAGATGTCCCCGCTGGTTCTTGCCGTTGCTGGCGTGATCCTCGCGGCCCCCTTCCCGTTGGTGGCCTGGCCCGTCCGGCATCTGTATCGCCGCCGCGGGATGAGTCTGACCATCGTCTTTCCGATGGCCTGGACGGCCAGCGAGCTGTTTCGCATGCGCGGTTTCTTCGGTGCGCCACTTTGTCTGCTGGCCCACAGCCAGGTGCGCTTCGCATCGCTGATCCAGATTGCCGATCTGGTCGGGGCGTTGGGGGTGACCTTCGTGGTGGCGATGGTCAACGGCTGGCTGGCCGACCTGGTGCTGCATCTGCTAGCCTCGCGGCGGGCCGGACGTTTCTGGCAAGGGTCGCCGCGTTTGCTGGTCTGCTCACTGCTGCTCGTGCTGGTGCTCAGCGCGACCGTCCTGTATGGACGTGCCCGGCTGGCGTTTGACGGAACGACAGCCGGGCCGCGCGTGGCCGTGGTGCAGAATGATTTTCCGATCAACCTCGGAGACCCGACGCTCACTCCGCCCCGTCGTCCCGCCTCGGCCGCTGATGACGAAATCGATCACCTGTGGCGTGAGAAGGGCGAGGACTGGACGGCGGATGCGCGACTGGCCTATCTGCACACACTCAACGATGCCGCACAAACCGCGCCGTACCTGATGGTCCTGCCCGAAAGCGTGTGGTCGATGGTGCTCAACCGCGAGTTTCGGGAATCGCCTCTCGGAGACCCCGAGCGGACTCTCCGTATGCAATTGCAGCACGAGGAATTCGTGGGGCTGGTTCGTCAGTACCATGCGGCACTGGTGGTGGGGGCCACATCGATCGAACTCCAACCCCCGGGCGACTTCCCCGGCGAATTGCTCTACAACTCCGCCTTCTTCTACAAACCCGGAGTCGTTGAGCCCGACCGCTATGACAAGATCAGCCCGGTGCTGTTCGGCGAGCATCTGCCGTTCCGTTGCAGCCAACGGTTCTTCTGGCTGTACCGGCTTTTGAACGACGGGCCCTGGAATCCATGGGGTCACGGAGGCATCGAGTATGTGGTCACACCCGGTCGGGACTACACGGTCTTTTCGCTGCCGGCCAGGAGTCCGGAGGGCAGGAGCTACTGTTTTGCCACCGCGATCTGCCTTGAGGATACCCTCCCGCAATTGTATCGGCGGTTCGTCGTCGATTCAGACGGCCGCAAACGCGTCGATTTCATGCTAACCATCAGCAACGCCCGGTGGTTCGGCCAGGGCAACCAACAGGCCCAGCATCTGGTGGATTGCGCGTTTCGGGCGGTTGAGAACCGCATCTGGATCGCCCGGTCGTCCGACGGCGGCATCAGCGGGTTCATTAATTCCGATGGCACCTGGCGCGATCTCGTGGGCTGCCATGCCGATAACCTCCAGCCAGGTGGGGGTGGATATCGCCTGGGCGAGGCCCGCATCGATCCGCGGGTCACCCTATACAGTCGTTGTGGCGACTGGCTGGCGTGGATCTGCCTTGGGCTGGTCGTGGCCGCGATGCTGGATGCGATCGCAGCTGCAACGATGGGCGGTCATCCACGGCCCGTAAAGTAGTGCCAGAGATGCCTTGGGACAGCGTTTCGCCCACAAGGACAACGCGTGTGCCGGGTGCCCTCACGATTTCCGCTAACTGAAGGCGTAAAGAACGGCTGATCCGCTAGGGCGAATAAGGGATGGAGGCTTGATAATTCGACCGATGGTGGCCATAATCATAATAGTGCACGCCGGCTGAAGCCTTTCGGTGAGAGGTTCGCGGTGTCTGTGGCTGTCTAGTCTGGACAAACGCGGACCGGATGGACAGGGGGGAACTCATCATTTCACGTGCGCGCCGGAGGAATGGACATGAGGATGGGGATGAGGCTTGCCTTGGGTGTTGTGCTGGCGTTGGGCGCTGCGCCCGTTGCATTCGCGGCACAGGTGACGTTCGATTTTGAGGATCCGGCGAAATACGGATACCCCGACAGCCTGTGCGTGAACAGCCCGGCACCGCCACTCTTCAACCGTCCCGAGTACGGCTTTCAAACGCAGGATTACATTGAGGATCCAGCCGGGTGCGATGAGGGCGTCTATGGCGGCGGTTTCGGAAGCGACAGCCGCTTAACGGCCGGCATCAACTCGACCGACAGTAACCTGCTGCGGTTCAGTTGGGTGGATCCGACGGACAACCGGAGTTGGTTGCGGCTTCCCGCGTATACCGCTTCCGGCCAGGCGGTCCTGAACGCGAGCCCGACTGTCCATCTGGGCGTCGGTAGCTCGATCGAGATGAAGGTGGCGGTATACGGGATGGACGAGAATGAGTGGGAGAGCACCTCTGGCCAACTCGAGTTCGGGCTGATCATCCGGGAGACCGGGGAGAACCTGCCGCTTGGCGCGAATGGCGGCCTGACCGGCGATTTGGAGTTCGTCGGCATCGACAGCAAGGGCTACGGGGTGGATCCGGACGATGATCCCAATACCCCAGTCGGTGGAACGACGATAAGCCATCATGGGACGTTCGCGTGGACGACCCTGAAGTGGACGTTCATCGATGTATCGGGCGAAGTCAAGGTCGAGGTCAGCGTCAACGGCGGAACGCCGGTCCAGAAGGATATCATCGGGTTCACGGGCGACAGTGTTCTTTTGGCGGACTTTGATCGCGGGACGCTCGACAGTCTGGCGATCCGCAAACCCGAAGCCGACACCCCGACGAAGAAGTGGTTCGTCTGGATCGATGACATTGTCATCGACGCCCCGGGCGTCGTCGACCCCGTGGCCATCGCCGGAACGGTCCTCGAAGTCATGACCGAGGTGACGGTTGTCAACATCAGCGACGACGCCACGCAAGTGACTCTTTACCGAAATGCCACGGAAGTGCTTGGCACGGCGTATGCTCCGTTCACCAACAACGCGCACACGTTCACCGGCCTGGTGCTGGCCGCGGACCAGTCGCTCACAGCCACACAGGTGATCGGCGGTGTCGAGAGCGATCCTTCCGGCGCGGCGGTCGTGCAGACGGTGGTCATCTGGCACGAGAATTTCGACAGTTACGCGAACCAGGCGGCATTCAACGCGGTTTGGCAGATAACGGGCAACACCACGGAACCGGAGCGCATCATGTGGAGCAATTTGGCCGCCGCCAGTTGCCCGAAATCGGCCCGGGAGCCCGGCGCTATCGGTGGCACTACTGCCAGCCGTGCGAGGGTGGCTGCAACCATTCCCGGTGCCCCGGAGGCGGGCGGCTACGATGGCTCTGATGCCGTCCCGCTAAACGTGACCTGGTGGTTCCGTCATGAGCTGGGGGCGGTGCCCCATAACGCGCGGAACTGGCTGTCGCTGCAGTCTTGGAGCGGCAATGCCTACGAAAGCGGAACACGGCGGGCGGAGTTGGCCTTGGGCAACTACAACGCGCTTCCAGGCGGAACAACCGTGTACAACTGCCGAACCTATCCCGGCGACTGGTCGCTCCTCGATGATGGCCCGGTGGGTAACGAGAACGCCGCGCGGAAGCCGAATGAATGGAACAAGATGCAGATCCGGGTCAAGACCGGCACCGTCGACTTCCTGGTCAACGATGTACTCTACAAGACTGTGTTCCGGCCGAATCCTAACGACAAATACGATTCTATCGTCATCGGTTCCGGTCTGACCAACGGCGACAACAATGCGTGGTATGACAGCATCACCGTTTCATACGGTGATCCCATCGTCGAGACGTACCCGCCGCCGTTGCCGGAGCCGACGGTCGTGGGACCGCTGCTGCCGGACCTATACCCCACGACCGTGACCGTCAACGATCTTCGCGCCGATGCGACCCATGTCAGAGTGTGGGCCGATGCCACACTCATTGGATCAACAACGCTCTCGGGCGAGACGACCAAGGACGTGAATGTATCGTCGATTCCAAACAACTCGCGCATCACCGCAACGCAGGTGCTGCCGGAAGGGGAGAGCTGCCGCTCCAGTTATGCGGGTGTATTGGCGGCTTTTCCGGCACCTGTGGTTTCGGTGCCGATTTCCGGAGGCGCGATTACGGTGACCGTGACGGACCTGCACTCCAACGCCACGTCGGTGAAGGTCTACATCAATGGTTCCCCAGTCCTTCCTTCGACACCCGTCACCGGGGGGCAACCGAGCGTTGTGGTCACGGTACCGGAACTCGTGGATGACGATCTTGTCCAGGCGACGCAGATCGTCAACGGGTTCGAGAGTCCGCTCTCGACGCCGGCGGTGCGCGTCTACACACAGGGCGTAGGAGCGCTGCGTGTGGCGATCGGCGTGCGGGAAGTGTCCGGCGCGAGCGGCCCTGTCGGAGCGGACGGAGGTGGCGCTGGCGCTATCGAGTTCATCGGTTACACGAACCTGTCCGGGGCCCCTGGCGGCAAAGCGCTTGTGCCGGGCGGGAGCTGGCAGCAGATCACCTTTGATCCGGCGACCGATCTCATCCGAAACTGTAACAATGGCAATGGCATCCTCGATGGACCATCCCACCCTTGGTATACACTGGAACACATCGCTTTCACGATCGACCCGGACCATCCGAAGAGGGGTCCATACGCCGTGTACATCGACGATATCACCAACGGGGGTGTTACGTTCGGCGGTTTCGAGGCCTACACCGCGCCAACCGTCAACGGAACCGTCATGTTCCGGCAGCCGACCTTCAGCGGAGGCACCGCTGAATTCCTGGAATCGACTCCGGACAGCACTACAGTCACGAATGAGCAGGCTCGCACGGGCAACAATTCACTGAAGGTCGAGTGGGCCTGGAAGGACGAACAGACGACGAACTGGCTTCGATTGAGCACGTATAATGCCATAAATCAGCCGAACCCGCAGGTCAATCTCAGCGGTCCCGTGACGATGTGGATGCTGCTCTGTGGCGCGCCGGAAGTGTTTGTCGGAAACATTCTCGTAGATGGAGGTGATACGGTTGCAGTCATCGGCGTCAGCGCGGCGGCCGATTCCGTTCAGGTCTATACCGACGGTGATCCGACACCGATCGGGTCGGCGGCCGGGAATGGAATGGCTACCGTGAACGTAACTGGCCTAAGCCTCGCTACCGGCCAAGTCATCACGGTAACTCAGACGGTCGGCGGCGCGGAGGGGTGCACAGGCGCCAGCGTCACTGTCGGCGACTGTGCCCAGATCCCCGCCGTTGGCCTGACCGGTCCGCTCGTCAATCTTGATGAGGAAGTGACCGTTACGGGAATCGACGAAAGCGCACAACAGGTCAGCGTGTACGAGTTGGGCAACCCGACCCTGATTGGAACGACCAGTGCGGGCGGGACGGGCACGATCAGCGTTCCTGTGACGGCACTGAGCACCGGCCAGGTGATTGTGGCGACGCAGACCATCGAGGGCCTGGAAGGCTGCCTGCCAACCAGCGGGATGGTGGTGGGATCGGGTATTACCTCGACTTTGCGGATTGCTCTGGGCGTCCGCGAGCCGGATTCGCCCGTCGGTGACGAACTGGAATGGGTCGGAGCCAGCGGGCCCGCTGGCGGACCGGTCGCGCCGACACAGGTGATCACGCCCGGCAGCGGCTGGAAGACACTGACGTTTGACCACACAAATCTGGTGCAGGCATTCACCGGTAACGGCATCGTGCAGCCGAACGTGGAGGGCGTGGTTCGTATCGACCATCTTGCGATCATCCGCGACGTAGGCAGCACCGATACCGGCCCGTACGTGCTCTACATCGACGAGATCACGAACGGAATCGCCACGCTGCAGGGTTTCGAAAACGCGCCTCCCGGCTCGGAAGTCTGGTTCCAGGAGCCGACGTTCTCCGGCAGCACCGCCATACACCTCCTGAGCCAGCCGAACGTCGCGGGCGTTGACGCGAGCCAGGCGGCGGTGGGCAACCAGTCGTACCGGACCGAGTGGCAGTTTGTCGATGACGATTCGGCACGGTGGCTGCGGCTCGTGACGTACTTCGTGCCTGAGTCGGAAATCGAGGTGGACCTGACGCAGGGCGTGACGATGCGTGTGATGCTGGCGCCGGTGCCGACCGTGCCCGTCTGTAACGATCCGCCGCAGGACGTGGACGGTGACGGTGACGGTGACGTCGATCTGCTGGACTTCGGCGTGTTCAGTCAGTGTTTCAACGGACCGAACCGGCCGTACGCGTCAGTGCTGCCGGAGATGCTGGCGAAGTGCGCGTGTCTCGATCAGGACAGCGATGATGACGTCGATCTCGTGGACTTCGGCGTGTTCAGTGCGTGCTTCAACGGGCCGAACCGGGCACCGGCGTGTGAGTAGCGGCTCTGTAAGCCGTGAGGCTTGCGCAGACACCGTCGGCACGGCAAGAATACACGATCGATATCACTTCAAAAACGTGCCCCTCAGCGCGCTACGTGGATTTCGCCTTCACGTCGCGGTGAGTGTGAACAACTCCATCAGGAAGATTGCTCCCGTTACGCCGCTGAGTTCTTTGGTCGGACATCCCCGCGTCGCATCGAAACGCTTGCCCATCGCGTCGGGCGCGATCAGATGCAGTATCGGCTATCGACCCCCCCCGGGCCGCTCCAATGACAGTATGGAATGGTCATGGGAAACAAACCTCCGTCATTTAGCAGCTTGCACACAAATGTTGCCCACGGAGGACCGTGGGGTATTATGCAACGCGTGTGCTTGTTGTACGACATGGGGCATGCAGGAAACAGCACCGAGAACGAGGGCTGCACGATGGATTTCAGCGAGCTGTATACGCTGTATCGCAAGACATTGCTGGACGACGTCATTCCGTTCTGGCTTCGACATGCGATTGATGCCAACGGAGGGATCAACTCCTGCATCACGGACGACGGTCAGGTCCTGAGCCGGGATCGTTGGAGTTGGTCGCAGTGGCGTGCGGTGTGGGTCTTCAGCAAGCTCTACAACAGTGTCGAACCACGCCAGGAGTGGCTGGACGTGGCTACCGGAATCCATCGCTTCCTCGCGGCAGCCGGGCCGCTGGCCGACGGGCACTGGCCGCTGCTGCTCGACGGTGACGGCAAGATTCTTCGCAGCTATGAGAGCATCTACGCCGATGGCTTCGCCATCTACGCATTGACGGAACTCTGGCAGGCGACGAAGGACGACGCCGTGCTGGCCAGTGCCCTTGCCACGTTCCAGGCCGTCGAGGCCGCGCTGCTTCACGATCAGCCGTTACCCGCGTGGCCGTACCCGATTCCGGCCGGCTGGCTGAACCACGGCATCAGCATGCTCTTCTCGCTGGTGTATCACGAACTGGCCAAGGTCAGCGGCGACGCAGCCGTCCGGGCGGCGGCCGATTCCCATCACCGGCGCGTGATGGACGGTTTCCTGCGAAACGACCACGGTCTGGTGGTCGAATGGCTTGACCGCGACGGCAACGAAATCGATCCGCCGGACGGCACGGTGGTCATTCCCGGCCACGCGATCGAGTCGATGTGGTTCCAGATGCATATTGCCAGTGGTGGCGCCAATACCGATGTGCTCGACCGGGCGGTCCAATCCATCCGGCGGCACCTCGAGTTCGGCTGGGACGCCGAATACGGCGGACTGTTTCTGGCGGTCGATGCCGACGGTCGGCCGGAGGTGGCGTGGCGGTGGCCGGACTCGAAGCTGTGGTGGCCGCACACCGAAAGCCTGTACGCTACGCTGTTGGCGTACGAGCATTGCCGTGAAGCATGGTGCCTGGAATGGCATGAGAAAGTCCGCGCCTACAGCTACGCGCATTACCCCGTCGCGAAGCACGGCGAATGGCGCCAGAAGCTCGACCGACAGGGCCGGCCGATCACGGACGTCGTCGCGCTGCCGGTGAAGGACCCGTTCCATCTGCCGCGAGCGTTGATCTACTGCCTCGACGTGCTGGCGCGCCTTGGGGGCGACTCACGGTGACAACCATCGCATCGGAGCAAGGAAGTGGCATCGCTCGTGCCGTTTTCGGTTGGTGACTTTCGTCGGCCCGGCGGGTGCGACTGGCGGCTCGCCCGCCAGTGCTCTGCCGACAACGGAACACGGCTGACAGGAAACGAAACTGGCCAACCGAAAGCGGCACTCGGTGCCGCGATCAGCAGACGATCGAGGGCCGGAAGCCGTTCCTGAACTGAAAGCCGAGCGAGGCGAACTCGGTCTGAACCCGCTCGAGCCCTTCCTTGATCATCAGGATGTCCGTGCCGTGTGAGATGAAGGTCGCGCCCATCTTCAGAAGGTGTCGGGCGTGATCGAGCGAGAACGCGGGCGTACCCCAGTGTTTCCCGGTCTTCTTCGCCGCCTTGGCGACCTGTTCCACGGCCGCGATCACCTTCGGGTGATCCATCTGGCCGGGAATACCGGCCAGCAGCGC
>JAFGKA010000073.1 GCA_016928855.1 Phycisphaerae bacterium
ATCACCAACGGCATCACACATAAACCATTTATTCAAAAAGCGTTACGATTGTATCTGCCGCCCTCAGAACGGCGCCTTATAATAAGCCGTGTTAATAGTGAAAGTTATCACTATTTGACATGTTAATCTTCTGGGTGTACAGTGACCGAGGATAAGAGGATAACCAGAGGCGTGGCGCCTCATGAACAGGTGATGGCCATGACGTTGGATAGCCTTAAAATCTTTTGTGACGTCGTCCGGCAGCGAAGCTTCTCTCGCGGCGCGTTGGTCAACGGCGTGTCCCAGTCGGCGGCCAGCCAGGCCGTCTCACAGATCGAGAAACGCCTCGGCGTCAAGCTGATCGACCGGTCGAAACGCCCCTTCTCGCTGACGGCCGAAGGCCGCGTGTACTACGAGGGCTGCCGGGACCTGATGGACCGCTACCTGGCCGTCGAAACTCAGGCGAAGGCCATGCGCACCGAAGCCGCCAACCAGGTACTCGTCGCCTCGATCTACTCGGTCGGACTCTACGACATGAACCAATACGTCCGGCGGTTCCTGGCGCACCACCCCAACGGTAACGTCCGCCTGGACTACCTCCATCCGGACAAGGTCTACGAGAAGGTGCTCGCGGAGGAGGCCGACCTCGGACTGATATCGTTCCCGCGAAGTCTCCGTGAGCTTGAGGTAATCCCGTGGCGGAAGGAACCGATGGTTGTGGTCTGCCACCCGAGCCACCGCTTCGCGTCCGCCACCGAGTTGGCTCCTGCGGATTTGTCCGGTGAGGATTTCGTGGCGGCCGACGAGGATCTCACGTTGCGCCGCCACGTGGACCGCTACCTGCGGGAACATCACGTCAAGATCAACGTCGTGATGGCGTTTGATAACATCGAGGCGATCAAGCGTGGCATCGAGATCGATGCGGGCATCTCGATCCTGCCGGCCCCGACGGTACGGCGTGAGGTTGCCAACGGCTCGCTGGCTATTGCAAAGGGCCTGCGGCTGGACCTGATCCGGCCACTCGGCATTGTTCACCGGCGCGGCCGCCCGCTGACGCCGGCTATTGAGAGCTTCATTGAACTCTTGAAGGGCAACCACCTCGGCTTGACCAGCGAAACGGGCAACGGCGAGCGGGCTGCGCAAGCGCAACCCCTTCCCCGTCCGAGCCGACAGCGGTCGCGGGCCGGAGCAAGGTAAGACAGATATGCACCCAATGGGATATCCACCAGAACAGGGTTTGTACGATCCGCAGTTCGAACGCGACGCGTGCGGGGTCGGGTTCATCTGCAGCCTGAAGGGCGAGAAATCGCATGCGATCGTCCACAAAGCGCTGGAAATCCTCGTGAACCTGACGCACCGCGGCGCCTGCGGCTGCGACCCGAAGACGGGCGACGGCGCCGGCGTGCTCATGCAGATCCCGCACGCGTTCCTGCGAAACAAGTGTGGCGAAATCGGCATCCGGCTGCCCGACGCTCAGGAATACGGCGTCGGGACGGTCTTCCTCCCGCGCGATCCTGAGCAGCAACGCACCTGCGTCGAGTGGTTCGAGACCACCATCCGCGAGCACGGCCAGGTTCTGTTGGGCTGGCGGGATCTCATAACCAACAACGCGCCGATCGGCGAAACCGCGCGGGCCGTCGAGCCGGTCGTTCGTCAGATCTTCATCGGCCGCGGCAAGGGTGTCCGTGACGCCGCCATGTTCGAGCGCAAGCTGTTCATCATCCGCAAGGTCGTTCAGCACCGGGTGCGTTCGTCGGACCTGCCGCAGCGCGCGTACTTCCATCCGGCGAGCCTGTCCTGCAACACGGTGGTCTACAAGGGCCTGCTGCTCGCCGATCAGATCGAGCCGTACTACGCGGACCTGCGCGACCCGACGATGGCCAGCGGCGTGGCGCTGGTTCATCAACGCTACAGCACGAACACGTTCCCGACATGGAACCTTGCGCAGCCGTTTCGATTCCTCTGCCACAACGGCGAGATCAACACGCTGCGCGGCAACATGAACTGGATGCGGGCCCGCCAGGGGCTCTTCGAGTCCCCGCTGTTCGGCGAGGACATGGCCAAGCTCTTCCCCGTCCTCATGGAGGGGGTAAGCGACTCGGCCGTGCTCGACAACGCGATCGAGCTGCTTTACCACACGGGCCGGTCCCTGCCCCATGCGGCGATGATGCTGATCCCGGAAGCGTGGCAGAACCACGAGACGATGAGCGACGAAAAGAAGGCGTTCTACGAGTACCACTCGTGCCTGATGGAACCGTGGGACGGCCCCGCCTCGATCGCGTTCACCGACGGCCACTGCATCGGCGCCATGCTGGATCGCAACGGACTTCGGCCATCGCGCTACACCGTCACGAAGGACGGCCTGGTCATCATGGGCTCGGAAACGGGCGTGGTGGATGTCGATCCGGCGAATATCGTGAAGAAGGGCCGGCTTGAGCCGGGGCGCATGTTCCTCGTCAACACGGACGAAGGCCGCATCGTCGATGACGCCGAGATCAAGGCCGAGATGAGCCAGCGCAAGCCGTACCGCGTGTGGCTGAACGAGAACCTCGTGAATCTCGACACGCTGCCGGAGCCGAAGCAGATCCACGCGACGGACCTCGATACGCTCGTGACGCGGCAACGCGCGTTCGGCTACACGCAGGAAGACCTCCGGATCCTCATCGCTCCGATGGCGCAGGCCGGCAAGGAGCCGATCGGCTCGATGGGCAACGACACCCCGCTGGCCGTGCTGTCGGACCAGCCCGTGTTGCTCTACAACTACTTCAAGCAGCTCTTCGCCCAGGTCACCAACCCGCCGCTGGACGCGATTCGCGAGGAACTGGTCACCTCGCTCGTCACCAACATCGGCGCCGAGCAGGACCTGTTCCAGGAGACGCCGAAGCACTGCCATCAGCTCAAGCTGCCCCGGCCGGTCCTGACCAACGCCGAACTGGCGAAAACTCGGGAGATCAACACGGGCGAGATCCGTTCGATCACGCTGCCCATGCTGTACCACGTGGCCGAGGGCGGGGCGGCGCTTGAACGGGCGATGACCGACCTGTGCGCCGCCGCATCCAAAGCGGTGGACGACGGGTACGCGATTCTCATCCTTTCCGACCGCGGCATGGACGCCCGGCACGCGCCGATCCCGGCGCTGCTGGCGACGGCTGGAGTGCATCATCATCTCGTGCGCGAGAGCAAGCGCACACGGTGCGGCCTCGTCGTCGAGAGTGGCGAGCCGCGCGAGGTACATCACTTCTGCCTGCTGTTCGGCTATGGCGCGGGCGCGGTAAATCCGTATCTCGCGTTCGAGACGCTCGACGCCATGATCCGTGACGGCCGCCTGCCGGATGTGGATTGCGATACGGCGATGCGCCACTTCATCAAGGCGATCGACACCGGCATGCTCAAGGTCATGTCGAAGATGGGCGTCTCGACGCTGCAGAGTTACCGCGGCGCGCAGATCTTCGAGGCGATCGGGCTGGATGCAGGGTTCATCCGGGCGTACTTCACGCGAACCCCATCGCGTATCGGCGGTATCGGCATCGACATTGTCGCGCAGGACGTTCAGGCGCGCCACGGCCACGCCTATCCCGAGCGGCGCGTGGCCCAGAGCCTCGACCTCCACGTCGGCGGGCAGTACCAGTGGCGACGCAATGGAGAACGCCACCTCTTCAGTCCGCTGGCCATCGCCAAGCTGCAGGAATCCAGCCGCACCAACAACGCGAAGACCTACGAGGAATACTCGACACTGATCAACGATCAGAGCCGCGCGCTGTGCACGCTACGGGGGCTGCTGGAATTCAAGCCGGACCCGAACGACGCGGTCCCGCTTGATGAGGTCGAGCCCTGGACCGAGATCGTCAAACGGTTCAAGACCGGCGCGATGAGCTACGGCTCGATCAGCCGTGAAGCGCACGAAACGCTCGCCATCGCGATGAACCGTCTCGGCGGCAAGAGCAACAGCGGCGAAGGCGGCGAAGACCCGGCCCGCTACGCGAAGGAGCCCGACGGCACGTGGCGCAACAGCGCGATCAAGCAGGTCGCCTCGGCCCGCTTCGGCGTCACGAACAACTATCTGGTCAACGCCCGCGAGCTTCAGATCAAGATGGCCCAGGGTGCTAAACCCGGCGAGGGTGGGCAGCTCCCGGCAGAAAAAGTCTATCCCTGGATCGCGAAGGTGCGCCACGCGACCCCGTACGTGCAGTTGATCTCACCGCCGCCGCACCACGATATCTACTCGATCGAGGACCTCGCGCAACTGATTCACGACCTCAAGAACGCCAACCGCGACGCTCGAATCAACGTCAAGCTCGTCGCGGAGGTCGGCGTCGGCATCGTCGCCGCGGGCGTCGCGAAGGGCAAGGCCGACGTCGTGCTGATCAGCGGCCATGATGGCGGCACGGGCGCCTCGCCGCAAACATCCATCAAGCATGCGGGTGTGCCGTGGGAACTCGGCATCGCCGAGACACACCAGACGCTCGTGCTCAACGACCTGCGCAGCCGGATCGTCGTCGAGTGTGATGGGCAACTCAAGACCGGGCGCGACGTCGCCATCGCCTGCCTGCTCGGCGCCGAGGAGTTCGGCTTCGCGACGGCCCCGCTGGTTGTCAGCGGCTGCATCCTGATGCGCAAATGCCACCTGAACACCTGTCCCGTCGGGGTGGCCACGCAGGATCCGGAACTCCGCAAGAAATTCGCGGGCAAGCCCGAGCACGTGATCAACTACCTGCACTTCGTCGCGGAAGAGCTTCGGAGGATCATGGCCCGGCTCGGCTTCCGGACGATCGACGAGATGGTCGGCCGCGCCGACAAGCTCGACGTCCGGCCCGCCGTGGATCACTACAAGGCCCGTGGGCTCGACCTGTCGCGTATCCTGCACAAGCCCGAGGTGCCCGCGCACATCGGCACGCACTGCAGCGAACCGCAGGACCACGGGCTGGACAAGGCCCTCGATCACGAACTCATCCGCCAGGCCGAGCCGGCTCTCGCGCACGGCCGGAAGGTGACGATTGACCTGCCGATCCGCAACATCAACCGGACCATCGGCACGATGCTCAGCAGCGAGATCTCGAAACGCTACGGCGAGGAGGGCCTGCCCGAGAACACGATCACGATCCGATGCACCGGCTCGGCCGGCCAGAGCTTCTGCGCGTTCGCGGCCCGCGGGCTGCTCGTCCGCGTGGACGGCGACGCGAACGACTACTTCTGCAAGGGACTCAGCGGCGCGACCGTCGTGATCGAGCCGCCGCCGGAATCCACGTTCGTCCCCGAAGAGAACATCCTCATCGGCAACGTCGCCCTGTACGGCGCGACAAGCGGCAACGTATTCATCCGCGGCATCGCCGGCGAGCGGTTCTGCGTCCGCAACAGTGGTGCTCGCGCGGTCGTCGAGGGTGTGGGCGATCACGGCTGTGAATACATGACCGGCGGTCGGGCGGTGATTCTCGGCGGCACCGGCCGCAACTTCGCCGCGGGCATGAGCGGCGGCATCGCGTACGTGCTCGACGAAGTTGGTGACTTCGGCCGCTTCCGGTGCAACCTCGAAATGGTGGAACTGGAGAAGGTCACCGACGCCGATGACATCGCCGAGCTGCGCGAGCTGATCGAGGAGCACTACCACCACACAAGCAGCACCGTCGCCCGCAAGGTCCTCGACAACTGGGAAACGATGCTGGCCAAGTTCGTGAAGGTGATGCCGACCGAATACAAGCGTGCCCTTGAGCGGCTCGCGGCCGAGCAGGAGATGCAGGAACAACCCAACCAGCGCCCGGCCAAGGCTGTCGGCCGCCGAACACTGGAGAAGGTATAACGTGGGCAAGCCAACCGGATTTATCGAATACCCCCGCGAGACGGCCGCGGAGCGCCCCATCGCCGAACGCGTCAAAGACTCGCGCGAGGTCTACGAGCGCTTCCCCGAGGACCGGCTCAAGCGACAGGCCGCGCGCTGCATGGATTGCGGCGTGCCGTTCTGTCATACCGGCTGTCCGCTGGGCAACATCATCCCGGACTTCAACGACCTGGCCTACCGCGATCAGTGGCGGCGGGCGATCGACGTGCTGCACGCCACCAACAACTTCCCCGAGTTCACCGGGCGGATCTGCCCCGCGCCGTGTGAGGAAGCCTGCGTGCTCGGCATCAACGAACCGCCGGTCACGATCGAACAGATCGAGAAGGCGATCGTTGAACACGCGTTCGCCGCCGGTTGGATCCGGCCCGAACCGCCCGAGACGCGCACCGGCAAGAGCGTCGCCGTCGTCGGCTCAGGGCCCGCGGGCCTGGCCTGCGCGCAGCAGTTGAACCGCGCCGGCCACACGGTCACCGTGTTCGAACGGGCGGACCGGATCGGCGGCCTGCTGCGCTACGGCATTCCCGACTTCAAGCTCGAAAAGCACGTGATCGACCGCCGGCTGAAGATCCTCGAAGCCGAAGGGATCACGTTCAAGACGAAGGCGAACATCGGCATCGACATCCCGGCCGACCGGTTGCACGACGAGTTTGACGCAATCGTGCTCTGTGGCGGCGCGACCAAGCCGCGTGACCTGCCGATCCCCGGGCGCGAGCTGAACGGCATTCACTTCGCGATGGACTTTCTCTGGCGCCAGAACAAGCGCGTCGCCGGCGATGACCTCACGGCGGAAGGCATCGAGCTAATCTCCGCGAAGGACAAGCACGTGATCGTCATCGGCGGCGGCGATACGGGCAGCGACTGCATCGGCACGGCCAACCGCCACGGCGCCAAGTCGATCACGCAGTTCGAAATCCTGGAGCGACCGCCTGAAGACCGACCGCCGCATCAGCCGTGGCCGTACTGGCCGATGAAGCTCCGCACCAGCTCCTCGCACCGCGAAGGCGTCGAGCGGCACTGGAGCCTCACGACGGCGGAGTTCCTCGGCACCGACGGCGTGCTCCGCGGGCTGCGGACGGCGAGCGTCCGGTTCGTGCCCGCCAACGGCGGTCGGCCGAAGATG
>JAFGKA010000561.1 GCA_016928855.1 Phycisphaerae bacterium
CCGCAGGTCTCCGCAGGCGCGGCCTGTCCACGTTCCCGCCCTTGCTGAGGCCACATTCCAAAGATGTGGGTAACAGCAAGCTCACAGAGCAGTGGCACACGCCCTTCGGGCGAGAGCAGGTGAACAGTAGAGCAGTAGGGGACGATCGGGTATCATGCCTTGGCCGTTCGAGAGGGCATGATCCGTCTTCCATACGAAGCCCTTGCATTGGAGGCTCGTCCATGTGCCGCTCATCCCTGTTTGCCGTGTGTGGGGTCTTGCTGGTCTCCGTATTGTGGGCGCATGCCGCCGCGCCGGCGGCGGCGGTGCCGTCGTCGGGGCCAGCGGGCCGACTCAATGTGCTGCTGATTACCGCGGATGACATGGACTTTCATTCGCTCGGGGTGTGCGGCAACAAGACGCCCGACATCACGCCGCACCTCGACAAACTCGCGGCCGAGGGGATGCGATTCACGCACGCCCATGTGACCGTCGCGGTCTGCCAGCCGTCCCGCGAGGTGCTGATGACGGGGCGTTACCCGCATCGTAACGGCGGCATGGGCTTCGAGCCGATTCACCGCGACGTGCCGACGTTGCAGGAGTCGCTGCGCCAGGCTGGCTATCTCAACGGCATCTTCGCGAAGGTGATCCATCTGGCGCCGGAGGACAAGTTCTGCTGGGACACGATCGTGCATCCCGAAGAACTCGGCCAGGGCCGCAGTCCGGAACTCTACTACGAACACGCCAAGCGGTTCTTCGAAGGGGCCAAGGCGGCGGGGCGTCCGTTCTTCCTGATGGCGAACTCGCACGATCCACATCGGCCGTTCGCCGGCAGCGATGGCGAGCAGGATCGGGCCGAACGGCGGGCGAAACGAAAGAACCGCGTCGCTGTTGGGGGTTTTCCGCCAGCCGATCGTTACTACCGCCCGGACGAGGTGGACATGCCGGGCTTCCTGCCAGATCTGCCCAACGTTCGCAAGGAAGTGGCCCAGTACTACAGTTCCGTGCATCGCTGCGACCAGACGGTCGGCGAGGTGTTGCGGGCGCTGGAGGAAACCGGCTTCGCCGACAACACGCTGGTGATGTTTCTCAGCGACAACGGTATGGCTTTCCCCTTCGCCAAGACGAATTGCTACCGTGCGAGCACGCGCATGCCGTGGATCGTCCGCTGGCCCGGCAAGACGCGGGCCGGCCGCGTCGAAGAAGAGCACATGATCTCCGGCATCGACTTCATGCCGACGATACTCGAAGCGACGGGCTTGGCGCCGGTGTCGGGCGTGGATGGACGGTCGTTCGTGCCGGTTCTATGCGGCGAGCGGCAGGCCGATCGGGATCTTGTCTATACGGTCTTCAACCGCACGTCGGCCAATAACGCGTATCCCATGCGGTCGATCCAGACGCGGCGATGGGTCTACATCTTCAGCCCGTGGTCGGACGGTACCACGGTCTTCAAGAACGAGTCGCAGAGCGGCCTGACGTTTGCCGCGATGCAGCGCGCGGCCAAGGACGATGAAGCCGTCGCGAGCCGCGTGGAACTCTTCGTGCATCGCGTGCCGCAGGAGTTCTACGATTACGAGAGCGATCCATTCGCGATGCACAATCTGATTGACGAACCGAAGCATCGTTCCGAGATCGAACGCCTCCGGGCGAGGATGCTTGACGTCATGAAGGCCAGCGACGACCCGCTGCTCGAAACGTTCCGCAAGCACGTCGAGAAGTGACCGACAGCCGATTCGCGCTCTCTGTTGCGGTTGCCGCGGGGGCACCGGGAACGTGAAGAAGGCGGCTGAATCGCTGAGCACGCCAAGAGTTTTTTCGGCAGGCCTACTCAATTCGGCAGAGGCCGTCGGCCATGACGTAATGGTGATGGATCGCGAGCTTGTCCATCCACGCCCGGACTTGGAGCGTTTTCCAGGGGCCGGAGCCTTTGCCGCCGCCCTTGTCGTTGTCCCAGAGCCATCGCGGCGTGGGCCACAGGCAATACGTCGGATTGACCGCCTGGTAGAACGCCTCGTCCACGCCCGTCTGGCCATGATGGGCCATCTGTACGTAGTCGGCAGGGAGACGTTTGGCGTAGGGTGAGCTCATCAGCTTACGGCCGCCTTCCACGCCCAGATCGGCGGTGAAGAGGACGGACTTGCCTGCGTCGGACATTCGCCAGACCAGGCTGGAGTTGTTCAGGGCGTTCTCGGTGATTTCCGGATTTCGCACGCCGAGCACCTCCACGCGCACGGTATCGATCATGAAGTCGGCGCCCAGTGCCAGATCCACCTCGTGCAGGTTCGCTTGTTGCACAGCCTGAAGGTACTTCTCATACGGTTTCAGATCGGCGTCCGCGCTGTAGCAGTGCTGTTTCGTCCATTCCAGGGTCGGCATCGAGCCGTATAGCGTCTTGATCCGTGGTGCGTCCGGCGTGTTGAGGATTGCTGCGAGCGCCCCGAAATGATCGTCGTGAGCATGGGACATGATCCAGGCTTCCACTTCGTTGCCCAGCGCCGCAAGGAATCCCTTGAGATACGCGGCGTCGCCGGTCGTACCACCGTCGATGACGATGATCTTGTCGCCGGTCGTCTGGATCACGTAGGACATGATCTGGCTTTGTGTCTGGTTGGGCAGTTGCCAGAGCACGAAGCTGGCGGGGCGGGCAGCGGCCGGTTGCCCCGGTTCGCGGGCGCCCAGGCAACCGGAAACAAGCAACAAAGCCGGAGCAAGGATCAGGCGGTTTATGAGCATTCCATTCATTCTGGTGTGACATCCTTTCTTCGGGGCCCGGGTATGCCTGTTGTTGGGCCGTGCTCCCAACGGCGATGACCTCGCTGGGGCGCGGTCAGCGCGTGAAGTATTCGGCGATGCCCGCGGCGATGGTTGCGGCCAGCGCCGCACGGTGCTCGGGCGTGTTGAGCAGACGCGCGTCGCCGGGGTTGGTCAGGAAGCCGCATTCGATCAAGACGGCGGGGCGCGAATGGTCGCGAAGCACGGCGAAGTTGTTCTGGAACCGCCCGCGGCACTCGATCCCGGCGTTCTCGAACGCGGCGATAATGCACCGCGCGGCCTGCTCACTTTCGGCTGACGCCTTCAGGTAGACATGGACGCCAGTACCCGAGGCGCTGCGCCGCGGGGCCGAGTCGGCGTGAATCGAGACGAACAGATCGGCGCGGTTCTCCTCGGCGATTCTCGCGCGATCATCAAAATCGACGTCGAGGTCGGTGGTTCGTGTGGGAATCACCCTCGCACCACGTGCGCGCAGCTCCTGGACGAGGCGGTTGGCGATGTCCAGCACGATCGTCTTCTCCGGCAGCTTGGACGTCGCACGCGGCCAGGCGCCTGGTTTTCCGCCGCCGTGGCCGGGGTCGATCACGATCGTGGCGCCGCTGAGCGAGACGGTCGGTCGTGGCGGCGTTGGGGGTGGCTCGGGCGGACGTGGCGGTTCGGGAGGGCGAACGGGCCGCTGCTCGGGGTAGAACGGCGCCGGCAGCGGGTCGATGACCTGCTGCGAAGATTCGCAGCCGGCCAGGGCGACGGCAAGCACCGCGATAATCAGAACGCCAAGGCATCTCATCGGCGGCCACTATACGGTTCTTGCCGGGGTCATCAAGGCAGCCTGTTGCGGGCCGGCGGCTTCTGGCACGCGCCGCTTTGCGGATTTCTAGTGTCGGATATTATCGCAGGGTAGGCCACCGGCAGGCTGATTTCAGTTTCGATGCCGCATCACGGCGCGGTGCGAACGGTTCAATCGGTGACTCGGCTGGACGATCGGGAGACCACACGGTTTTGAGC
>JAFGKA010000562.1 GCA_016928855.1 Phycisphaerae bacterium
CGAGATGGACTTCCCGTTCAACGACGTGCCTTCGTGCGACGCGTACGACGAGCTGCGCAACTGCATCTTCGCGCGCTTCGGCTACGTCTTCTCGAAGCCGAAGTGGCAGAAGCAATTCGGCAAGCTGCCCTGGTACAAGCCCGACCCGTCGTTCAAGGAAGACAAGCTGCCCGCGGTGGCCAAGGCCAACGTGAAGAAGCTCAAGCAACTCAAGGCCAAGCGGCAGGGCTGCGAGTAGGCTGGTCAGCTCGATTCAACCCTGTCTGCCCAGCGAGAGGAGCATACCGATGCGAAACCCAAGAGTAGCCGTGGCTTTGCTCGCGGTGCTGGCTCTTCCCCAGGCGACCATCGCTGCTCCTCCCCATCCCGGGTGGGACTGCGCGGCGGCGGACCTCCAAACGCATTGGCAGAGGCGGCATCCCGACGACAAGATCGCGTCGATCAAGCGGGTTCCCACCTTGCACTTCCACTCCGAAGGCGGTCGGTTCGAGATCACCTACGTATTCGAGCTGAGGGTGAAGAAGGTGAGCGGCGAGAAGACCTTCCGGGTTGGTGCCGGCTACCTGAGCCGGAATTCCGGACCGTACGTCTTCACCGGGATCAGCGAGGACTTGAGCGAGCTTGGCGACAAACTGTTGGCTGCTCCGGCCGTGCCGCTACTCGATGCCAAGGATGCACGGCTGCTGCGCGCGGTGAAGGATGGCGACCTTGCGTCCGTCCGTTCCGCGCTGGCGGCGGGTGGCGCGGCGGAGGCGAAGGATGAAGAGGGCTCGCACGCCCTCTTCCTCGCGGCGGCTATCGGCAAGGCGGAGATCGTGCGGCTCCTCTTGGCGAAGGGTGCGCAAGTGAACGCAACGACGGATCGCGTCCGCGGAACCGCACTGATGGCCGCCGCGAAGAAAGCTGGGCATCCGGAGGTGGTGAAGCTCTTGCTCGACAAGGGCGCGGAGGTGAACGCGACGAGCGCTACCGGTACGACCGCGCTGCTGCTGGCCCAGAATGCGCGAGTCGTAAAGCTGCTCTTGGCCAAGGGCGCGCGCGTGGACGCCAAGGACAATGCCGGCCTAACCGCCTTGATGACGGCGAAAAATGTCGAGGTCGCAAAGCTCCTGCTCGACAAAGGAGCGGCCGTGGATGCACGGGACGGCAGCGGCGCAACGGCCCTCGCCATTGCCGCGGGTCGTGGACACGCCGACGTTGCCAAGCTGCTCCTGGAGAAAGGGGCGGAGGTCGACGCCAAGGAAGCTTCTGGTCGGACCCCTCTCCTACAAGCGGCGGAAGCCAACCAGGTCGAAATCGTCAAGGCCCTCCTAGGAAGAGGGGCCGACGTCCATGCGAAGGACAAACACCGGCGGACGAGCTTGATCATGGCGGCAGAACGGGGATACGGGCCGATCGCGAAGCTCCTCTTGGGCAAGGGCGCTGACTTGAATGCCAAGGACGGAGAGGGGCACACGGCGCTGATGGCGGCAGCAAAGCAGGGCCATCTCGAGATCGTGAGACTACTTGTGGACAAGGGCGCTGACGTGGGGGCGAAGGACCGCCAGGGGAGGACGGCCATCAATATTGCGGCCGAGTGGGCCCAGGGGGACATCGTCGCTCTCCTCGAAGAGAAGGGGAAGAATTCCTCCGGGGCAAGCCACGCCGCCACGTCCGCAGAATCCGGCGGTGGGGCAGAACCCGCCGGCAAGCCCGGCCTCGACGCCGAGACCTGCGGCGATGCGTGCGCCCTGCTCACCCTCTACAGCTTCGACGAGCTGGCGTCGAACGCCTGCAAGATCTGCAAGAAATACGACGACACCTTCTGCGAGATCGATTTCCCGTTCAACGACGTGCCGTCATGCGACGCCTACGACGAGCTGCGCAACTGCATCTTCGCGCGCTTCGGCTACGTCTTCTCGAAGCCGAAGTGGCAGAAGCAGTTCGGCAAGGCCGCCTGGTACAAGCCCGATCCGTCCTTCACGGAAGCCAAGCTACCCGCGGTGGCCAAGGCCAACGTGCAGAAGCTCAAGCAACTCAAGGCCAAGCGGCAGGGCTGCCAGTAGGCGCTGCTCGCGCACGGTTGTCAGGTGTCTAGCAGGCGCAATCCCGGTATCGGACAATCATGCGTGTCCATGGGGTGTTTCGATGACAGCGCCTGTACTGTTGCTTCAGTTTCTCGACACATCGGCGGGCGACGATCCGGCCCTGGGGCTGTCCCCTCTATTTCTTTGGAGTATCCTGCTTGTGCATCGTGAAGCATCCTGGCAGCCTAGTTGCATCATCGAGTTACCTGCAGAGCGAACACCATGAGAGATCCTCGTTGCTATCTGAAGTGGCTACCGGCCTATGTGGCAGTCGCCTCGATTTCCGGTTGTTCTCCGTCGAGCCCCGAGAGCGGCAAGCTCCACTGCGGCTCTGGATCGCAGAAGTGTCCCGAGGGCTACTACTGTGAGTCCAGCAGCAGCACTTGCTGGAAGAACGGCTCTGGCCCCGATGCCGCCCTCGTGAACGCCTCGGGCGGCGCGGGTGGTGGCTCGGCTCTCGACGGGGCTCCTGCAACGGGCGGCAAGCCCGGACTCGACGGTGGTTCCAGCCCTTCGAGGGATGGTGCCGTGGACTTCCTTTCTTCGTCCGGCGGTGTGGACGGACTGCGAGCCGAGGTTGGAGGCACTGGCGGGCTGGGTAGGGGCGGTCGGGGAGGTGCCGGGGTGGGCGGTGGCGCGGGGGCGGCAACAACCGACGGAGCGGGAGGAGCGGGGGGAACCGGCCAGATTGATGCGCCACTTGCTGGCACCGGTGGCGGCTTTGGCGGAAGCCCTGGCACGGGCGGCACCGCTGGTGGCACCGGTGGCGGGTCCGGTGGCAGCTCCGGCAGAGGCGGAGGTACGGGCGCTCCGGGGCAGACCTGTCAAAGCTCCGCATCCTGCGCGGCGGGGTTGCTTTGCTCGCCGGATGGACATTGCTGCGATCGTGCCTGCACGGGCCCTTGCGAATCCTGCGAAACCGGCCTGTGCCAGCCCGTGACCGGCGCTCCGCATACGGGGCATGGAAGCTGTGCTGGCAGCACCGTTGACTGCAGCGGAAGCTGCACGGGCGCAGCAGACGGACAGTGTGCCTGGCCGACGACGGCCTGCGGACAGGCTAGTTGCACGACCTTGACCAACGCGCAATCGCAGCCGACTGAAACGGTCTTCGTTCCGCAAGGCGCTTGCAGCGCCGGCGCCTGCGTGCCAGGCACGGTCACATCCTGCGCCAACAACCTCGTTTGCGCGTCTTCGAACGCTTGCCGGACCTCCTGCGCAAGCGATTCGCACTGCCTGACCGGCAGCTTCTGCTCTGGTGGGGCTTGTACGGGCAAGAAGTCCCAAGGCGCCGCGTGCAACGCCCCCAATGAATGCCAGCTCGGCTCCTGCGTGGACGGGTTTTGTTGCGAGAACGCGTGCACCGGGAAATGCATGGCGTGCTCGCAGGCGAAGACCGGCGTGGCCAATGGATACTGCCGCCCCGTCTCACCGGGAGCGGACCCCGACTCCGAGTGCGAGACGGATGCCGGCAACGAATGCGGGCAGGACGGGACATGCGATGGCGCGGGGGCCTGCCGCTATCAGAGCATCACCAGGAGTTGCGGAACCACTTCGTGTGTGGGCGAGGGAAGCTACACGCCGCTTGGCCACTGCAGCGGGGCAGGATCCTGCATACCAGCCTCGGCCGGGCCCTGCCCCAACAACTTGCTTTGCGCCAGCGCCACCACGTGCGCTACCTCCTGCACCGCTCTGAGCACGACCGGCTGTCCCTCGGGCTACAAATGCACGGCGGATGGAGCGAGATGTGTCCTCGCCAAGATGCCATGTGGCACGCACACGTCTGACGGTTGTCCGATCGCCAACAACGGCGGCGAGTGCTGCATCGTCACCACGAGCTCGACCGCCACGGTGTACGACGAGATCTGCATTTCCCCTGGAGGAACCACTTGCGCAGAGTCAACGGCCCAACCCGGCCCACCTCCCAGGTGCTACTCGCTCGAATGCCACAGCAAGACAGACTGTCCCGCTGGCCAGATTTGCTGTGGGGTCTTCCTCGGGGGCGACTTCGGTTGGCATGCCAAGTGCGTGCTCCCCACGGACAGCTGGTGCCATGCAAACATGAGTAGCGTCTACCAGCTATGTGACCCGACCGTCTCGCCGCCGGAATGCATCGGCGAAAACGGTCAGGGTGATGATCTCGGCAACGTCTGTACCGGAACGGCGCTCGCCAACCATGGCGCTCCGGACATAGCCACCTGCCGGAGGGAATGAACCCCCGTACCGTCCTGAGCGTCGTCGTCGAAATCGTCCCACGAAATCGCCAGGCCGGGGATCTCTGAGAAGCGGAGCCATGTCCGAGACCAGCGACATCCAGAGATCCGTCGAGCGCATGCGGCAACACATGGAGCTGCGTGGGATGCGGCCCAATACCGACAACACTTTAGGCCACTGTGCCCGCGGCTTCCTCACCCGCGTGCGCAAGGTACCAGCAGGGATCACGACCAAGGACGTCGAAGGGTCTCTACTCGAGATTGGCCACCAAGGACGCTTCCCGCGCATGCGTTTCATCCATCGCGCGCCCCGGGGACTGGCTGTCTTTCCGCGCGACTCCCACGGACTACTGGCACCATCCACGGTGCATCATTCACGGTCGAGCTTGCCGTCTGAGCCGTGGCGGTCGTGCCAGACGACTTCAAAGAGATGTCCGCGAGCTCCCGCGTGCGCAACTCGCGTCAAGGAAGGGTCGCCGGCGGAACCGCGGTTTCTGTCCACCGAATCCATAGGATGCGGCCATTCACTCTACTTGCACCAAGGGAGAGCAGCCTCATGAAGACCACCCTTCGGACCGACCGAGCGGCGAGCGCGCCGACCACAGCAGCAGAGCGAGGTCCGAGGGTCGTCAAGAGACTGGCCGTGCTGTGCGTCCTGGCGGCACTGGCTCCCCTGGGGTGCGAATCATCCGCCCCATCAACGTCCACGACGACATCGGCCAGTGGCGGTGCGCCCGGGACCGGGGGCAGCGCGGCTGCGGGTGGCACGGTGGGCGTGGGTGGCATGACCTCGACCGGCGGGAGCGGGGGCACGGGCGGCACGACGGCGGCGGGCGGCACGACGGCAGCGGGCGGCACGACGGCAGTGGGCGGCACGACGGCCTCCGGGGGCGCGACGGCAGCGGGCGGTGCGACGTCGACCGGCGGAACCCGGCAGGATGCGGGTGCGGATGCGCGACCTGACGGCAGTACCGCCACGACCACCCGCACGTCCACGGCCACGCAGGCGGACGCCGGCGCGGACACTCGGGCCGATGGCGGAACGACGTCCACGGGCACCGCCACCTCCACGGGCACCAGCACCTCGACTGGCACCGCGACGTCCACGGGCACTACCACATCCACCACCACCGCCACCTCGACCGACGTCAACCCAACCTGCACTCTCCCGGACGCGAGTGAGTTCAAGCCCAATCTGGCCGTCGGAGGCGGTGGCTCTTCGTACGAAGAATCGGATCACTTCGTCGTTTTCAATGCCGGGAGCTCTGCCGACGCCGTCCTGAACCTTCTGGAGGCCGCGCACCAGTGCTTCGTCGAGGAGTGGTGCTGGCGCTCGCCGGGGCTGTCCATCACCGAGGACAGCGGTACGTACTACAAGTTCAATGCCTACGCGGAGAATCTGAGCGGCGCCGCCGGACTCATGCAGTACGACTACAGCAGAGGCCTTTCGTACATCGAAGTCGTGCCCAGCTCGATAACGAACGCCAGCGTCACCGTACACGAGTATGGTCACGCGCTAACGCTGACGGAGAAGGGCTGGGTCGACCAGGGGCGCACCGGGCTGTGGTGGGAGTCCGTGGCCCAATTCGTGGCCGATACCTTCCTGACGTCACCCTACTGCGAGAATGCCAGGAGCGATCACGGGATCGCGGCTGGACGCAGCATGATCAACCTGAACGCGTGCATCGGGAATTC
>JAFGKA010000563.1 GCA_016928855.1 Phycisphaerae bacterium
AGCAGATCATTCGGAATTCCACCGCTCAGGCAGAACTTGTGGCCGATCGCCTTGTGGATTTCGAAGATGTCGCCCTTGTCGGCATGATAGATGATGCTCTGGTCAGGCAGCTCCGCGAACGCGTCGAGGTGCATGTTCCAGTTGCCTTCGGCATAGAACAGGACCTGGTGCCCGCGTGACCAGATCTCCTGGATGATCGGCTTGAGCGTCGCCCAGTAAAGGTTCCGGAACTGCTCGTGCGAGATGAACGGTACGCAGCCACGGTGCATCCAGATCGTGATCGGGACGTTCTTGTCCGGATCGGCGCCGGACAGGGCGACGTGCGTCATGTGCGGCATCAGCGCCTCGCAGGCCGCCAGCACCTTGTCCGGCCGCTCGAACAGGTCCATCGCCAGCCCGATGTAGCCGCGGAGCTTGTCGGCGAGAATGTCGAACGGGGCCTTGAGGATGCCGGCGATCGCTGAGACCGTGCCCGATTCGGCTCGCAGCCGTGCGGCCTGGCCGCCGAAGGCGTAGAAGTACTGCAGCATGGCCATGCCGCCCTTCAGGAACGACAGATTGTTCCGAAGCGACGTCGGCGCGCCGGCCGCGGCCACATCGGTCGAGACCCGCGGCAGCCACACGTTGAGCAGGAAGCCGGTGGGGTCTTCGATGAGGGCGTCGTATTCGTCCGGCTGCATGAATGCCTGGCCCTCGGGCGGCTCGCGGTACTGGAAGCCGGTGTCGGGCGGGACGTCGATTCCGGGTACGCCGTAGTACCGCAGCCCGATCGCCTGGGTCAGCCCGGTCCAGACATAGACCATGTTGCCGACAACGGCGTCCCAGTCGAAGTCGGCCGCACACTTGCGGGCAGCGTCAAACGCCTTCCCGTAGTCGTGGACGACCTCCTGGCAGGTGTAGCCGGCGTACTTGGCGGTGAACTCGGCGGCGAACGGGCGGATCGGGATGCGGTCGGGCTTGCCGTTCCGCAGGGCCGTGACGTACCGCTTCAGCCGTTCGGCATAACGCTGTTCCATATCCGTGGCCACGCGTGCAAACTCCTTCCTGACAGGGCATGACGGCCGGTCCGGCAGCGGTAGTGCGGATGGCCCGGCCTCACGTCGCGGCCATCGTACCGGCTTCGGCCGTGAAATTCACGCCCCGTCGGATGGCGCGCGACCGGGTACGTCCTGCGGCAGGCTGGCTCGGGCAGGCCCACCGGCTGAACGCCGGCGGGTTTGCCCACGGTTCGACACCCGGTCATCTCCCGTGCCGCAACACGTGGATGCCGCGCCTGTACAAGGCTTCGTGGTACGTCCATACTGACACGGTCAGGCAGTATTGGGCAATGGTGTTCTATCGGTGGGTGGGTTATGACGCAGGAAGCCGAAAGCAAGAGTCTCGCCGCAATCCGTGATGTCATCGATTCAGCCCGGCCGCTCATTTACCTGCAGTCGTCGGAGGAGGACCGCGCCTGTGCGTTGCTCGCGCAGGCGGCTGCCGGGCGTGGCGGCGCCAAGATGGACCTGTTCGTCTGGAGCGTGACCGATGGGCTCCAGCACGGCGGTCGGTCGGCGAAGGCGCAGCCCGAAGGGCCGCGCGGCATGCTCGATTATGTGATCGTGCACGAAAAGCCCGCGATCTTCGTGCTCAAGGACTTCCATGAGTACCTCGGCGACGCGGAGATCCGCCGTCGTCTGCGCGACATCTATGCCGCGTGTATGAACGCCGGCAAGTTCGCCGTGATCCTGGCGCCGGTGCGTCGTATTCCCGAAGAACTCCATCGCGAGGTGGCGTACCTGACCCTGCCGCCGCCGGACGTGGTCGAGCTGGGCGGCCTGGTGCGCGAAGAGGCCGAGCGCCTCGGAGCCGGCCTGGCGGAGGATCAGGCCTATATGCTGGTCCGCGCGCTGCAGGGACTGACGTTCAATGAGGCCCGCCACGCAATCCGGCGTGCCGTCGCGGTGCACGGCAAGCTCGATCCGTCCGTCGTACCCACACTGCAGGAAGAGAAGCGCCTCCTGGTGCGCAAGACCGGCCTGATCGAATACGTGCCGGACACCGCGCCGATCGAGGATGTCGGCGGTGTCGAGGTGCTCAAAAAATGGCTTACCGAGCGGCGCGAGCTGTTCTATTCCCGCGAGAGTCTTTCGGCGGAGATTGTCCCCAAGGGCCTGCTGCTGATGGGCGTCTCGGGCTGCGGCAAGAGTCTGTCGGCCCGATCCGTTGCCAACGTGTTCGAGCTGCCGCTGTACCGGATTGACATGGTGCGCGTGTTCGCCGAGGGCCTCGGCCGGGCCGAGCGGCTGTTTGCCGACGCCTGCCGGGCGATGGAAGAGGTGGCACCGGCGATCATCTGGTTCGACGAGATCGAGATGGGCATCTCGGCGCACCATCAGGAGAGCAGCGGTGTGCTCGACCGGATCTTCGCGTTCTTCCTGACGTGGATGCAGGAAAAGCCGCTCGGGCTGTTCGTTGCGGCGACGGCCAACCGGATCGATCTGCTGCCGGCCGAGATGATTCGCAAGGGGCGCTTCGATCAGGTGTTCTTCCTCGACCTGCCGGACAAGGACGAGCGCCAGCAGATCTTCGAGATCCACCTGCGCAAACGCGGTGTCGATCCAGCCGGCCTGTCGGTCGAACTCGTCGCCAGCCGCACCGACGGCTGGACCGGTGCCGAGATCGAGCAGTGCGTTGTCGCGGCGATCATCTCGGCCCGGCTGGCCAACGAGCCGCTGACCGACAAGTACCTGTTGCCGTCGCTGCGCCAGATCGTCCCGCTGTCAAAGACGATGAAGGAGCAGGTCAACCACATCCGCTCCTGGGCCTTCGACCGCGCTGTCCGCGCTTCGGCGAAGAAGTAGCATGGGAAGAACAGCCAGAAGGCAGAAGCCAGAAGGCAGAAGCAGAGGAAGAGGCTGGCGGGTAGGTTGCCAGCCGCACCGGCGTCTTTTCTTCAGTGTGCCACTGCTCTGCGAGCAGTGTTCTTCGAAGGCCGCCACCGCTACGCTATCCCGCAATCGCTTTCTCCGCGCTGACACGCCTGGTGGCGACTCCGAACAGGTCGCACGTCCCCGGACACTACCGACACAAAAGTGGCACATGGAAGAAGAAATGCTGGCCTGAGCATCAGAAGTGCGCCTACTGTGCCGGCGTCGTCGTGACCCCATTCCCGGCTGGGGCAAGAATCGTTTTCAGTTGCGTCGGTGTCACCGAATCGACATGCATGTCGACAAAGAGGACGTTGGCGAACACGTTATCGTGATTTGCCGTCGGCTCGTATACCAGGACGTTCTCTGGCGCGTCGTTCCAATTCTGCCCAGGCATGTAGATGTAATTGGCGGTGCCTGCCGAGGGACAGACCAAGCGATCTGATTCAAGATACCCTTCGGTGACGAGCGTTTGGAGGTCCGGTGGAAATGCGTTGTCGTGGTCACAGGCGTACATGGCGAGGGCCGTGCCGATGTTGTTCAGATTTGCCGCACAGCGGAGTCTCGTTGACATCGGGTGTCGATGCGGTCTCGTGATCTTGAGGAACGGGCAGACGAAGAGGACCGTGATCGTGATGATGGCGGCGATTATGACGACGCCCAAGATGTCTCGTGGCCGTTTTCCCCGGGGTGCATAGGACAGCGTCAGCGGTTTGTTTGAGGTGCAAGCTTGGTCGGCTGTCACACTGATTGCAAGGGGTGCACCACAATGCGGACAGGCCACCGGTGTGCTCGATGCTGTATCCGTCTCGAATCCGGAGCCGCAGGCCGGACATCGGCGCGTGTCAGGCATGGCGTTGGGCTACTCCCTTCGGTGCTGGCGCCCTACGGCTGCGGTTTGTACCAGGCGGGGCGCGTGGTGGCTTGCGTGGCGACGGCCCGGTACGGTGCGAGGATAATGTCCAGCTTCGGCGGCTCGAGGAATTCCACGTGTCCGTCCACGAAGAGAACGTGGGCGCCGTCGCCGTGGTTTTCGAGCAGCTCGAACGCCACCGGTGTGCTGGCCGGGGCTGTTGTGCTCTGGCCGGGAATGTAGAGATAGGCGTTCTCGTCGCCGACGTCACAGTGAAGCTGCCTCTCAACAATGCTGCCCTCGGCGAGCAAGACGTCGAGATTCGGTGGCAGGGCCCCACCGTAGTCGTTGGCATAGGTCCATAAGGATGTACCGATCCCCATGAGGTTTGCCCGACACATCGATGGACCGGCCAGCTCGCGAACGTGGGTTAGCCAATAGAACGTCATCACGCCGATCACCAGGACCATCACAGTGACTGCGGCAACGATCCATTTTCGCCTGCCGCGCACAGGGCTATGGGATGTGTCCGTCATGGCTGTTCGCTATCGCCCGTTGTCGCGGCGGCGTTCGGGATTCAGTTCGTCCGCGGCCTCGGGCAGTTCCGCGTTCCGGTAGGGTGCAAGAATCTCATCCAGTTTCGGCGGCTTGATGAACTCCACGTGAAGGTCCGTGAAGAGAATGTTGGCGCCATCGTTGTGATGGTTTTCGATCGGTTCGTAGATCAGGGGCGTGCCAGGTGGTGCCGCCGTGGTCAGGCCGCGTATGTAGACGTAGTTAGCCGCGTCGGCGGATGGACACGTGAGCATGCCCTGGCTGATCGATCCGCCCGCAACCAGCGTATCGAGGTCCGGCGGAAAGGCCTCCATGTTTTCGTTGGCGTACATCGCCATGGCCATGCCAATGCCCTTGAGGTTCGCATTGCATACCGCTCGTTTCGAGAGCTCCCGTGCGCGGGCGAACGATGGGAGCAGGATCGACACGAGCAGTAGAGGGACGATGATCAGCGTACTGATCGCCCCCGTGCACACGCCGGCGATGGCCATGCCGCGGCCGCCGTAGACCTGCGGCTCACGGCCGGTCTTGACCAGCGCTACGATGCCCAGCACCAGGCCGACGATGCCGAGTGGGAATATACATGTGATCACCCCGGCGATCCCGCAGACCATTGCGGCAATGGCCAGCCCCGTGCGGACCGGCTGGGCCATGCCGGCCCCATACGGCGACACGGGTGCCGCCATCGGCATGCTGGCGTCGGATGCGGCCACCGGCACGGTGACAGGCGCGGCGCAGCGTGGGCAGTTCATTGGCGTTCCCGGCGCCAAGTGGACCTGGATCCGCTCGCCACACGATGGACAGTCAAACGCGTCCGGCATGATTCCTCCTTCTCCGGCCACGCCGTCTCCCGAGTCCTTGACGGCGCTTCGCCGCAGGATCGGCATTCGACGGATGTGATCGCGTGCGGCCTACCAGAATCTCGCCAGGTTGGTCAGGCAATTGACGCCGTTGAACAACGTGGCCACGGTCAACGCAAGCAGGATCTTCACGGTTCGAGACATGGGCACTCTCCTGTAAGAGTTGCGAACGTGTATCTGTCCATACTTCCCGCCGCGCCCCCTGTCAAGTGCCACCGTGCGCGGTTCCTTGACGTCGGCCGGCCCGGCGACCTACGATACCTGCGGTTCGGGTCCTCAACGGGAGACGATTGTGGCCAAGCTGGGTTTCAAGCTGACATGGTTGTTGATCATTCGGGCGTTGGCGCGGCCGACCGCGTCGATCGCGGTGATCTGGGGTATCGTCGACTGGTACTTCGTCCATCCCGCGGCCGCGGTGGTGTTCGGTCTGCTCACGTTCAACTTCGTCGTCGTCCATATCTTCGGCTGGGTCGCGCCGAGCCAGATCAACGGTCCGCTGCGGATTCGTCCGTTTCAGACGTTTGTCATGCTGGGCAACGTGATCATCCTGCCGATCGTCTTCCATCGAACGTACGGCTATGTGCCCTGGGGCTTTGTTGCGGCGGGCGTGCTCTTCATCGTTGGCCTGTTTGTTTCGACCTGGATCTACATCTACCTCAACGAAAAGCTGCCGATGGGCCAACTCTTCGCGGATCAGCGACTTGCCAAGGCGCGGGACGGCGGCTACTCGCCCCTGCCCGTGTCATCGGATCCGTCTCACTGACGGGTTCAATCGCGTCGTCTGTTTCGACCAAGGCACGACAATGCAACGGCCCGCTCATGGCGTGAGCGGGCCGTGGTTGTGTCTCGGGTGTCTGGTCGCGGCTTCGGTTCAGTAGCAGTCCGTGCCGTGTGCCGGTGGCCGGTTCGGACCGTTGAAACAATAGCTGAACGCGCCGAAGTCCGTGAGATCCACGTCGGAGTCGCTATCGGCATCCACAACGTCACAGCCCGTGCCACTGGGGG
>JAFGKA010000564.1 GCA_016928855.1 Phycisphaerae bacterium
ATGATCGTGACAGATGAACCAGTGACGGTTCGATTCGGTCTGGCCCTGCGTGTGGACCTGCAACGGCCGGTCCGGATACGCGTCGTCAGGCAGCACGAAGAACATGCCATCCTTTGGATCGCGGCAGGTGTACTCGATCCGCACGCCGCCGTCGGTGCTCGCCGCCAGGGCCTCGGCGAAGCGGATCGTCAGCCGCTCGCCGTCGTAGCGGAAGGTCAGGGCGCTGCCCGCCAGGTCGCTGATGCGTTGGATGTCGACGTCCACCGCATCAAGTGTCAGTCGGGGCAGCGGCAACTCCCGCGTGCGGAACGTGATCGTCTCGGTGCACGCGAAGGACTTGGTCATCGGGTCGTCGAATCGCATGTCGAGCTGGATGTGCCGAAAGTCGACCTGCGGGTCGGGCGGAAAGTGCCGCACGTCATCGCCAGTGGCCGTGTCGAACGTACGACCGTCGGCGTGGGCGGCGGCAGCCTGGCTCCGGATGCGGTCCGTCTGCTCCAGCCCCACCGCCGCGTGGCTCAACACGAGCAGGGTCAGGGCACTCAGAATCTGGTATCGGGTCATCTGTCCGTCTCCGCCGAGGGTCGAGGAACAGGTAGCGTGCCCGCAGGAGGCATACTCTGTCAAGTGTGCGTGACGCCGGATAGATTTGCGGGGGGGCCTTTTCTTCCTGTTTGTCCGTTCGTGCGCTGCATGCGATACCGAGGCGCGATTGACGTCTTACCCAACAGGGCAATACCCTCTGCCGGTCGATTCGTCTCACCACGATCGGGAAATACATCATCCCGCCCACAGGCGGGGCCTCGGCGCGTGCGGAGGTTCGTTCGCGAACTATGGTCGGAGAAGTCGAATGCGAATGAAGCCAACAGAATTTCGAATCGGGATGGTGGTCGCGCTGGCGTCCCTGCGGATGGTGACAGTAACGCGGGGCGCGGAACCGGAACCGCCACGCTATTACGCCCATCCGGCCTTTGAGGACCAGCACGGCGTCATCGTGCCCTGGTACACCGGCCAGAATGGCCAGACCGACTTCCGCGTTCGTATCGCGGTGGAAACGCTCAAGCGATACCCGTGGACCGAGCCCGACGAGGCCGTTCTGCCGGCGCCGCACTTCCTCTACAACGGGCGCTGGCACATCGCCGAGGATGGAACGATCAGCATCCCGAAGATTTCGGCCGACGCCAATCGCCGCGGCTTCGCACAGCGAGACTGGCACAATGGCGACCTCGGGCCGCGGGCCGCCCGGATCATCTTCGCCATGGAAGAGTACTACATGTATTCGGGCGACCCCTACGCATTCGGCCAGGTCAAGCTCGCCGCCGACTACGTCATCGGCCATTGCCTCACCCCGGACGACCACCCATGGCCCGGCATCATCGTCAGCTCCCCGACACGGGGCGAGCTCTACGGCGAGTGCGACTCTCACGGTTTCATCCAGCTCGACAATGTGGCCGCGATGGGTGTGGCGTTGATCCACGCGTACAAGATGACGCAGGAGCAGGCTTACCTGGACACCGCACTGCGATGGGCCGTGCTCTTCACCGAGAAGGCCGACCCCCAGCCGGGCGCGGCCCCCTGGCCCCGCTACGCCAACCCCGAAGACGTGCCCTGGGGCAGCCAGCCCGACGGCAATCGCATGACTGGCGGCATAAGCTACGTGCTCGCGCTGCTTGACGAGCTGATCGCCCTGCGCGAGGTCTCGCACCGGGATGTTCTGCTGGCCGCACGCGACGCCGGCGAGGCCTACCTGCGCGACGATCTGCTGCCCGCCTGGACCGACAACCCGAGCTGGGGCTACAACTACTGGGACACTGAGGGTGGCTCCTCGAACCACAATGTTGTCTACTGGACCGTTCGATACATCCTGAAGAACAAGGCGCGATTCCCCGATTGGCAAACCGACGTCCGCAACCTGATGACGATCATGCTCAACCGGACCAGCCCCAACCCCACCGGGCGCAACGGTGTCTATTCCGGCGCCTGGGTCCACACCGAGTCGGTTAGCTGCTGTCGTGACACGAACGGATACGGCCCACAGCGCACGTGCGGCCTGTTCCTGCAATACGCGCGCGAGACTGACAGCGAATGGGCACGAGAACTTGGCCGCCGCATGGCGATCCTCTCGTCATACGACATCACCGACACCGGCTACATCATCGACGGCCTGCTGAGCCATCAGCCGATCGTCGCCCAGAACTGGTTCAAGATCGCGGTGCTCAACCCGATCGTGTTCATGATCCGGAACATGGCGGTGCTGCCCGAGCACCTCGCGCCGAACCGCGAGAATCACCTGCTGCACGCCTCATCGACCGTTCAGACGATTCACTACGGCGACGGTTGCATCGAATACCGCACCTTCGGCGCCCCTGCTGGCGGCGTGGACTGCCTGCGGCTCGCGTTCGCGCCGGAGCGCATCGAGGCCGACGGCGTTGCGCTGGCCGCCCGCGACACGCTGACCTCCAACGGCTACTCGATCCAGCCCCTGCCCGGCGGCGATGCGATCGTGCGGATCCGCCACGACGGCGCCCGCACCATCACCATCACGGGCCCCGACCCGCAGACGGTTATCGACGACGCCGACTGGCAACTCGACGGCGAATGGTCCGTCGATCGCAACGAACAAGACGTCGGCGGCCGGGCCATCGTCGCGTCTGCCGCGGGCGCATCGGCTACGGTCACTTTCGTCGGCAACCAGGTCCGCATCGTCGGCCGCTGCGGACCGGACGGCGGCCGCTCCGATGTCTACCTCGACGGCGACAAGCAGCTCTGCGTCATCGATAGCTGGTCACCGGCCCCGAAGCACCGGCAGATCCTCTACTACCGCAACGGCCTGCCGCCGCGGGAACACACACTCCGGATCGTCGCGCGCGGCCAAGCCAACCCGCACGCGACGGGCACCGCGCTCGGCCTGGACGCCGCACAGGTTTCCGCCGCCCAGGGTGATAGCGGCCTCGGCACCGGCGGCGGCCCGACCGATGCTCAGCGCTTCATCCTCGGCTACCCCGACCGACGAGACTACGTCGATCGCGCCGGCCATCGCTGGCGACCGGCGACCGAGGTCATCTGTCCGAAAGGCCCCGGCGGGATCGATACCGTCGCCAAACACTGGTGGACGCAGCCCCGCGCCGACGTCATCGACGGCACGCCGGAGCCGGAGCTGTATCGATACGGCATGCACGCCGAGGCGTTTACGGTCTTCTTCACCGTTGGGCCCGGCCGATACACGGTCCGCATCCGCCTCGCGGAAACCCGGCCGTCCGAGCAGACAGCGGGTACCATGACGATCACCATCAACGGCCAGCAGAAGGAAGGACGCCTGAACGTCCTTCAACGGGCAAAATCGCCCCGGCACGCGATGGATCTGACGTACGAAACCATCAAGCCGAAGAACGGCGTGATCGAGATCCGCTTCGCCGGAAATGACGGCGCCGAAGCGATCGCCCAGGCCGTTGAGGTTCTGCCAGCAGACTGAGCGGCCGGTGTGGCGCGCCCGCATGGCCGGCATCTTCCGGGTGGCCTGTTGCGCAATTCAGAGAAGGGGAACAGTCGCGCTCGCGTGACAAGTCAGTCGTCATTGGAGGCGTCGGCGAAACGACGAGAGCGTCCTCCGGTCACGCCCCGTTTCGAAGACGCCAGCAGAAACGCGACCAGCCGGCGGCCGGGGGCGGTCTGGAGAGTCTTGTCCAGCTCTCCGACGGCATGCGTGAACGTGTGGCCGGAACGGTAGAGCGTGCGATAGGCTCCGCGCAACTCCTTGCGTTCGTCGCCACTGAAGCCCGCCCGCCGCAAGCCGACCACGTTGATGCCCGAACACTCGCCGAAGCGCACGGCCGTGAAGAAGGGCGGTACGTCCATTCGGATCAAGGCTTGTCCACCCACCATCGCCAACTCGCCGATGCGGACGAATTGGTGGACGCCCGCCATGCCGCCCAAAAAGGCGGCGTTGCCGACCGTAACATGGCCGGCCAGGAGTACGGCATTAACAAGGGTGACGTCGTCGCCGATCTGGCAGTTGTGGCCTACGTGGGCACTGGCCATGAGGAAGCAGCGTTTGCCGACGACGGTGGCCGTGCCTTCGCCTGTGCCGCGATGGATCGATGCATACTCGCGCACGATGGTCTCGTCGCCGATGCGGCATGCGGTATCCCCGCCGTCGTAGGCCCGGTCCTGCGGCGCGTGCCCTACGATGGCGTAGGGATGGATGCAGCAGTGGCGGCCGATCTCGGTCCGCCCGCAGACGGTGGCATGCCAGTACACGCGGGTGCCCGCGCCGATGCGAACCGGGCCGTCGATGATCGCATACGGTCCGATCTCCGCAGAGGAGTCGATCTCGGCTTTCGGATCCACGATCGCGGTGTGATGAATTGCGATACCAGTTGCTCCTTGGATGCGAGCGCCGGTTTCCTGCCCGTTTCGTGTGGGTGGCGGCATGAAGCAAAGAACAGCGCTTCCGAGCGTGTTCCACCGGTGCCCTGATCGGACGTCGCGTGTCCGAGCGACGGCAATCCGATTCGGGGGGGAGTCTACCCGTTCCCGACTGATTTGTGAAGTTGGCGGGCCCTCGGGCCGGTCGGGCAACCGGCCTTCGGCCGGCGTGACGTTGCGGCAGCACGCGGATACAATGCCGCATGCTGGGACACGGCGCGAAGTATCACAGGGAGTCATCGTATGAGTACAACACCTGCCGGAGCGGACGAGTCGCGGTCTGAGGCTGTCGGGGCTTCTTTGAAAGCGACGCCGGACGGCCCCTCGCTCGGCGAGGAACTCGAGCTATGGCATGGCCGAACGAGCTGGAGAAATCACGCCCGCACCTGGCTGCTGTGGGCTGTGGTGGTGGTCCTGCTGCTCTGGGCATGGCTTCACTTCCGGTCGCAGGTTGAGGGCGCCTGGCTGGGCAAGACCGTGTTCTTGCTCATTCTGGCGAGCGGGTTGGGGTTGTTCGTGCCGACAGCGTGGCAAGTCTACGGGACGCGGTATCGGCTTACGAATCAGCGGCTGTTCGTCGGGCGGGGAATCCTGGGCAAGACGACCGACCAGACCGAGTTGATCCGCGTGGACGACATCCGCGTGCATCAGACGCTGCTGAACCGCATCTTCGGCGTTGGCGACATCGAGCTGATCTCGACGGACCCGTCGGAGCCATCCACGCGGCTGGTGGGGGTTTCCGGCCCGGCGGAGATAGCCGAGCACGTGCGGGAGCATATGCGGTCGCTCCGG
>JAFGKA010000074.1 GCA_016928855.1 Phycisphaerae bacterium
ACTATATCCGTGGCCGTCGCGGCGGGCGCACGGAGACGGCGTCGTCATCCATGACGTACGGTGAGGTGCGGTCATGAGAAACCTGCTTTGGAAGGACTTCTGGCAGAACAGTCGGGTGCTGCTGGCCGTGGTGATTGTGGCGGTTGGTCCGTACGTCGTAGCGCTGGTCATTGGTGCAACGCAGTATTTCGTCTCGGATCCATCGCTGAGATCCTGGACGGGGCCGGGTGGCAAGGCGTGTGGCGCCGGCATGGTCTTGTCGGTCATTCTGGCAGCGTTTATTGGCGCCACTGCCATCGCGGGCGAGCGGGTAGATCGGTCGGCAGAGTTCGCAGCGTTGTTGCCAATCGCGCGAAGGCAATCCGTTGCCAGCAAGGCAGCCATAGGGGTGGTTTCGTGGCTGGTACTATGGATGTTCAACGCGATGTGCGTATTGAGCATCACTTGGCTGATTCAAGCGGCGCATCAGACGTCTTCTAGCTATGGTGTCCTGATTGACACTGTCCTCACAATGACGATGTGCGGTGCGGTGGGTGTCCTGCTGTTCGGCATAGCTTGGCTCTTTTCGTCATTGCTGAACAGCCCCGCAATTGCAGCGGCAGCAGCGATCGGAACCGCTGCTACGTTGGCTACCGCGGTGGTGTCCTTGCGGGAGCTCCTGCCCAAAGGCCCCCTGAGTACTCCTCTGCTCGTATGTCTGATTGCGATTCCGACCGTCGGTGGGCTGCTGTCGTTTGCGGCCGGGACCGTAATCTCTCTCCGACGCGCAGAGCTGTGAAGTGATCGTGTCTAGGCAGTCGCAAAACGGGAACAGCGACTTCGGACGGTGTGGGTGTGGGTGTGCGTGTCGGTTGTCTTGCGGTTCACGGCGCCTCTTCTTTCGGCGAGGTGTGTTCATGAGAAATCTGCTCTGGAAAGACTTCTGGCAGAACAGCCGAGTGCTGTTGGCTGTGGCGATCGTGGCGGCCGCTCCCTACGTGGCGGGCCTGATTATTGTGGTGGTGGATAAACTCTTCTGGTCTTCGGGCCCACAGTCCGGGCTTGCTGGCGTGGAAGGCGTTTGTTGGGCGAGCGCGTGGCTGTCGGTCTTCATGGCGGCGTTTCTCGGCGGCAACGCCATCGCGGGTGAACGGACCGACAGGTCGGCGGAGTTCGCGGCGGGCCTGCCGATTCCGCGAGGTCCATCCGTCGCGAGCAAGGCAATCGCAGCCGGGTTGCCTTGCGTGACGATGTGGGCACTGAATGCGGCCGTTCTGGGTACGATCACGTGGCTGCAGCGGAATAGCAGTCCCAAGCCGTTCGGCTACGACGATCGCATCATAGGGGTGGCGATGTGCGGTTGCTGTAGCATCCTGCTGTTCGGCTTGGCTTGGTTCTTCGCCTCGATGCTAAAGAGCCCCGTAATCTCGGCGGCAGCGGCGCTCGGAACCGTCGCCGCGATAGTTGTCATCGCGGCCTTGTCCCTAACGCCCGCTCAGCGGATTACCGATGATCAGCTCGTCTGCCTATTCGGCATTGCCGCGGCCGTCGGGCTACTGTCATTTGCAGTTGGGGGCATCGTCTGTCTGCGACGCGCCGAGCCGTAAGGGACCGAAAAAAGGAGCCTGGCAGGCAGCCCAGTTGCGAATCCGTGCAACTGGTCGTGCTGGCGTGACACTCCGGGAGCCGGCTAGTATCATCCGGCGACCATGACCAGATCCTTATCCCGTAGAGCGTTCTTGAAGAGCACAACTCTTGTGGCCGGTGCGAGTTATGGCTTGCTGAAGGCAGGCGGTGGCTCGGCGGCCGCGGTTGCCGAGGCCGGGGCGGCGCCGGGTTCGGTCGATCCGATCGGCGATCTGTCCTGCCTGGCGCACACGCATGATCTACGGCTGCCGGACTGGGGCAGCTACAGCCGTTCGTACAACGGGCTTTCGCACGTGGCCGACAAGCGGCAGGGGCTGCGGTTCGACTTGAACGTGTTCCCCGGCTACTTCCGTCGCTATCTGATGGTGCCGAACGTCAACTGGGAGTCGGGCTACCATCCCTGGGAGGCCGCGGCGGACCTGAGTTACTTCTCGCATCGCTACGAACTCGAATGGAAGGACCGCGTCTACTGCGACGTTTCGTTCTCGGCGATCTCCGAGCACAGCCGGCTCATCCGGGCCGAGTTCGTCAACCGCACGGACGTGGCCCAGGACATGGTCCTTCACTATCTCGCGTCGCTGAATCTCGGTGGCGCACGGCCGGATCGGCCATCGATGCCGCCGCGTATTCTCGTCAAGCTGCCGCCCGGTGCGGTGTGGGTCGATGCGCTCGACTATGCGGATCTTCAGTTCGCCCGGCCGCGGCCGACGGATAGCCTGATGCCCGACGGGCTCCGGCGCGCCGAGGTGCGCGACCCGGCCTTCGTTGGCGGCGGCGGCATTGCACGCCGCTTCGGGCGCGACGCCGGCGACCGGATTCGCTTCGCGGTGAACCTGCCGCAGCCAATCGATGCGGCCGTGCTGCTCGTGCGCTATCGCAAACCGTCGAAGAAGGCTGCTCGATTCGACGTGTCCGGCACGGAACTGTCGCTTCCGCCTGCAAAGGAGTTCGCGCTGGGCCGGTTGGAGCTAGGTTCGCTCTCGGCCGGCCGACACGAGCTGGAGCTGGTTTCCAAGGGCAGCGCTGCGATCGATTTCGACGGCATTGTCATCGTTGGATCGAGCCGCGCTGCCGAGGTGGCGTTTGAAGATGTTCCGGTGAACGTCAAGCCGACGATTCTGCCCGGCCCGGTCTCGCAGAGTCGCCTGCTGAAATACGACGAGCTGCCGCAGCATTACGGCATCGCCTGGAAATTCGAGCCGTACCAGGTCCGCGAGATACTCAACAGCGAACTCGATCGCTTCCTGCGCTTTCATGCGCAGAACCACGTTCGCAACGTTTTCCACGGCGACGAAAAGGGCCATTTCACGAACGTCTACCTGCGTCCGATCAGCCTGCCGGCCGGCGCTACGCGGGTCGTCTACGGCATCGCTGCCGACGGCGAGCAGTCTGAAGTCGCCGAAGCGATCGGGCGTATCAACGCGTCCGAAGCCGAGCTCGAACGCATCTATACGGCAGCCCGGAGCCGTGCGGTCCAGATGGCGTGCGTGCCGGCGGGGGAGCCGTATCGCTTCAGCCAGGAGCGCATGGCCGCGACCACGCTGACGAACGTCATCTTTCCGGTCTACGCCAAGCGAAGCTACTTCCGCCACTACACGGTCGGCAAGTACTACGACACGCTCTACACGTGGGATTCCGGCTTTCTCGGGCTCGGCCTGACGGAGCTGGACATCAACCGCACGATCGACTGCCTCAACACCTACACGACCGAGCCCGGCGATCCGGAGAACGCCTTCATCCACCATGGCACGCCGGTGCCGGTGCAGCATTATCTCTTCCTCGAACTCTGGAACCGCACGCAGTCGCGCCGGCTGCTCGAATACTTCTACCCACGCCTGCGGCAGTATCACCAGTTCCTCGCCGGCCGGCTGGGCAGCTCCACGACGCGCCGGCTCGAGTCGAACCTGCTGCAGACCTGGGATTACTTCTACAACACCGGCTGGGACGACTACCCGCCGCAGGTCTACATGCATGAGCAGAAGATGGCGAAGCGCACCGCCTGTGCCATCACCAGCTCGCACGTGATCCGCACCGCCCGCATCCTGGCGCAGGCCGCCCGCGTGCTCGGCGCGACCGACGACATCCCAGGCTACGAGGACGACATCGCCGTGCTCAGCGAGCCGCTGCAGAAGTACTCGTGGGACCCCGACGTCGGCTACTACAGTTACGTGCTGCACAACGAACGAGGCGAGCCGACCGGCCTGCTCCGCGACGAATCGGGTGCGAACTTCAACATGGGCCTCGACGGGGTGATGCCGCTGATGGCGGGCATCTGCACGCCGGCGCAGACGACGACGCTGTTGGATCACCTCAAGACGGAAGGGCGGCTATGGTGCCCGATCGGCCTGTCCACCGTCGATCAGACCGCGCCGTACTACCGCACGGATGGCTACTGGAACGGCGCCGTCTGGTTCCCGCATCAGTGGTTTATGTGGAAGACGATGCTCGATCTGGGTGAGACCGCGTTTGCGGAGAAGATTGCACAGACGGCGCTCGATCTGTGGCGGGCCGAAGTGGACGAGACGTACCACTGCTTCGAGCATTTCCTGATCCACTCGCGGCGCGGCGCCGGCTGGTATCAGTTCTCCGGCCTCTCGACGCCGGTCTTGTCATGGTTCTCGGCGTACTACCGGCCGGGCCGGCTCACGGTGGGGCTGGACGCATGGGTCCATCGCTGCGACGTCGGCGACGACCAGTGTTCCATGCGGGCCGAGCTCGAACTCCGCGGCCGCAAGGGCGGCGCAGCCACCGTGCTGGCAACGATGGCAGCCGACCGGGACTACAAGGTCGTGTGGCAGGGCCAGCCGGCCAAGGTCGCGAAGGCCGTATCGGGAACGCTGCAGATCACATTACCCAGCGACGCCGGCCGTGGCGTGCTGGAGATTACGAGGGCCTGATTCGCCCAGACCGACGCTGCACATATCTCTTGCGGTCAGCCTGTGAGGCCGTCTGCGCTTATTTCATTCTGCGATACCAGGATTTGAGTAGACATTGTCGCCGGGCTACCGTCTTCATCTGTGATGGCCATCACCTTGGGGAGATGACGTTCCGTGGCATGTTGTGACGCGAATCTCGTTCGAGCCGTGCTCGATGGCGACCGGTCGGCCTACGCTGGGCTGTACGACCGGCACGCGCCGCTGATCCGAGCAATTTGCCATGATGCTACGGGCGATCTGGCTTCAGCCCAGGATCTAGCGCAGGAAGTCTTCGTACGAGCCTACTGCAGGCTGGGCACCCTGCGCGATCCACATCGATTCGCCGGCTGGTTGGTCGGGATCGCGCGCAACCAGTGCCGAGACTGGCTACGGCAACGGGCGCGTGATCGGCATGAGTATGTCGAACAAGTGCCTGAGGTTGCGGCTGATGGGAACTGCAATGTTGAGATTCATACGCTGGCCGAGCTGACGGCCGCCGTGCGATCGCTGCCCGACCGAGAACGCCTTGCCCTGCATGCGTTCTATCTGCAGGGTGAATCTGCCGAGGCGATTCGCGTCGTGTTGGGGCTCTCGAAAGCGGGCATATATCGCCTCCTGGAGCGTGCCCGACAACGGCTTGCCAGAGTCCTGCAGGACGGGCGCGAGGATGTGCGATGAGCCAACAGTACGATGACCAATTGCGTCGAGTGCATGAATCCTTCGTTCGCGACCACGATCGGCTTCGTGACGAAATAATGGCTTCGCTGCCTGCAGAGGGCCTCGAACCGGTTACTCCGGGGTTGGTTGGTCGCGGGTGGCAATGGATTGGAGACAATGAGATGAAACGACGCATTCTGGTTGCGTCAGCGATAGCTGCGTCGGTGCTCCTGGTAGTCTTAGGCTTCTGGCCTGGCGATGGTGGTAACGGGCGCGTGTACGCTTTCTCCGACGTACCCGCGATTCTCGACGCGACGCGAACGATCCACTTCAAGGGCAGAGGCTGCGTTGCGGTCAGTCCGGAGCCACCCGACGAGCAGAAATGGTTTCCCTTGGAGACGTGGCTGGACCTCGAGAATGGCCGGAGTCGAACGTTGGCTGCCAGCTATGGCGTGCGGACCGGCGGATCGGGGGCCGTGTGGTCGATCACGCCTTACGAGAATGTCAGCGATGGCCAGTATCGCATGCGGATCGATCACACGGAGAAGACGGTTTCTTTCGTGAGAGACAGCCCCTACGAGCATCTTCTAATTCATCGCCGCGCCGCCAACGGCCTGTTCGCCATGATGTTCGGCTACCCGTTCGAGTCTTCCAACTCCGCCAAGGTTGGCCAGGAGTCGATCGAAGGCGTGACGTACGACATCTGGGAAAGCGACGCGATACTCGCGGGAAGTAACGATGTCGGCGCGAAAGCGAAGTGCTGGCTGTCTCCGGAAACAGGACAGATGGGGCGGATCCACACCTGGCGCCGAATTCAGGGTGGCAGCACGCCGGGAACGCTCGGCCAACATGGGTGGGTACCCGTGTGGCAGTTCGAACGAATTGAACGTGACGTGATGATCCCCGCCGGCACGTTCGAAACCGAGCCACCGGCCGGTTACAGCGTCACGAACGCCAAAGCTGACGCCGTTGTGAAGGACCTTGACGACGAGGGCGGGCCGCGCGTGAACAATCTCGAGCTCGATATCCGGATCAGCTTCACGCTCGACGACGGCAGCGTGATCGTGGCGTGGCGGGGCATCGATCATGACGAGCCTGCCGCCGGCGCGGACTTGTTCGCATCGCTTGAAGTGGGCGGGCCGCTGCCCGAGCTGCCGGTGGAGTTAGTCGGCCTCAAACCGTACGGACGTGATGCGGACATTACATACGAAGGCCGACACCTGGCCTGGACCGAGAAGAACGGCAAGCGGATCGAATGGGCGATCTATGTGCCCCGAGCTGCCCCTCCAGCCCGGGCGAGTTTCCCGATGTACGTCGGGCTCCACCGTTTCAATCCCTCCGACAGCCTCAAGGGTGGATCAATGACTCCCAGTGTCAACGCCGACATCGTCGTTGATCGGGACGACTTCGACAGGTTCGTTCGAGGCGCCATGGCGGAGCTGTCCGACGACGGCCAAGCCCCCGCCTACGTAACATACGACAATGTCACTGCGTTGAGCCAGCAGATTCGCGTGTCACCGGCCGACAACGCCGAAGGTGCGAACGATTGAGCCGTACAGCAGCCCGAAGGGCTGCAACAGCATAGCCCAGGGTCGCGACCCTGGGCTATGTTGTGGAACGCCGTTGGCGTTTCCGAAATGGCTACGCTTCAGAGAGTGCCGCTGGCGTTCCGCGTCGGTGTTTCCAGACTGTGGAAGTGGTTCGGGGGCCTTGCGTGCGGCAACGTCACTCCTTGATCGGCCAGGCCGCGGCCTTCAGCTTGAATACGATCTTCTTGACCGCTTCGGGCTGGGCTAGGGCGATGCCCGGCTTGTGGGCATCCTGGGGCAGGAGGATGGCGAACGAGCCGGCGGGCAACCGGATGAAACTGCCTTCGCCTTCGAGCCATTCGATATCCTTGGCGGCGTCGTAGGGCTCAACCACGGTGAGATGCTCGGTTGGTGCATAACCCATCCATTCGGTTCCCTCGACGACGTACTGGAAATCGAGGTAAGTGCGGTGCGCCTCCCATCGCTTCGTGTCCGCCGGCTGGGTCGTGTAGCGTTGTACGATCGCGAACTCGGCGTTGTCCGTCAGTTCAATCCGGCCATCGGACAATGCGGCGAGATCCGTGCGTCGCAGGAAGTCGATGGCCTTGGCAATCGAATTGTTCCACGGTCGATACGCGGCCGCGTGGGCGAGTGTGTCGATGATCATGCGATTGGCTCTCCTCTACGAATCGGAAAACAGTTCCGGCAACGCCCGCTGGGCGAGCGGCCGCAGGCGTTCGGCTTCGTCCTGCGGAATGAACCGATACGGCCAGCGCAGCCGCGAGCCGACGTCGGCCCAGCCGCCAATGACCGCCATGCACTTGTCCAGCGCGGCGTTACAGTAGCCCTGCTCCGTGTGGAACGGAAGGATGCACTCCCGCAAGAAGCGCTGAATTCTTCCTTCCACTACCAGCGCCGCCGCAAGGTCGGTCTGCATCTGCGAGTACCACCGCTGCGCCCCGATCGGGTGCAGACACGCCACGTTCGAGTAAGCGCCGGCGGCCCCGCGTGCGAAGCCCGTCGCGAGGTTGTGGCCCGGCACAAAGACCGACAGCCCGGTCGCGTGCTCGCGGATGGCGGCGTACCACGCCTCATCGCCGTCGGCGACCTTTACGCCGACGACGGCAGGCACCCGCCGGCGGATGACCCCGAGCGTTTCCGGCTTGAGCACGCGCTTGGCGTGTGGGGGGTTGTAGAGCACCAGCGGCACCGGATCGGCCACCTCGGCGTATCGTTCGAGACAGGCGACGCTCTCCGCCACGGTCAGCGGGAACCAGTCCGACAGGATCACCTGAATCGCCGATGGCGCGAGCCGTGCCGCGCGGCGTACGCGGTCGAGCGAAAGCTGCGGGCTCATGTGTGAAGCGCCGATCTGGAACGGAACACTTGCTGCTTCGCAGCGCTCGGCCAAAATGGCGCTGACGCGATCGAACTCGGCTTCGGTCTGCGTATAGAACTCGCCGGCCGTCCCGTTGGAGTACATGCCGTCCACACCGGCCGCGACGAGCACATCCACTTCGTCCGCCAGCCGCTCGTAGTCGATGCTGTCGTCGGCGTTGATCGGGAGCAGCACCGTTGCCCAGTTGCCTTTGATTTCATCCGTTCGCAGGGGCTTCATCTATGATTCCTTCTATTCGCCGAAGAACAGAGATAGGCCCGGATGCCATTTTTGAGGACAATGTCGCGTGGAACGCGGCATCGCGAAACGTAGCGGCCGGCGTCTCGCCGGCCGTCGTCCCGGATACGCCACCGTAACGCGCACAACCCCGGCCGGCGAGACGCCGGCCGCTGCAGTGCCGGGGTGGCCCGGTTCACCATCGCACTCACCACGAAGCTGGTGACAGAATGAAGACATTAAACCACAAAGGCACAAAGACACAAAGAAGAGGTCATTCATCGTTCATTCTTCTTCGTGTCTCTGGTCTTGGTGGTTCACTTCCTCTTCTTCCCGGCGTTCCTGGCGGTTGGCGCAAGGTTGTTGTCAAGGCGGTCAATCCTTCGAGCGACCCGCCCGGTCCCGGCACGACGAGGCTGCTGACGTAGCCGACGACCATGCAGCTTACGACGCCCACGGCGGCATAGAGGAAGAAATGCACATCCGTGTATCGCTGCACGCAATAGACCACGACGGCGCTCGTGACTGCGCCGATGATCGCTCCGTTGCCGCGGCGTGCCCGGGTGAAGATGCCCAACGCGAACATCCCTGCAAGGCTTCCGCCGAACAGCCCCATCAGCTTGATGAACGCATCCCAGAGCGAGGCGACGCCGAACGAGGCCATCCATAGGGCGGTGCCGGTTCCGATCGCGCCGAGGATGATCGTGATCCACCGCGCCAGCCGCAGACATCGCTGCTCGTCGTCGTGCCTGCCCAGCCGGCGGTAGAAGTCGGTCACGATCGCCGATGCACCACTGTTCATGCTGCTGTCCAGGCTCGACATCGCCGCGGCGAACAGACCCGCGACAACGAGGCCCGACACGCCCACCGGCAGATTCCGCGCAATGAACCATGGCAGAATGCTGTCCGTCGGCGTCGTCGGGCTCAACCGTTCCGGGTGCGCCTGATAGAACAGGAAGAGGGCCGTGCCCAGCGTGAAGAACAGAAGCGTCGCCGGGATTGCCAGAATGGCGTTGACCCAGATCGCCTGCTTGGCCTTCGTCTCATCCGCCGTCGTGAGGTATCGCTGGATGACCGTCTGATCCGAACTGTACGGCACAAGCGTTGCGAAGAAATTGCCGACCAGCACGACCCAGACGCCCGCGAGCGTGTAGTCCCACGTCCAGTTGAACACGTGGAACTTGCCCTCGGCCGCGGCGAGCGACACGAGATGGCCGGCTCCGCCGCCGACTTGGACCACCACCAACACAAGGCACAGCGCTGCGCCGCCGAGCAGGACGAAGACCTGCACGACGTCCGTCCAGATGACCGCCTCGATGCCGCCGAGGACGGTATAGAGCGTGCTCAACACGCCCATCACGAGAATGCACGTGGTGACGCTCATGCCCGTGATCGTCGCCAACGCCAGCGATGGCAGGAACAGCACGATCCCCATGCGTCCGATCTGCAACGCGATGAACACCACGCTGCCGAAGAGCCGCGCGGCCAGATTGAATCGGCGTTCGAGGTATTCATAGGCCGTCGTCACCTCCAGCCGGCGGAAGAACGGTACATAGAAGATGGCCACAATCGGCGCGACCAGCACGATGGTGGCGTTCACGAGCAGGAACGTCCAATCCGTCGAGTAGGCCTTCGCCGGAATCGCCATGAACGTCAGGGCGCTGAGCTGCGTTCCGAAGATGCTCAGGCCGGCCGCCCACCACGGCACCCGCCGACCGCCGAGGAAGAAATCGTCCGTGCTGTTCTCGCGCTTGGAAAAATACGCTCCCATGCCGACCAGGGCGGCGAGATACACGCCCAGCACGACGAAATTCACCGCGCCAAACGCCGCCCGCCCTTCGACCTCGCGATACCGCTGGACCCCGTGGGCGAGACCGGCGACGACGATTTCGTTATCCCGCTGCGTTGCCCGCCCGCCCACCGCCGGTACGGGCATGTGGCCCATCGTCGTCCACGTATCCGTAATGGTGTGATACGCGAGGATGGTTGCCCCTTCGCCCGGCACCGCTGCACCGAAGATCAGTACGTGCGACAGGCCCATCGTGGCGCTCGGCACATTCGCCAGCGGCATCGGCGCGTCGGCAACCTTCGTCCAGCCGCTTGCGGGCCGAAAGCGGTAGGCGTCGGCCAGTGGAGTCGCCCCGATTGCGTCGGCCGCACCGCCGAAGAGAACAAGCCTCTCATCCTGCGCTGCCAGCACGGCCGAGACGCGTGCCGGCCCCGGCCACGCTTCGAGAGATTGCCAGTCCGCGTTCTCGTCACGCAGGTCAAGCGCCCAGAACGCATCCATGCCGTCAGTTGCGGCGGGGTCGCTCTGGCCGCCTGCGACGTACAGCGTATCTTTCAGCACGGCGGCCGCGCAATAGGCCGATGGTTTCGGC
>JAFGKA010000565.1 GCA_016928855.1 Phycisphaerae bacterium
ACCTTCGCGAAGCCGAGATCTTCGAAGGGCAGGTGGCGCAGCTTGACCAGTGCCGCCTCGACATCGGTTCGACCGGCACGGACTTCCTCAAGCAAAGCACGGAGCGATTCTGTCATCATCCGACCTCATCTTAGTTCACGCATCACCGGTCGTCCAACACCGCGCTGCGGCCCCACAAACACCTGGCGACTGGAATCAACCAGCGTGCCGGCGTCGCCAGCGTCTCGCGGCCGATCGCATTGTCGGCGGCACCGTTTCTGGATAGAGTGCACCGCCCTGGACGTCTGACCGGCTGTCCGACGCGGCAATCCAGCCATCGACGAGGTAGACTTATGAACAAGAAGGTTCAGGCCGCCCCGCCGCCCGGCAATCCGCGTTCGCGCCGGTGGCGGTCGCGCGGAATTCGAGCCGTCCTGTATGTCGCGCTGGCATACGTTGTGTGGTGCGCCGTGCTGTATTTCTATCAGGACAAGTTGGTGTTCCCGGCCGACATGGCGCCGGCGGCGGCGCCGACGCTGCCTTGGTCCGATGCGCGAACCGAGCGGCTCGTGCTCTCGCATGAAGGCGGCGAGGCCGAGGCTTGGCTGTGCCTCGCGCCGGCCGCCGGCCTGGAGCGCCCAGCGCCGGTCGTGATCTTCTGCCATGGCAATGCGGAGATCGTCGACGGGCAGCGCGACATCGTGGGGCTGTATCATCGCCTGGGCTGCTCGGTGCTGCTGCCCGAGTACCGCGGGTATGGCCGCAGCGCCGGCACGCCCACGGAGGCGGGCATCGTCGCCGACGTCGTTGCGTTCCACGATCAACTCCTCGAACGGGAGGATGTCGATCGATCGCGAATCGTACTTCACGGCCGTTCGCTCGGCGGCGGCGTCGCGGCCCAGGTCGCGGCCCAGCGCGCGCCGGCGGCGATGATCCTGCAATCGACGTTTTCGAGCGTGGCGCGCATGGCTCGCAGCTACTTCGTTCCGAGCTTCCTGGCCAAGCACCCGTTTCGGACGGATCGCGTTATCGGTGAACTGGACATACCGCTGCTGATCTTCCACGGCACACAGGATTCGCTCATTCCCGTCGAACACGGCCGGCGGCTCGGGGCCATTGCTGGCGAGCGCGCCGTCTACGTCGAGTATGACTGCGACCACAACAACTTCCCTGGCCGCGGCAACAACAGAGACTACACCAACCGCATCGCCGCATTCCTGGCCGCGGCGGGCATTACGGCCAGCCCTGCTGCCGAAGCCGCGGCGGACGACGCCAGCGCGCCCGTCAAGAACGATCACCAGAACGCGGAAGGCGTGTCCCCGTGATAAGTTTCCTGATCACCGTCGTCACCGTTTCGCTTTCCGGCGTCCTCGCGCCGGGGCCGGTCACGGCCGCCACACTTGGCGCGGGCGTCCGCCGACGACACGCCGGCGCCCTGATCGCCATCGGGCATGGCCTCGTCGAGTTTCCGCTGATGATCCTGATCGTGATGGGTATGGGTATCCTCATCCGATCGGCACCGGTCACCATCGGCATCGGCCTGGCCGGTGGCGGGTTCCTGGTCTTCATGGGCGGCCAGATGCTGCGCAATCTCGAGTCGACAAGCGGGCCGGTCGCGCAGTATGCCAGCATGAATCCCGTCTGGATCGGCGTGGTTCTGACGGCAGGCAATCCCTATTTCCTGATCTGGTGGGCATCCGTCGGGCTGAATCTGGCCATCGCCGCCCGCGAGCTTGGGAGCACCGCGTTTGTCCTCTTCGCCGTCGTGCATTGGCTTTGCGACCTGATCTGGCTCGAAGTGCTGTCGTCGGCGGGTTCCAGGGGCTCGACCGTCTTCGGCGAGCGAAGCCAGCGCATCGTGCTGATCGTTTGCGGCGTGGCCCTCATCGGCTTCGGCGGCTGGTTCATCACCGACGCCATCCGCCGCCTTGTCAGCGCCTGAACGCAGACCGACGCCGCCGGGGCCGTTGTGTTTCGGAAGAGGGGCGACGAAGTCAATAGCGTCATTTAGCGGTCACTAGCAGTGGCGCCAGCTATTTCAGGGACCGTGGCAATCCATCGCCAGTACTCATCGGCGTGGAGGGCGTGTCGCAGCGGCTCGCAGGCGATCCGGCGGATGCCGAGCTTGCTCGCGTACCAGGTCACGCGCTGGCGGAATGCGAGCATCGCCCGGCGCTCGCCATGCAGACGCAGCAGGTGCTCGAACTGGCGGTTCATCAGTGCGATGCGCTCGTCCACCGAGGGTGGCGGCGGGACCGTGCCATTCGTCAGCAGGGCGTGTGTGTCGCGGAAGACCCACGGCTCGCGCAGCGCGTATCGTCCAATCATCACCGCTGCGCAGCCGGTGCGTTCGATCATGGCGCGGGCGTCGGCGGGGGATCGCACATCGCCATTGCCGATCACGGGAATGTTTCGTACCGCCCGCACCACGCGGGCGATTTCATCGAGCCGCGCGGGGCCGCTGAACCGCTGCGCTACCGTTCGGGCGTGCACGGCAATCGCAGCGATGCCCACCGCTTCGAGCGCCGTTGCCAGTTCAGGCGCCACGATCGTCGAATCGTCCCAGCCCAGCCGTATCTTCACGGTCACGGGAATCCGCACCGCTTTGACGATCGCCTCGGCCACGCGCGCGGCCGTTTCGGGATCGCGGAGCATCGCCGCTCCTCCGCCGCGTTGCCACACCTTCTTGACCGGACAGCCCATGTTCAGATCGATCACGGCAAAGCCCTGCGCCTCGCACCATCGGGCCGCCTCGGCCAGCTCGTCGGCACGGCAGCCGCAGAGTTGTACGGCCAGCGGCTGATCGGCCGGCTCCGTCGAGATCAGCCGCATCGACTGCGGCGTCCGCTCGAGCAGGCCGCGCGGGTTGATCAGCTCCGTGTACGCCAGGCCCAGCCCGCCAAGCGGTCGGACCACCAGCCGGAACGCCAGATCGCAGTACCGGGCGATCGGCGCCAGCAGCAGGTTCGACGCCAGTTGAACGTTGCCAATACGAAACACGCAATCGCTCCGAAGCCGCCTGGCTTCTTCCCTCATGATGGCAGAGCGGACCCCTCACGGGGCACCGACTTACGGGCATAGACCGTCACGATATCGAACAGCGAGACCGGCACGGCGAGGCGATTGAACACCGCGGCCGGCAGCCGGATCGGCGCACGGCCGAGCGAATGTAGCAGCCGATCGAACAGGTATTGCAGCGTGTACCAGCCAATCTCGCGTTCCACGCGCACCACGTCCAGGCCAGCCCGCCGCAGGACATGACTTAAAGACGGCACCGTAAAGAACCACAGATGTTCCGGCAGGTTGAACAGATGCCACCGGCGGCCGCAGGCCCGCGCCGCGAGCGAGCCGATGTCGCCGGTGCTCAGCGCCAGGATGCCGTCGGGCCGCAGCCGCGCCGCCAGCAACTGGAGTGCCTCATCGGGTGCGGGCAGGTGTTCGATCGCATCCCACAGCGTGATCAGGTCGAACGGGCCGCCGGCCTGGGCCAGGCTCGCTGCGTCGATCGGCCCGGTCACGACATCCTGGCCGAGCCGGTCGCGGCCGTACTGCGCGGCGAAGGCCGAGACCTCGAGCCCGCGGGCATCGAGTCCGGCGTCACTGGCCGCCCGCACGAAGAAACCCGGCCCGCAGCCTACATCCAGCAGCGTCCGCGCCGCCGGCACCAGACGCCGCAGCCGTCGAAGCCGCTGGGCGTGCGTGCGCTCCATCGCCGTCGCCAGCGAGAAATAGTCGTCGTAGCCCTTCGGCGCGTTGGCGTCCGTTCCAACGAAGTACGCCTTGTCATAGAAGGCGCCCGGTTCCATCTCGATCCCGCACGTCCAGGCCAGCAGGCAGTGTGGACATTGCCGGATCACATACCGACCGATGCGCAGCCGGAC
>JAFGKA010000566.1 GCA_016928855.1 Phycisphaerae bacterium
CAGTCGCACAAGCCGGACCTATCGAACGGCGGTGAACGCCAACGGCGTCGGCTGCCGCATCGCTCACAATCTCATTCACGACGCCCCTCATATGGCCCTCGGGCTTAGCGGCAACGAGCACCTGATCGAGTTCAACGAGGTCCACAACGTCTGCAAGGAAACGGACGACGCGGGCGCGTTCTACATGGGCCGCGACTGGACGTGGCGGGGCAATGTCATTCGCTACAACTACTTTCACCACATCGGCCGTTTCAAGAGCCACGTTGGCACGCAGGCGATCTACCTCGATGACTGGGCCAGCGGCACGACCGTCTTCGGAAACGTGTGTTATGAAGTGTTTCGGGCGGTGCTCGTCGGCGGCGGCCGGAACAACACGATCGAGAACAACATCTTCGTCAACTGCGACATCGCGGTGCACGTGGACTCGCGCGGCCTCGGCTGGGCGAAATACTATTTCGACTCGACAGACAATACGCTCGTCGATCGGCTGGCGGCCGTTCCATACAAGGAGCCGCCCTGGAGCACGCGCTATCCCGAGCTGCTGACCCTCTACGCCGACGAGCCGGCGCTGGCCAAGTACAATAAGGTGGTCCGCAACATCGCGGTCGACAACAAGAAATGGCTTGCCCTCCAGAACGGGCTGACGGACGCCGTAGTGGAGATCACGGACAACGTCGTGGACATCGATCCGCACTTCGTGGACGTCGACCACCAGGATTTCCGCCTCCGGCCCGATTCCCCCGCTCTGAAGATGGGCTTCAAGCCGATTCCCGTTGACAAGATCGGACTCTACGTGGACGAGTTCCGCAGGCAGTTGCCCGAGGCGAAACCTGTCACCGATGCCGCGACGACGGGCACGGCCAGCCCTTGAGACCGTCATGGCGACCCGTGGCGGCGGCTCGCGGTTTCCCGCGGCGATTTGACGAAATGACACCTGACCGATACTCGTGGAAAGCAGGAAACCGCATTGGCACGCGGCCGCGGCGCAGACGAATTCCTGGTTCGCCGGCCTGACGTGCTGTAGCTTCGGAGGCGTGAAAGGTCATTCGGTGGACATGGAGACCAGCATGAACAAGCGATGTGCGGAACTGGAGACCCTCTACCACGATGCGCTGCTGAAGGACGTAATCCCGTTCTGGGAGAAGCATTCGATTGACCGTGAATGCGGCGGATACTTCACCTGCCTGGATCGGGCCGGCGCGGTCTTCGACACCGACAAGTTCATGTGGCTGCAGGCCCGACAGATCTGGATGTTCAGCTTTCTGTACAACCACCTCGAGCGCCGCGGCGACTGGCTCGAGACGGCCCGGCACGGGGCCGCGTTCCTGAAGCAGCACGGCATGGACGCCGACGGCAACTGGTACTTCTCTCTGACGCGTGAGGGCCGACCGCTCGTCCAGCCGTACAACATCTTCTCGGATTGCTTCGCCGCGATGGGCTTCGGGGCGTATGCCCTGGCAGCCGGCGACGACGAGGCCCGCGACATCGCCGTGCGGACGTTCCGCAATATTCTTCGGCGCAGGAATTATCCCAAAGGCCAATACACGAAGGCGTTTCCCGGCACGCGGCCGCTGCGAGCGTTGGCGATGCCGATGATCCTGGTCAACCTTTCGCTGGAACTCGACGGGGTGCTCGACGCGGCCGAGCTGGACGCGACGATGGACGCCGCCATCACGGATATTCTCACCCTGTTCCACGACAAGAAACACAACCTCTTCTACGAGCAGGTGGCGCCGGATGGCTCGCGCCCGGACTGCTTCGAGACGCGCCTGCGCCTGCCCGGCCACGGCATCGAGGTCGCGGCGTTTCTCATGGGCGCCGCCCGTCGCCGGAACGATTCAGTCTTGATCAACACGGCGACGGAGATCATGCTCAGTCTGCTGGAATACGGATGGGACCGCGAGCACGGCGGTATTTTCTACTACCTCGACGCCGACGGAAAGCCGCCGCAACAGCTTGAATGGGACCGCAAGATGTGGTGGGTGCATATTGAGTCGCTTGTCGCGCTGTCGCTCGCGTATTTGTTGACCGGCCGAGATGACTGCTGGAAATGGTACGAGCGGGTGCATGAGTACACGTGGCCGCGGTTCGCGGATCCGGAGTTCGGCGAATGGTTCGGCTACCTCGACCGTGCGGGCAAGCCGTTCCTGACGCTCAAGGGCGGCAAGTGGAAGGGCTGCTTCCATGTGCCGCGAGGGCTGTATTGCTGCTATGAGGCGTTTCGAAGAATGGCGAAGGAGTAGAAGAAGGTCCATTGATCGACGCAATGGACATTGATGGACCTTATGGACGGGGATGGACAGCGCGGATGGCGCGGAAGTGTTGACCGCATCCATATAGTTGTTCCTGTGTGTGTCGAATCATGATGCTCGAGCTTGGTTACGTTGTACTGCATACAGCCGACTATGTCGTGATGGGCGCGTACATGGCCGGGCTCATCGGGATGGGGCTGTATTTCCGCAAATTCGCCCAGCAGGGACTCGAGAACTACTTTCTGGCCGGCCGCACCATGCCGGGCTGGCTAACCGGCGTTTCGTATGCAGCCACCTGCATGAACGCCGACGTCGCACCAACCTATTGCGGGCTGACGGTCGTCTGCGGCGTGTTCATCTGCTGGTGGTATATCAGCCGCTTCGGCCTGGCACTGATGATCGGGGCGCTGCTCTTCGCGGTGTTCTGGAGGCGGCTGAGGATCTTCACGTCGCCGGAGTTCTACGAGTTCCGCTTCGCCGGGCGGGCGGCGCTGGGCATACGCTCGTGGGTGTCGCTCCGCAGCGCGTTCATTGCCGTTGTGGCCTGGACAGGCTCGGGCCTGCTCGGCCTGCACAAAATCATGGCTGCGCTGCTGGGCTGGAGCCAGGCCGAGACCTTCGCCGTCGTCATTCCGGTCATTCTGATCTACGTGCTGCTGTCGGGCTACATGGGCGTCGTCGTATCCGATCTGATCCAGACGTTGGTGATGATCGCAGCGTCAATCTCGCTGATGGCGCTGGTGCTGATCGACTTCGGCGGGCCGATGGGGCTGTACGAAGCATTGATCGCGCAGTGCGGCCCCAGCGCCGTTTCGTGGCGTCCGCCGACTGATCACGAGTTCCTCGGCCTGATCGGCATCGTCGCCTGGGTGCTGGGCACGGCGATCGGCTACGGCGGCGACGTAGCCCCGATGGCCGGCGCGATGGAAGGCCAGCGGCTGCTC
>JAFGKA010000567.1 GCA_016928855.1 Phycisphaerae bacterium
CTTGCATGGCCGAGCGGCTCGGGGCGGCGCCCGTCGACGCCTTCGTGTAAGCGCCCCGGGGGCGGCTTGCGATGTGGGGGGCGGTCGCTGCGGATCAGGGCAGGGGCAGCAGTTCTCGCTGGCGGTTGCGGAAGATGGCTATGGCCGGGATGCCGTTTTCGAGGAGCAGGGTTGCGGCTTCGCGCAGGCCGGCGCCGATGTGTTCGGCGCTGTGGGCGTCGCTGCCGATCGACATGCAACGTCCGCCCATGGCGGCGTAGCGCTGGACGACCCAGTCGGCCGGGCTCGGCTCGTCGAGCCCCTGCCGCCAGGTGCTCGCGTTGATCTCGGGGATGAGGTCCGCGGCCAGGCTGGCGCTGAGAATCTCGTCGATCAGGCCGCTGAAGGGGGTGATGTCCGCCTCGCCGAAGAAACGTTGCGTGTAGCGCTTGACCAGGTCCAGGTGGCCGAGGATGTCGAACATGCGCTGTCCGTCCCGGACGAACGTGCCGGCGAACTCCGCCGCCTCCAGGACGGTGCGCAAATAGGCCTCGGTGCCGGTCCGCGGACTCAGGCCCGCCCAGTGGTCGCGCACGTGCAGGGCGCGGCCGCCGAACCAGTGGACGCTCAGCAGCACCACATCGAACGTGTGGCTGTTGAGGTAATCGAGGATGAAGTCCATGCGCTCCGGCTGATAGCAGATCTCGATGCCGTGGCCAATGAACAGTTGGTCGCCGTACTTGTCGCGGAGGGCGGCGATTGCTTCTTGCAGCAGGTCGTAATCGTAGCGGCACAGCGGCCATTCGGTCGGGTGGGTGTCGAAGTGATCGGTGAACGTCATGCCCGCCAGACCCTGTTCGATGGCCGCACGGACGCTTTGTTCCGGCGCCTCCTCGCAGTCGAACGAGTGCCAGGAGTGGAGGTGTTGATCGAACAGCGGCATAGACAGTCCCCGGCCGGGCGCGCGGCCCCGCAGCGGATGCGGCGTCAGACCGCCTGAATCTCCCTGGTCTTGGCGTCCAGCATCGAGTCCACCTGCTTCTCGTACTTGTCGGTGAGATCCTGGATGGCCTTCTTGAGCCGCTCGGCCTCGTCCTCAGTGAGGGTGCTGGCCTTTTCTTCCGTGTCGATCTTCCGGTTGGCGTCGCGCCGGCTGTTGCGGATCGCGACACGCTGGGCCTCGGCAAGCTTCTTGATGTGCTGCGTGAGTTGTTGGCGGCGTTCGCCGGACAGCGGGGGCACCGGCAGGCGGATCATCTTCCCGTCGCCCATCGGCGTGATGCCGATGTCGGAGTTCTGGATCGCACGCTCGATGTCCTTGATGGTCGTGGGGTCGAACGGTTTGACGAGGATCATCGTCGGGTCGGGCGTGGAGATCGCGGCCACTTCGCGGAGTTCCATGGTCGAGCCGTATGATGCGATGTCGACCTTGAGGTGCTCGACCAGCCCCGTGGACGCCCGCCCGGTGCGTACCCCGAGCAGCTCCTTGCGGAAGTAGTCGACGGACTTGTCCATGGATTCTTCGCACTCAAACTCGATTTCGTCGGCAGGCATCGGTTCGGGCTCCGTTAGGGGGTTATTCGGCATCCTTCCGGCCCATTGTACGGCCGGCTTGCCCGGAAACTCAAGTCACCTTTCCTGGTTGCTCTGGCGGGGGGCTTGCGGTATACTGCGGGGCTCGAATAGAGGTGCAACGATTATGCCGAAGCAAAAGACACACAAGGGTACAGCCAAGCGAGTGAAGGTGACCGGCCGGGGCAAGGTGGTCCGGAAACAGTCGTTCCGCGGCCATCTGATGAGCGGCAAGAGCGGTGATCGCAAGCGGCAAATGCGGGGAACGATTGTGCTCCCCAAGGCCGATGCCAAGCGGGCACGCGAGGCCCTTGGGTTGGGCTAACCCCCTGACAACAACAGCGATGGTACCATAAGGAGTTGATCGAATGCCTCGCTCACGACCGGGTTCAGCGAAACATCGTCGCAAGAAAAGAATCCTCGACGCCGCCCGCGGGTATCGTCTCGGGCGCAGCAAGCTGCTCTGTACCGCCAAGGACGCCATTCGCAAGGCGGGCGTCAACGCGCGGATCGGCCGGCGGCTCAAGAAACGCGACTACCGTTCCCTCTGGATCGTACGCATCACGGCGGCCTGCCGGGCGCACGGGATCCGTTACGCCGAGTTCGCCTGTGGCCTGAAACGGGCCAACATCGCGCTGAACCGCAAGATGCTCAGCGAGCTGGCGATCCACGATCCCGAGGCGTTCGAGGTTCTGCTCGAGCGGGCGAGCCAGGCGGCGAAGGCCGCGGCGTAACGTTCCAGCGCGAGTGCCGTTTTCGGCAAGCCCGTTTCGTCATGGGACAAGCGGGCATGGTGGTCGCCCGAGCACTGGCGGATCCCGACGTGACGTCGGGACCAGTGGCACCCAACGGATCAGCGAACGTCACCAACCGAAGACAATACTAGGCCGGCCGGGCGGGTTTCGGGCTGCAGCGTTCGTACACGTCGACGATCCGATCCACCATGAAGTGATGGTCGAAGCGTTCCAGGCACAACGCTCGGCCTGCGCGCCCGTAGGCCTGCCGTAATTCCGCGTTGGCGGCAAGCTTGAGGATCGCCGCGGTCAGCGCCTCCTGCTGGCCGAGCGCGATGAGTTCTCCGGTGACGCCCGGATAGACGACCTCGGGGGCGCCGTCGATATTGAAACTGATCACCGGCCGTTCCATCAGCAGAGCCTGCACCAGCGTGCGAGCCAGCCCCTCCCATTCCGAGGCGTGGACCAGCATGTCCATTCCGCACAGCACGCGGGCGATTTCATGCGGCAGGACCAGGCCCACGAGGTGCACGCGGTCGCGGATGCCGGCGTCCACAAGGCGACGCTCGTACTCCTGGCGGCGCTGGCCGTCGCCGATCCAGACGAACCGAAGCCGCGAATCCTCTCGGGCGGCGACCGTCATGGCCGGGATGAGGTGCTCATAGCCTTTGCCCGACGACATGCGCGCGATCTTGCCGACCACAATGTGCTCGGGGCCGAAGCCCCACTTCTGGCGGATGGCCTGGCGGTCGAATCGATTCGGGTCGAACCAGTCGGTCCGGATTCCGGAATAGACGGTCGAGAATCGGTTGGGCAGGGCGATGCCGGCCTCAACGGCTTGGGCGGTCATGGCGTCGGCCACGGTGATGATGTGGTCGGTGTAGGCGGCGCAGAATTGTTCGATGCCGCGATAGAGCGTCTGGATCGGCCATGTCTGGGTGCGGTTGAAGCTCATCCCGTGGATCGTGTGCACGATGGCCGGCGTGCCGACGTCGTAGGCTGCCATTCGCCCGATGACGCCCGCCTTGCTGCTGTGGGTGTGGACGACCGCTGGCGAGATGCGGGCCAGCAGCTCACGCATCTCGCGAAGACAGCGCCAGTCGAGAATCGGGTTGACCTCGCGCACCAGCGGGTGCAGCACGATGACCTGGTAGCCGTGCGAGCAGGCCTCGCCGAGCAGCGA
>JAFGKA010000568.1 GCA_016928855.1 Phycisphaerae bacterium
CCGGCGGCGAGCCGGCGCTGCAGGTCGATCGCGCGCTGATCGACGCCTTGCGTACGGCGGGGTATCGGCTGGCGATCGAGACGAACGGGACGATCGCGCTGCCGGCCGGCTTCGACTGGATCACGGTCAGCCCGAAGGGCCCGGAGGCCGCGCTGCGGCAGCGCGCCGCCGACGAGGTGAAATACGTCCGCGGCGCCGGTCAGCCGTTGCCCGAGACGACGGTCGCCGCGGCGCACAAGCTGCTCTCGCCGGCGTTCCGCGGCGGCGAGCTGGACCGCGACGCCCTGGCCTGGTGCATCGAACTCGTCCGTCGCCATCCCGAATGGCGTCTGTCCGTCCAGCAGCACAAGGGCTGGCAGATTCGATAGCCCAAGCCGCCGAACAAACCAAAGCCGAAGCCACCGCCCGGCACGGGGTATTCTTCCGCCCGGCCGGCCGCTTCTCGCGCAACCAAGCGAGCGTTCCGTCGGTAACCATCCGAGGACGGACTGAGACCATGCTGACCTGAACTCGGTCGCCCAGATCGGCGGCGCTCGATCCCGGTTCGGCGCTCCCCTCCTTGGACCCGCCTGATGCTGGCTGGTAGCACATGCACGACGGCGCATCGCCATGATCCGACGGCACGTCAGTCGACGGCTTGCGCCAATTGGTAATCGATTTGATCCGCGACTTCGAAGCGGTTTGTCCAATTCTGCACGTGCTTGGTCCAGAAGAAGTCTAGCTGGCCGATGAGATCAGACGCATACTGGCGAAGATGAGGCTCACAGCGGTCGCGTCCAAGCATGGCCAGCAGGTAGAGCAGCCAGGATCGTGCGGTACCACTCACCTGTCGCAACCTCGAAACAGCGAGCGGAACGGGATCAATTCGAGCGGCGAGGATGGCTCGCACGACGCCCGCTGAAACACGAGCATCGTCGCCCAGGTGTGAAAACGCCAACGCCAAGCCTTCTCCGTTCATCAGCCGGGACGCCGAAACGAGGGCATGCACAGCGACAAGCTCGTCCTCGTCTGCGAGAAGTTTCAGCAGCGGCGTGGCGTCCAGCAACCGGGCGGAGGTGCCCATACTCCACGCGGCCGCCGCGCGCAGCTCGGAGGGATTCGACCTGTCGCCGGCGACTTCCGTCAGAAGCGACACCGATTCGTCACTTTGGATCTCGCCAAGGACGAGGACCGCCTCCATTCGCAGGGGCACCTCGCCGTCCTGCTGGAGCGAGCGACCAATGGCATCCCAACCGTCCGATAGACCGAGGCGCGCAAGCGCTGCGGCACCCTCCAGGCGAACGAGAGCATCGGGATACACCTCAACCACGCGACGAATCTCGTCGACGCTCTGCGCCTCTAGCTCTGGCAGGAATCCAAGCGCCTTGACGGCCGCATACACTGTCTCTCGATGTTCAGAAAGAAGGTCCGCGACAAAGTCGTACTGGTCGTCGGACGAACGAACAGGCGGGAGCGATTCGGGCATTACCGACGCCATTATTGTGTCGCCAGGCCCGAAATGGGCGCCGGGGGTGACATGATGATGCAGGCGGTAGGAAATAGTACGTCCGCCGGCGCGCCGACGAGCTTGGAGCCGGTAGCGCTGCCGGCGACCGGAGTCCAAGACGGTTTCAACAAACTCGCCGGTCACCGCCGACACGAGCCCGGGCTGTTGTGGGATCGTCGCAGGCCAAACGAGCTGGATTTCGCTCCCTTCTGACGTGGCCTTCATGCGCGTGAGGCCCGCAGACTCAACGGATGCCCGCATGTCCTTGACGCGAAAAAGGGCGAGGCGGTCCGCCGCCGTCCACTTGCCCTTGTCGGTTTCGACGCACTGGATGAACGCGACCAAATCGTTACCCCGCAGCCCTCTGTCCCAAGCTCGCTCTTCCCTGTTGACGGCGTGCGACATGGCGATCTTGAGCACACTCTTGCCACGCGATTCGATGCGGGTACCCGTGTGGATGCAAAGGAGATCCGGCACGCGGAGACGCTTCACCTTCGTAGCCCAGATCTTGTTGCTGGTCGCGCCTCGCTCGAGTTCAATGATCCGAAAGCCGCCTTCCCGAAGCAACCGGGCCACCTGGCGCGTGCCAACAGCCCCGATCGTCACATTGCGGAGGAACTCGCGGTCGCTCTTGAATCCCACGGTCGCTCCCTCGGCAAACGGCCTCGTCAAGGCATGAGTTCGGTCAGTTTCACGCCAAGGGCGCCGGCCAGCTTGGCGATGTTCTCGAGCGAGATGTTCCGTTCGCCTCGCTCGACGCTACTTACATAGGTTCGGTGGAGTCCAGACCGGTGGGCAAGATCCTCCTGGGAAAGGCCCTTCTCCGTGCGAACAGCACGCAGCCTCCGGCCGAACCGCGCTTGTACGTCGCTCATGGGAATACCTCTGGCGACATCGAGATCCTCGCCGAACCTCGCCTTGACGAATGGTCCGCGAACGCATACGATACGTCTACAGACTTTACGGCACGTAGCGCATCGTCTACATAACGACGGGCGGCTTTCCGATACAATGGTATCCAGTCGCCAACGAAAAAGGGGTAGCTGTGAGCCAAGCTGGGCCAAAGACCGATGAGCGGCGTGCTTCAAACGCGCCACTGGACAAGGGGACGAGCCCCGCGATGGAGCTTTACCGCACGCCTTGGGGCCGAGCGGTCGTGGGCCGCGCCGAGGACTATCTGGCCGTCCTCCCTGAGGGCTCGGTAGACCTGATCGTCACATCCCCTCCTTTCGCCTTGTTGCGCCAGAAATCCTACGGGAACCTGGAACAGCAAGAGTACGTGGACTGGCTCGTGTCATTCGGGCCGCTGGTGAAGCGGTTGCTCAAGGATACAGGCAGCTTCGTCATCGACCTCGGCGGCGCCTATCAGCGCGGTGTGCCAATCCGATCTCTTTATAACTTCCGCGTCCTCCTGCAGTTGTGCGACGAACACGGGTTCCATTTGGCGGAGGAGTTCTTCTGGCACAATCCGTCGAAGCTTCCATCACCGATCGAATGGGTGAACAAGCGGAAGCTTCGGGCTAAGGATTCGGTCGATACGATCTGGTGGTTGTCGAAGACCGAAGCGCCCAAAGCGAACGTGAGCAAGGTGCTCGTGCCGTATAGCGCCCGTATGCGAACGCTACTGAAGAACGCGGAGCGCTTCTACTCACCGAAGAAGCGGCCCTCCGGGCATGACATAAGCCGCGGTTTCAATAAGGACAACAATGGAGCTATCCCCTCGAACCTCCTCCAATGCCCGAATACAGAAAGTAACTCGCTTTACCTCAGGCTCTGCAGTGCGGTGGGCTTCGCCCCTCACCCAGCTCGCTTCCCCAGGGCGATTCCGGAGTTTTTCATCAAGTTCCTTACGGACGAGGGTGACTTGGTTCTCGACATGTTCGCCGGTTCCAACACAACAGGCGAGGCCGCCGAAGTATTGGGACGACGCTGGCTAGCGGTGGACACCAGTTTCGAGTATGTCACCGCCTCCGCTTTCAGATTCATGACCGACTGGCCTCAGGATGCCGTGCGCGCATTCATCAAGAGAGCACGCGACGAACGAGCGTTACCGCTCGATGTGAGGCCAAAACAGGGGTGCCTTCTCTGACCCCGGTCGGTTGAGCAGGGATAGGACAAGAAGCCGGTATGGGGGTGCTCTTTCGGAGGCGTTTTGCGTCAACCCGCGTCGGGCCTTGGTTCGCCTTCTCTTCTTCGCGGGCTTCGTGGTTATCCTTTTTTCCGCGTCGGGGTCACATGCCGCCGTCGCTACGATTCCGCCAGCCCCGCGGGAGTTGGTGGGGCGTACCCCGTGGCCCCACGGTTCCGCCGCGCTTCACCGTGGGCTCTATTCCGCAAGAAGAAGCCTTCGTGATATGCCGACGTTGCTCATGCGAACCCGGCTGGCGGGACGCCGGCCGCTACGGCGAGGATGGCTTTGGGGGCTTCGTGGTGCATTGCCTGGGCCGGTGGTGGAACGCGGGGGGCGACGCGGTGCCGCTGTTTTCCGTTGGTCCGTTTCGTTCCGTGGCGGCCGGGTACGGTGGTCGTCAGAACACTGGCGGATCCCGACGTAACGTCGGGACCAGTGGCACCCCGCGCCCTTCGGGCGAGAGCAGTTGAGCAGGTGAACAGTAGAGCAGTAGAAAGACACGGAGGGAACGCCCGTTGGGTGAGAGCAGTTGAGCAGTAGAGCAGAGGAGCGAAATCCAGGAACAGGCGGCTGCACCTGCGGTCCTGCAGCGCGTGCCACCCGGAACGGAAAACCACGGGCAGGCCCGGAGGGTCTGCCCATGCCACCCGAGCGGTTCAGCGAAAGTCACTGACCGAAAACGGCGCTAGGCTGGGCGGAGGACGTAGAGGATCTCGACGGGGTCGGCGCGGTCGCTGAACAGATCGAGGTCGGGCCGCGTGAACGGTTCGAGCAGCTCGACGAACAGGTCCACCCACTCGGCCTTGATCGCGCGCCGCGTGTCCGGCGCGAGGGCGTTGGCCATCTTGACGAGCATCGGCGCGATCGGGCGCAGGCCGATGTCCCACAGGTGCGCGTGCGTGCGGGTGATGAACGGAATCGCGTGCTCGATCGCCAGGCCCGCGGCGGCGAAGCGGCGCTCCCACGTGGCGCGGTCGGTCAGGCTCGTCCACGTCGCGGCACGACCGCGGTCGATGATCTCGAGCCAGCGGTCGCCGAGCACGTCGCGGAAACCGGCGAGCGTGTAGCGGAGGATGCTCGCGAGCTTGATCTCGAGGAGAATCTTCCCGTCGGCCGCCGTGATGCGGCGGATCTCGCGCAGGAACGCTTCGACCCGCTCGACCCAGTAGACGGAGTTGCAGTAGACCGTCGCAAAGCGGCCATCGGCCATCGGCAGCGGCTCGTTATTGTCGTGCCGGATCAGCGTGTCGTACAGACCCAGCGGAGCCGCCTTGTCGAGCAGGGCCTGTTTCCAGTCCGTGCCAACGTCGATCCGCCAGGCCGGCGGCGCGGCGATCCGCGGCCGGTAGGCCTCGTCGACGTAGTCGAACATGTCCGCGTGGCCGTCACGGACGTCATCGAGCCGGCCGACGCCGCGGAAGACGTCAAAGTCCGGGTCGAACGCGCCGCCCGCGTGCAGGAACATGAAGCAGCCGTCGCCGCAACTGATGTCGATACTGGCCCGCGCCATCGCGAACGGCGCCAGCACATGGCTGCGCAGCACCATCCAAAACGCGTTCTCCGGCCGAAGCCAGTAGCCGTTGAGGAACCGGCGCAGGTCGTCGGCGACGGGTCGGGCGGCGCCGGTGTCAGGGGTTGGTGCGCTTTGCATCATCGTAACGTAGATTGATCGGCCAGGAGTCGCCCCCGGCTTGAGCGGCAAGTGTGTCGCCTCCCGAAAGGGGGAACGCACCGATTCGAATCCGGCAACGCCGAGCACCCGCCCGGCACCGGCGTCGATGGCGACATTGTCCAGGCCGGCCTCCTGAAGCGCGCCGTCGCAGCCCGCCGCTTGCCAGTGCCGGTTTCGGCAGGTCGGTTTCGTTCTCCGACGGCCCGGCGCGGCGCTCTTCCAGGCACTGGCGGGCAAGCCGCCCGTGGCACCCGGCGCTGGCGGTAACGAAGTGGGCGTCAGCGCTTTGGAGCGCGGCGGCGCGACGCCGTTTTGCCTCGCCCAGTGAAAGATGCTCGCGGAATATGTTCGTACACTTCGGCGACGAATGGTGACGTCGCCGACGGACGCGGCTCCGCCGCAATGGAAAGCGGCGTCGCGCCGCCGCAGTCCAAAGGCTGCGCCGTGCCGGCCGTTTCGGTGCGCGCAGGCCGTCTATCCTCTCGCAGCAGCCCGTCGCCGGCCGGGAAGGCCCCTTGAAGGGAACCGACGCGATGCCCCGTGCGCCTACTGAACAGATACGACGAATGTGGTTAACAGCAAGCTCAAGAACAGTGGCACACCCATGATTTCCACCCACGAATGGCGGTCCGGATTAAGATGCGATTGCCCCGCGCTTGCCCCCGAGGCCGCTCGCGCTACAATACGGCCTGCAAACGCGCTTCATTGCGCACACTGGAGACACCATGAACGATCGGGAAGCCGTCATTCAACGGATCGAATCCACCGGCATCATCGCCATTCTGCGCACGCGCAGCAGCGAGCAGCTCATCGACGTCGTCCGCGCGCTGGTCGATGCGGACCTGACCTGCGTCGAAGTCACCATGACCGTGCCCGGCGCCCTCGATGTCGTCCGCGCGGCGACGAGCACCTTTGGCGACCGCTGCGCGTTTGGCGCTGGCACGATTCTCGACGCCGAAACCGCGCGGGCCGCGATCCTGGCGGGCGCGCAATACATCGTCGCGCCAATTCTCGACTTCGACATGATCCGTCTGTGTCGGCGCTACAACGTGCCCGTGATGCCCGGCACGCTGACGCCGACCGAGATGTTGCGCGCGCATGAAGCCGGCGCCGACATGATCAAGGTCTTCCCCGCCACGTCGCTGGGGCCCGGTTATCTCAAGGACATCCGCGGCCCGCTGCCACAGCTCAAGCTCATGCCGACCGGCGGCGTGACCGCGGACAACGTGGGCGACTGGATCCGCGCCGGCGCCGCGGCCGTCGGCATGGGCGGCGCGCTCGCAACACCGGCCCTCGTGGAGAAAAAGGATTACGCCGCGATCGCGCGCCGCGCCGCGGACGTGCTCGCGGCCGTCAAGACAGCGCGCCAGGGCGGTTAACGCGCGGTGCCGACGGTGCCCCGAAGGGGCACAGGTATGTAGATGGGTATGAAAACCCGTTGCTCCCGCCTACCTTACGATAGGTAGGCGGGCAGATACTCTTGCAGATAGGAGCAACGGGTATGAACAGTAATAGTATAGGTGTTTTCGTGGGCTTGGACTATCACGATGCCGGCGTACAGGTTTGTGTGATGGATCGCGCGGGACGGATGCTCATGAACCGGCGATGCCCTAACGACTGGCGGGCGATCGTAGAGATCGTGCATTGTCTGGCCCCGGAATCGGATGTGCACGCGGCCATTGAAGCCTGTACGGGAGCGGCCAACCTCGCCGATGAGTTAGTGAGCCGGGGTGGCTGGCTGATGGACCTAGCACATCCGGGTTACGTCGCGCGGATGAAGCAAGGCCCGGACAAGCATGACTGGGGCGACAGCCGAATCCTGGCCGACCTGGTGCGCGTCGGGTACCTGCCGCGGGTCTGGCTGGCGCCACAGGAGATACGGGAACTGCGCCGCTTGGTTCGCTATCGGCAGCAACTGGTACACGAGTCGACGAATGTGAAGCTGCGAATCCGATCCATCCTGCGCGATCACCGGCTTCAAGGTCCTGGGCGTGCCTGGACACAGTCATGGCTCGACTGGGTGGAGCGTACCCAGGACTTGCCCTCGGAGAGTCGATGGATCATGGATCGGCACCTCGAGGAGATGAAGCGGCTGAAGTCTGCTCTGGCCGTTGC
>JAFGKA010000075.1 GCA_016928855.1 Phycisphaerae bacterium
CGCACGCACGGCGTCGGCCAGCTCCGGCGCCAGACGGCTCTTGGCCGCCAATGCGTCCGTGCCGATGAGCGTCAGGTTGGTCCGGCCGGCCAGCCGGCCCTGCAGCACGCCGAACAGGCCGGCATCGACCTCGACTGCCACCACGTGAGCGGCGACGTCGAGCAGCATCTCCGTCAGCGAGCCGGTCCCGGGGCCCACTTCGAGCGCGACATCGGCCGGCCCGATCTGCGCCGAGGCTACGAGCTTGCGCATCAGGTTGCCGTCGATGAGGAAGTTCTGGCCCAGGCGGCGGTTCGGGCTGATGCCCGCGCCGGCCAGCAGCATTCCGATCTCGCGTTTCGTCTGAGGCATGAGCGCTCCCAAATGGCCTCCGCAGAGTATAATCATTGGCGTGGTTCGGGAAAGTCGGGCCAGACTCGAGGTGAAACATGCGTTCGTACGAAGTCATCCGCGCCGCCGCGGACCGCGTCGGTGTCAAGGCGCTCGCGGCAGAGCTTCGGCTGTCGGCGGCGTTGGTCTACAAGTGGTGCCAGGAGTGGGATCCGGACGATCCGGACGGCGGCGGCGCCCGCAACCCGCTCGACCGCGTCAGTGACATCATCCGTGTGACCGGCGATGCCGGACTGGTCCGCTGGCTCTGCGCCGAGGCCGGCGGGTACTTCGTGCCGAACCCCGAAGTACGCCAGGGGGCCCGCCAGACCGATCTCATTCTGACCACGCAGAAAGTCGTCTCGGCATTCAGCGATCTGCTTGAAGAAGTCAGCCGGTCCATTCAGAACGATGGCGAGATCATGTCCGACGAGGCGGCGCGCATCCGCAAGGAATGGGAGGATCTCAAGAGCGTTGCCGAAAGCTTCGTCGAAGCCTGCGAACGCGGCCTTTACCGGTCATAACGAACGGCTCAGCGCGCGGGCAAGGCATACCAGGGAAGCAACGACAACCGTTCGCGTGACCACACCGGCCCGGCAATCACGCATTGAACCGCCAGCCAGCGTTGCCACATGGCCGGCTCAAGCCATCGCACCGACTGCATCATCGCCTTCGCTTCGGCGGCCAATGTCGGGTCCAGCACCACCAACCGATTCGGCCAGTCTGGCAACGCATTGATGACGCCTCGCGAACGGAAGTAGTCGGCTGGAATAATGTATTCAACATGCCCCGGACGCGACTCGGGCCGTGAAGGACACCGGGCGACGAACGGGTCGGTCAGTCCATGCTTGTCGACAATGTGCACCGCCGGACCGGCATGGTAGGAGACCAGCCCGATCGCGCCGCACGCCAACGTGATTGGCCCGTGCGCATCAGCATATCGCCGGGCCAAGTCCCCCACTCGTACCCAGTCCCGGACAATTTCGTAACGTGGCTCCTTCATCTCGTGAAAGCGGCTGTGCGTCCGCGGCGCGGCATACCAGGCGTATTCGTCGCAAATGCCTGTCACAAAATCAATTGTGGGATCCCTTGGCCATACGTCACACAGTGAAACCACACCGGCAGCCAGAAAGACGACACTTCCCATCCACGCAACGGACACGGAAGCCCCTGCCACCAGCCGACCGAGGATGACCGCACCGGCTACCGCGGTCGCGACAAACAGAGCCACCATCGGCCATGGCAACGGATACGAGGCAGCCACTGCCGTCAGCAGCACGCATTCCACCATGCCGACGAGGAGCATAACGGCGGCGGCTCGCCAACGATGTGGCCTATGCCGGATGCTGGCAAGCCCGGCGACGAGCAACACACCCGCCACGCCGAAGGCAACGAGGCCGATATCCGACGTAATTGTCACGGCGTGCAGCGAAAACGACTCCGGCCAGCCGGCAGACCCGATTTTCGCCCAACCGACCAGTGCGGCGGCACTGCCCACGCCGAGCATCATGGGTCGGCCCAGGCCGCGAACCGGAAGCATCGCGCCCGCCAGATGGGCCCCCAACACAACGGCACCGGTCAGCACGACTACGCAGAACCGACCTCGCATGAAATCGCCGCCGATCACGACGATGTAGGCCGCGTGCAGGCAGAGCGACAATGCCAAACAAAGAGTCAAACCAGCGCCGGGCTGCCCGATCCGCAGGCCGCGCACGCCGACGATCAGGCCCGTCACCAGCACGCCGAGCATCGTGATGCTGTGCACCGGCTCGTGCACAGCATAGTCCCAGAGATAGGCCAAGCCCTTGGGGGCAGAAACCGCCAACGACGTCGCTACCTTCGCATAGGCCGTGTTGGGCGCAGGTGTACCGTAGTAGAGTGCCGCAAAGCCATACCACGCAACGAGAAGAACGACCGCGGGCAGGAAACGCCACACAGCGTGAAAGACCGAATCCTGCTTCGCGCGCATTACGAGCCAGACAACGATGGGCAGGCACAGAAACACATGATCAGGACGGTTCAACAACAGTAAGGCACACAGGACGGCCGCGCCTCTGACCGGCACCGGCCGAGCAGCCCGCTGCCGCACCAGCAGCCATCCAAAGAGCGTCGCGACAAGCGCGTGGGTCAGAGACGTTTCCAGGCCGGAAGTCTGATACTCGACAAACGCATGAGAACTCAGCAGCACAGCCGCCGCAGCATACAGCCGGACCAACGCGTGCCGCTCATGCCGAATCGAAAGGCCGATCGCCAGGAAGACCACCGCCGTGCAGACGAGCCCCGCGACGACGGCCACTGCATACACATCGACGAGGCAAGAGCCGGTCAGAAGCAGAAGGAACCACAGCGGGTGCGTAAATCCCTGGACTCGCTCGCCGACGTTGAAGACCGGGCCGTAGCCTGCCAGGCAGTTGGCGACGTGCCGAAACGTGATGAACGCATCGTCCGCAATCCAGGCCCGCCAGAAGGCGAAGGCGACGGCACCGGCCGTCACCAGAACCAGCGCCAGCCCGTATCCGGGCACCGGCGGCGCGACATCCTGTCTCGCGACCGTGGCCGCTGTGCCACATTTCTGCCCCGACGCGGCTGTGAAAATTGCATCGTCGCTCGCCATCGAAACCATCTCCGACCGATCCAAGGGATGCCCGCTGCGGCTGATCACGCCCCGCCGACGACACGGCTATATCGGCCCAGAGCGTGTTCGGCGGCATGCCGTCGCATGATACAGCCAGGGCGCACCACGGGAAAGCGGGCAGGCGGCCCCGGAGAAGGGTGAACACGAAACAGGCACGCCCGCGCGAGGCGAGCGTGCCTGCTCTTTCGTCACATCAAGCAACCGGAGGAGCCGGCTGCATCAGGCCTCGGATGGCTGGGCCGCGGCGGTCGGCATCTGAACGACTTTGCTTTCGAGCCCGGCCTTCGCCAGGATCGCATACACCACGAACCCGACAAACATCGAGAGCACGCTCGTCGGCACCCAACCCGGCACCGGCGGCTCTGCACCGAACAGGAATCCGTTGTTCGAGACGCCGACAGCAAAGCCGATAGCCCACGCCGCGTAGCCGGGGATGCTGATCCCCGCTCGCGGACCGGCCCATTTCTTGCCGCTGAGCAGGTAGTCGGCCGCCATCGCCCCGAGCACCGGCCCGAACGACGCCCCGATCAGGCCGAAAAACGCGCCGAGGTTGCCGGCCACACCCAAGGCGGCCAGCACAATGCCGATCGTCGCCCCGGCCATCGTGATCGGCACGCGGGCCTTGGGTCTCGCCAGCATCGTCGAGAGACTGTTGCCGATGATGAAGGAGCAGAAGCACGCCGGCGCCACCGAGCCAACCGCAAAGAGAATCAGCATATAGTTGCCCAACTGCGGGCTGAGAGCCGGCAGCGCCCCCGCGAAGTTGTAGGGAATCAGTTCGCCCAACGTCGCCTCGCCTGCCGCGAGCCGTTCGGCCTGCAGGCCGTGAGCCCCGGCCACGGCGATGATCGCCAGGCCGCCCGCAAACAGCGTCGCCAGCGCCACGCCGACCAGGCCGCCCATTCGCACGTCGCGGGCGTCTCGGTTGTTGCTGCAAAAATCGGCGCCGCACGCGCCGGCCGTTGCGAAGAAACCAATCACCAACTGAATGACCAGCAGAAACCCCGGCCACGACATCCCGGAAGCCATGGCCTGGGCGCCGTCGCCGAGCGGTGCACTGTCGAGGACAGCCGCGTCGGCTGTTTCCTTCGCCATCGCCCGCCGAGCCTCTGCGCCTGCCGCCTTGGCCTCCGCCTCAGGCTTGCCAACGAGTTTTGCAGCCGTCGTCGCCGTCTCTTCCACCGCATCCAGCGCACTGATGGCCGCCAGGCTCCGCTGCGTCGCCTCGGCGCGATCGTAGTTCTTGAGGTGTGACGCCGCGAGAATCCCGCCGCCAATCAACATGATGATAGGAATCACCGGGAAATACGTGGAAACTTTCGCGACCGTCCCGATTCCAAGACCGCCGAGGAACGCAAACAGGTAGCCCCAGCCTACAGCCAGCAGCACGAAGACCAAGCTGAACTCATTGCCGCCTGCCGCAGGTGGGCCGAACAGCGTGTTGTCATATTGGCTGTAGCCCAGGCCGTTCAATACAAGCTTCGTCGCGTAGAACGTCGCCACGCTGTACCAGCCGATCTGCAGCAGGCCCATGAAGATGCCCGGCAGGAAGTAGCCGCCCTTCGTGCCAAACGTGCTGGTGCCGACGATGTAGAGCGGATAGCCGGTCTTCATACCGAGCATCCCGGGCACGAGATAGAACAGCGCGTAGCTGATTAACCCCGCCGCGACCAGCGCCAGCAGGCACATGCCCAACCCAGACATGCCGAGGGCGCCGGGACCCGCGTCCGTTCCGGCCAAGGCGTCATAAAACGCGATCCACAGAAAAATGCCGGCATACGCCTGAGCCGTGTTCTTGTACCACGGGGCACGATTTGTCACGGGATTCGGCTGGGCGGACGCCAGGTAAGCGGGCAACGCTCCATTGGCCATGGGGCACTCCTCGAACTGCGGTCAAAATGTGGTGTACAAGGGATGCGACGACCGGGGCCACGGAAATGAACCTCCGACCAGTCGAACCGCGCTTCGACCGGGGCGTCGTCACACCGCCTCCAAGCGGGCGTTATCTTACCGCTCGTGCGGCGGAATGCCAGTGCGCGACCGCCTGGAAGCCGATCACGCCGGGGTCACGACGCGTCCAACACGGGCAAACCCTCCGGCCTTCAGCCTCTCCCGACAGACGTCGGGACCCATGCCACCCTCTTCGGCGCTATGCCGCGCTCCGCTATGGGCTCGCTTCGCCGACGGATGGGCTGCTGGGCCCGACCGCGTCGAGGATCCGCTCGTCGTTGCAGCTCGCGATCGTGTGGCCCGGCGGGACGACCAGAAACGCATCTTCGGCCCAGTCCCCGTCGAACAGCCGCCTCAGCAGGGCCAGAGAGCCGTCGAGCCTCTCGTACGCCCAGCCCCGGTCGGCCGCCTCCGTCCGGACCCGCTCGGCATACCGCAATTCGATCCCCACGCCGGTTTCGATAAAAGTCAGCCGCTCGTAGTTGGCCTGCCACGAGGCCAGCGACTGCCAGATGAAATCCGCGTTCTCCTTGCCATGCTCGGCGACGTATTGCTCATAGCTCTTGTCGAGGCCGAGTTTCGCCATCACGCCCTGCGCCTCGTTCGCGAACTCGCGTTCGATCCACCCGCTCGTGCGGAAGTAGGTTCCGGGATGCGTATCGAAATAATCGCGGTAACATTCCTTGCTGCCGAGGAAGAAGGTGATGCAATCGTGTGCGCGCGGAATCACCAGCGGAATCGACCGCGCCCGAAGCCCGACGACGCCGTCACTGCAGCGACCGTAGCCGAGCAGAATCGCCTCGTACTGATCCGTATCCACTGCATCGATGCGCGCCTGCAGCCGCGTCTGCATGTCCGCCCGCTCGATGTCGTGCAGCCCCTTGGTAAGAAACTCGAGATCGACCACGTTGCGGGACTGCGCCGCGACGAGGCACATCTCACGAAACGCGATTTCACACGCAATCAGCTTAAGACGCTTACCCACGGACCGCGATGTTGAAAACATGATGGCCTGATTCTCCGCGCGTTCCGACCGCACCGCTCACATCCGCCAACTCAACCGTAGTGGCACGGCCATTATAGCCTTCTTTCGTCATGCATGCGCACGGGCCCCACGGTCGCACGGTGCCGACCGGCGCTCGCCGGCGCGCCACACCCAATAAACGCTGAAAACAAAGAGAAACAGAGAAAAACGGACGTGGCGTGCGAAATGCGACGACGCCGCACATGCTGCCCGCGACGAGGTTGTTAATCCACCTCGTTGCGGGTGAAGCACGCACGGCGTCGTTCTGGTTTCGTTTCCGGCCCGTTGGTCGCACAACGTCGCGCGAACAACAGCCGTGATCCGTCGAACGGGTCTGCGTAGTGTGGAATTCCGTTTGACCGTCCACACCGTGGCGCTATTCTACCCGACCCGTCCTCAATCCGGCGGACACGTCATGCGTGACAACGCGCCGACCTCCGGAACGCGGCACCGCCACTCAGCGTTTCTTCTTGGCGACCTTCTTCGCGGTCTTCTTCTTCGGCGCCGCCTTCGGTGCGCCAAGGATCGCATCCTTGCACGCCTTCGAAACGCGGAACTTCACGACGCGCTTGGCCGGAATCTTGATGGCTTCGCCCGTCGCCGGGTTGCGCCCCATGCGCGCCTTGCGGTTCACGAGCACCAGTTTGCCCAGCCCTGGCAGCGTGAAGCTGTTCTTGGCCTCTTTGTACGCCAAAGCAGCCAGCTCCTCCAGATACTGTTTCGACTGCTTCTTCGAGACACCCGCCTTCTCGGCGAGCAGTGCGGCAACCGCCGACTTCGACATTTTCTTCGTTACTTTGGCCATGTAAATCTCCTTATATGACCACCCACAATTGGGTTTACGCGCCGAGAGGCTAACGACGCCATGCGAAAAAGTCAACGCTGGCTTGGGTTTTTTTGACGATGAAAATTGCGGCCGGCGATGCCCGGCCCACAGAAGAGGCTGGGCGTTGGTTTTCGGGCGGTTCAGTCGGCCGGTCCGAACCGGCTGGACCGATCCTGTTTTCGCTCGCCCCGCCGCCGTTTGGCGTCCAATCGGCGGGTGACCGACGAACGGGTCGGCCGTGTCGGCCTTCGGCGAGGCCGGGGCCGCAGTGCGGCGGCGACCAGCTCACGGAACCGCTCCATGGCCGCACGCCGATTGGCCGCCTGCGTGCGAAAACGCTGGGACACGACCCAGAATACGCCTTTTTCGCTGATCCGGCCGGGGTAAGCCGCCATGAGGGCGGCCTTCTGGCTCGGTGAAAACGCGGTGCTTCCGGCCAGATCGAACCGCAGCGTGACCCGGGTGTTGACCTTGTTGACGTTCTGCCCGCCGGGCCCGCCGCTACGGGAAGCCGTGAATTCAAACTCCGCCTCATCGATCCAGACGCCCGGCGCCATCTCGATCTGCATCAGATCCACTCCCCAGACGACCGCCCCCGCGAAAAATCGCCGCGGCCAGTCTAGCCGAAGGCCGCCCCTGGCCGCCACCGGCCCTTCCGCCGCCCAATCAGGCCACGGCGCCGCGTGCACCGCCCATCCGCCACGGCTATCGCCCGCTCAACGGCGACGAACGAGCCGAATACCCGCGGACCGCGGCTGGTTTCCGGCGATTCCGTCCTCGACGTCCTGTTCGCGCGGCACCAAGCGCCGGCGCAACGATCAAACCGCCCTGCGCGGAAACCAACTCACGCCATCGGCGAGGACGACCATTGGCGTATGCCCGTCACCTGTGAAATCTTTTCCGCTTCGGCCGCCCACACGGCAAACCAGAAACTTTGGCAACGCAGGCTTGTAGCGGTCCGCGGGATGCGGTTATAATGCGGCTTGCCCGAGGCATCCCCCCCTTAAGCCCGTCTGGTTCACCCCGGCTAGACGGCACCGCCTCGGGCATTTTTTCTTTTCCGGCCCCGGTTACCCACGGAATGTCTTTCGAGTGAGTGTCCCGTTGACCGGCACGTGAAACGGCCGAGTACTATCAGTTGGTGGAAATCGCCGCGAGGATCTCGCCGATGCTGGGCATGCCACGTCGGGCGAGTGCCACCCGCCCGCTCGCGTCGATCGCGTAGACGGTACGGATGGGAAATCCCCCGAGCCCTTTGCAGCCGAAGGCCGCCGTGACACGCTGGGGAGGATCGGACAACAGCGGAAACGGGAACCCGTGATGGTCGGCGAAGCGCTTGTGGCGCTGTCGTGATACCGGATTGACGCCGACCACGGAGAAGCCCCGAGCCTTAAACTCAGGCCAGGCGTTTCGCATGGCGCACAGTTGGCGCGTGCATCCCGGCTGAAAATCGCCGGGGTAGAAGATGACCACGACCGGACGCCCCCGATACGTCGACAATCGAAATGACTGACCGGTATGGTCCATCAATTCGAAATCGGGCGACATAGCCCCGACGGGGATCAGGTCTTCCCGCTCAATCAGCTCGGGCATTTCGATGAGCGCGGTCTCATCGTCCTCTCGCGGCCGAACGGACGATGCGCAGCCGATGAGCGTCAGACCGAACAAGAGCACAGCCATGCCCACGAACACATGCATGCAATGCCTCTCCAGCCAAATGCCAGGCGTGCGGGATGACGCGACTGCGGAAGCGGTTCCAGCCGGCGTCGCACCGGCTGAAACAAAACCGCCCACATACGTTTCGACCACGCGCTCCGGGGTGGAGCGGTCGGTATGGTACGACGTCGCCGCGGCGAGAGCAAGCGTCTCAGGGCACGTTGGCGGCGATTCCTTCAAAGAGTGCCGTGCCGATTCGCACGACCGTCGCTCCCTCCTCCACCGCGACGCCGAAGTCGTTGCTCATGCCCATGGACAGATGGACGAAATCCGGTGTGGCGAACTTCTCGCGCTGGATGTCCTCCAGCAGCTCGCGAAGGCGGGCGAAGTACGGCCGGGCCGCCTCGGGATCCTCCGCCAGCGGCGCCATCGTCATCAGACCCAGCACGCGCAGATTCGACATCTGCACCATGTGTTCGACGAGATGCTGGGTGGCTCCCACCACAACGCCGTGCTTGGTTCGCTCCTCGCTGACGTTGACCTCGATGAAGACATCGGTCGTCCGTTCCATCTTCTGGCTTTGCGTACTCAAGTCCTCCGCAAGCCGAAGGTTATCGACGGAATGCACGGTCCCGACCCATGGCAAGACCGCTTTGATCTTGTTGCGTTGCAGGTGCCCGATCATGTGCCAATGTGGCGCGTCCGACCCCGCCGAACCACCAACCAGCCGCCGCCGCGAACGGTACTCCTCGATCATCCCCGCGCGTTTGACGAGCTGCTGTACGCGACTCTCGCCCAGCTCCGTCACGCCGTGTTCCAGCATCTGCCGGATGACGTCGATCTCGACCGTCTTGGTGACGGCCACGAGCTTCACCGTGCTCGGATCGCGGCTGACCTTCGCGCACGCTGCCCCGAGACGGTCTCGAACGCGTTTGAGGTTGTCGCTCAGTTTTCGACGCATAAGCTTCGTACGAAGTCGTTAGGTGACCTATATTTATCGCGCCGAAGCCATTGGATCAATCCCGGCCCCGCGCGAAGCACGACACGACGCCCCGGTTGACGGCCAAGGCCGCGATTGCTCATTATAGGCGCATGCGTGGACTTGAGGAGATTCTAGTTCCGTCGCCGGCCGTGGGCGAGGGGCTTGTTTGGCCGGCCCTGTTCGGCCGCGAAGCCCCCGTCGAGATGGAAATCGGCAGTGGCAAGGGCGGATTTCTGCTTCGGCAGGCACGCGCTCACCCCGAACGGGACTATTTCGGGCTCGAATGGGCCAACAAGTATTTCCGCTTCGCCGCCGATCGAATGGCTCGCTGGGGCGTGACGAACGTACGCCTCATGCGCGCCGATGCCCGCCACCTGATGCTGCACCACGTGCCCGTCGATTCGCTGTCCGCGTTGCACATCTATCACCCGGACCCGTGGCCCAAGAAGCGCCACCACAAGCGACGCCTCTTCCAACCGGACTTCGTCGCCGCCGCCATCGCCGCTCTACGCCCCGGCGCCCGCTGGGCAATCCAGACAGACCACGCGGAATACGCCGAGGCTATCCGCGACGTCACGGCCGACCGGCCCGAGCTCGAACCCATCGACTACGATGACCCGGAGTATGGAACAGTCGACGAGCGAACGGAAACCAATTTCGAGACGAAGTATCTGCGCGAGGGCCGCGCGATCTACCGCATGGCCTACCGCCGTCGTGGGTAGCCATGTGAAATGGCGACAGGCACACGGACGCCCGCGTGCCTGTCACCCGGTGGTATTGGCTTCCTGGCGTATGCCGGATCAGTCAGCCGCCCGCTTGGCCAACTCATGATCCATCATGAACAGCCCATTCTTCGAATCGCCGAGCAGTTTGAGCCGTTCCACGATCTTGGACACGTTGGCCTCTTCCTCGACCTGTTCCGAAACAAACCAGCCGAGAAATTCCTTCGTCGCGTAGTCGCTCTCCTTGATTGCCAGATCCATCAAGGCATTGATCTTGCTCGTGACGAGCTGCTCATGCTTGTACGCCTCCTCGAACGCCGCCAGTGGGCGGGACCATTCGACCGGCGGCGTATCGATCTGTTTGAGAACCACGCGCCCGCCGCGGTCATGGAGGAACGAATAGAACTTCATCCCGTGTTCCCATTCCTCCTTCGCCTGCGCTGCCATCCAGTGCGCCATGCCGGACAGGTTGTCCGCCTCGAACTGGGCCGCCATCGACAGGTACAGATACGAGGAATACAGCTCCGCGTTCAACTGCTGATTGAGGGCTTCTTCGATCTTCTTACTGACCATCCTGTTCTCCTTCGTGTTGACCCCCTGGACTCTTCATCATTGCTCCGAGGCCGGCCGTACGCCGACGTCTTTGCCCTCCGTTCGATCCTTCCGACACGCCGGGCACGTCCCGAGCAGTTCCAGAGTGTGCCCGACGACATCGTAATCCGTCTGATTCCGAAAATGCGCCTCCAGCCCAGGCATCTCCCCTGGCGGCAGATCGGCGATGCGCCCACACTCAAGGCATCGAATGTGGTAATGCGGTTCGACCGTCCCGTCGAACCGCCGCCGCGTCCCGGCCGACTCGATCTTCCGGATCATGCCCTGCGCCGCCAGAAGATCAAGGGTCCGATAGACCGTGCCAAGGCTGATCCGAGGCATCCGCCGCCGCACCCGAGTATAGATCTTGTCGGCGGTCGGGTGCGAGCGAACTTTCCGGAGTTCCTCCAGAATTACCCGCCGCTGCTCGGTCATGTGTAGTGGGCTTTGTGCGCTCATGGCGATATTCCAATATCAGTAATCATTCCTATTATTAGTCCGTGGTCGGAGAGGTCAAGTCCACTCTGGAAAAATGTGACAACCCGCCTGGCGGGCTGTTTTATCGGGCGGGAAGCAGAAACAGACGGCCAGCCCCTGCATCGAGCGAGATCTGGAGACCCGCCATCGCCGGGCTGCAGTCGAGGACCGGGATCTCCTTGCCGGTGTCCGGGCAGACCTCGACGACCTCGGCTGGATCGGCGTCGAATCCGACCGTCGGCCAGGCCGTGTACGCAAAATGATAATTCACCAGGAGCGCCGCCCGACGCCCATCGGCGTGGCGAAATGTCCCGACCAGGTAGTCGTCACGCGTCAGGCTGCGGATCGGGCTTCCGAGCAGCACGGCGGCCGGATCGTCCTTCGGGCCCACGCGGTGCACGCCGGTGCTGGTCAGCCGCATCAGTGTCGGGCCGAGGTTCTTCAATGCCGCGTTGATCCGTTTGGCCTGATCGTAGTGCCGCGTCCGACGGCCCTCGGCCGTGATGATCGCGCCGCCCTTGGGAAACTCGCCGCCCGTCGGCGTCCAATAGCAGAAATACAGCACGCCCTTGGCCCCGTAGGCCAGCGAGGCGTAGATCTGCCAGCGAAGCTGGGCTTCCGTCGGGTCGCTGTGCGGGCCGAACGGCATCGTGTTGAAGAAGTTCCAGAACGGCACCTCGGCCGCCAGCGATCCCTTCCGCATCGACTCGAGGTTGCGGCAATAGCCGTCGCGGCCGTCGGCATCGGGGCGGAACATCGGGTAGTGGTCCATGCTGAGCACGTCGGCGCCGACTTCCTTGACGAATCGCATTATGTGCTCGTCATAGCTCGGTGCACCCAGTTGAGCGGGCGAGGCGTAGTCTGGAAACAGATTGATGTAGGCCAACCGTCCGGGGCGGGCCTTGCGAATCGCATCGACAGTCTGCCGCATCGCGGCGAACTCAGCCGCGTTTGGCTCGTCACGCACGCTGTAGCCCCAGCAGGCCGGCCCTTCGGGCAGCGCATCCGGCGCGAGGCCCGCCATCGAGACAATCGCCTTGAGTCCGTGCTTCTGGCACAGATCGAGCTGTTGCCTGACGGTCTCAGGCGTCCGTGCGCCGAAGCCGCCGATGACAAGCGTGAAGCCGGCGTCGGCGATCTCGGCATAGCGCGCGTCCATATCGTCGGCGGCCGGCGGATCCACCCAGAACCCGATGGCGAAGCGATCCTGCACAAACCGGCCCGGCTCAGCCAGAGCCGTCGTCGCCGGCAGACAAACCGCCGCCAGCCCGAACACGCACGAACGCCTAATACCCATGGATCACCTCAGTTGGAAACAGTTTGGAATCCTCGCCATGGTACGCGCAGCACGGCACGCTGCCAAGAGAACGATTTCTCTCGAATCACGTCGGTATGCGGAAATACGAGAGCTGTATTGAATGTGGGCGGCCGCCATCGCTCGTGCGCCACCGGTCCCGACGTCACGTCGGGACCCGCCAGTGCGATTCGCCAACACAAGACCGGGGCCGCCCAGCGGACGGCCCTTGCGGAACTACGCCTGACACTGCAACGCCAGATTCGACAATATCGTGCGGTCGCACACCTCTCACGGAATAGAGCCCATCGTGGAGCAAAGCGGAACCATGACTGCGACAGACCTGCTGGCGCGCAGCTCTTGTGTGCTGCCGGCGTGGCCTGCAGGTGGCCGTTGTGCCATGCCGTCGCTTCACCGGCGGCGAGAGCCCCTTGGAGTGCGGCGGCTTGACGCCGCTTTGGATTGCGGCGGAGCCGCGTCCGTCGGCAACGTCATCATTCGCCGCTGGAGCGCGGCTGCGAACTCACAAGGTCCTTACGCCTCGCAGGGAAAGCGGCGTCAAGCCACCGCACTCCAAAGGCTGCGCCATTCCCGCCGATGGTTTGAGATCGCGCGTTCGTGCCGTTTTCGAGAGGTGAGTTTCGCTCCCCAGCAGCCGGGTATCGCGATCCGTCGAGCACCGGCGGCTCGCCCGCCAGTGCAATTCGCCAACGCAAGACCGGGGCCGCCCAACGGACGACCTCGGTCTTGCGATTTCATGCCGTTCCGTTCACGCTTCGCCGAACGGATCACCCGCTTACGGACACGCCGGCGGCCGATTCGGACCGTTGAAACAGGAAGCAAACACGCTGAAGTCAGTCAGATCCACGTCGCCGTCGTAGTCGAAGTCGGGTGCGAGAGGCGGAAGCATCACAACGCGGAATCCGAAGCTGTAAGCCTCGAAAGACGGGTCGCCGCTGGGATCGCGATGGGCTGCGTGCAGGGCGTAGCCGAGGGCGACGAACGACCCGCCACGCACGCCACGAGACGAACCGATAATTGCCTCGTTCCATTCCCACAAGTTGCCGCCCTGATCGAACGTACCGTAGGGGCTTTCAGAAGGCTTGGCCGTGTAGGCACCCACGTCGGTCAAGTCGGCCACCGTATTGTTATAGTTCGCCGACCCATTCACGAGGTCCATCCCAGGCGGCGATTCGGCCGTCGGGGCGGTATCCGATTGCGTCGGGTAGTCCCAGTAGCCGTTCGTGCTGCCGGGTCTGTAGTACGCAGCCTTGTACCATTCGTCCTCGCTGGCGACCGCGAACTTCGCGCCCGCGTTGCGGCTGATGCTGGCATTGGGCGGGTCCGTCACGCTGTTGAGCGAGTATGCTCCCGTTTCGGTGCTGCCGTTGTACTCGCCGTTGTGCAGCCAATTGGCAAATCGGCAGGCATCCCAGAAGCTCACGTAGTTCACGGGTTTGTCACCACGACCAGGGATCACCTCGTACGAGTAACTGCCCGAAGAACCACTTCGCGTGATCCCGCCGTAGCCACTGCCCATTGCTGTGTTGTACAGGCTGTAGGAATCCGTCCGCGCTACTGCGTTGAGGAATGTTGCATACTCGGCGTTTGTCACCTCGTATTTTCCAATGCGGTACTCGTAGGGAACTGCACCACAGATGCGATCCGTGCCATAGCCGCCAGCTCCAGCGCCCGAGAGCTCGCCGACGTTCCAAACGTCCCACACGATCTTCCACTCCATCAAGTCCGTGAGGGGTTCGGGTACAAAGAGAAGCGACTCGCTTCCGACTACAGCCTCGCCGAAAACATCCATGAAGTTCCCTGTTGAGCCGTCATAGCGTAGAACTCCATGGTGTGCATAGCCAGGGTTTCGGGTGCCAACCACGTACAGATTCCCGTCCATTCCGAAATCTAAATCCGAGGGATGATCTAAGCCGCCCCCATATGCAAACCTCGCATCACCTTCTGAAATGCCTTTCGGCAGTCCCGTCAATCCATCGTAACGCATGATCGCATCGTTGAATCCGCCACAGACATATAGGTCCTTATGGCCATCGGGGCCAGGGCCAAACATGATGTTCTTAGACAGATTCAAGCCGCCGCTACCGGGCGAAACGAACGTGTCAAAGACGGAAGTGGTTTCGTTCCATTTCAAAACCGAATTATCTGCGTAAGTTGACACATACAGACTTCCATTAGAGTCAAAGGCTATGCCAGAAATGCTACCCGAGTAAGCGGGGGCTGGCACCTGAATCCACGAAGCACCATCAAAATGATAACGAAACAGCCCGTGAGGAGGGTTCCCGCTAGACACATACATATCACCATCGGGACCGAAAGCCAATCCAGCCGGACTGTCTATGTTACTGATAACAGTGCTAATGTGGTTGCCCGTTGACCGATCAAAGCGATCAACACGATCATCACTTCCGTTGGTTACGTATATATCGCCATCTGGCCCAATGGCCATCAAGCCACTCTGGTCCAGTTCTTGACCGGTAGCAAAGGGCGAAAGTGAAGCGCCAGTATGGCCGTCATAAGTGAGGATTTCAGCAGTGTTCAGAGGGCCCACTAATAGCCGATAGGCACCCTGGGCGATAACTGGAAAAGCGAGCAGGGTTAATAACACGCAACATACGTTGTGAACAGTGTTCTTGTTGTACATGAGATTCTTCTCCTTGATTCGTATTGTTGAGCCCACTTCTGCTGTTGCATCTTATCGTTTGCTACTCGCACATCGGCGGACGATTCGGTCCATTGAAGCAGGAAGCGAACACACCAAAGTCCGCGAGATCCACATCGCCATTGATGTCGAGATCCGCACCAGGCAGGCCGCCTGGGAACTCATAGGCGCCCATGTCGATGATGGCACCAACGCCCGCACCCACAACCTCCGCCATCGCGTGGATCCGCGTCGCGCTTTCTGCCCGAACCGTCTTTTCGTTCAACAAATACCTGGAAGGAAATGACGTGTCCGACGGGTGGGGTTCTTCTGTCGTGCCCGTCGGTCACTCGCTTCCAGCGCGGCCAGCCGAAGCCAACCGCTTGCCCTCCGAGACCCTGCTATTCTGACGACGGATCTCGTAATCGCATCAGTATCTTGATCCAAAGGGCCTATAATGTCAATAACTCTTTTTTTTTTGCAGCATGTTTGTACATTCTCACTGTAATCCGCGGCCGAGCCAGTCTGGTCGCGACGCAGGAGCCCCGCCGCAACTCGCGCTGGTTCGCGCTGATCGGCGGTGGTGCGGCGCCCCGCATCCCAGAAGCCCCGGGCGGGGTGACAGAAGGGCGCACGCGCAGCACCACGCACACGACCGTCCATTCATTCCCAGGTGCGGCCTTCTGTCGCCCGTTTCACGGGCTTGGATATGGGGTGGGCGTGTGTCTACCCCGGCTTCCGCTGCGCTGCAGCCGGGGCTCTATTCCGTAAAGCGCGCCCTGTCGGGACCGCTGTTGCAGGCCACGAATCCCGGGTTGCAGGCGAAGCCCGCGCCGGGCAATCTGCGAACCGATGCCTTCTTCTTCGTGATTACCATGCCTCCGTGGTGAGTTCCTCTTCTCCGTAGCCCTCCCGCCTCCGTGGTGAATGGGCTGCGGTTCGCGAGCGCGTCAGACGCATCAAGACGCGTCTGCAAAGCGTGATCATCGGGACCCCACCCCGATCGCCGCAAAGCGGCGATAGAGCAGGTGAGCAGTAGAACAGGTGAGCAGTGGAGCGGAGAAGGTCGACCGGCGGGATTGTGCTGGTTGGACAGATGCATTTGCTCACCTGCGCTTCGGCTGTGAGCTCAGCCGAACGGTCTACTGTTCTACTGGTCTACCGATTGGCGCAGGGATGGGCCACCCGGCAGAGGAAGAATGAAGATGGACAATCCACCGATTACACAGATTACACAGATTTCAAATCTGCGGAATCTGTGTAATCTGTGGATCGATTATTCGTCTGTGGTTTCCAGGTCTCCGTGGTGAACGATTCGCGCGCAGCACAGCATGCTGCCAAGGAAGCGATCTCACTTGGATCGCGTCGGAAGGCCAGAATGCGGAGTACTTCTCACGCGTGGGTAGCCGCCATCGCCGCGGCTTTGTTGAGTTCGCGCGACGCCGGTGGTTCGTAGGTCCAACCGTTGCGCAGCCGGCGGTCTTCCTGTTTGAGCTTCGAATACAGGAACCGGCCGCCGAGAGCGCCCATGAGGCGGGCCTTCCATCCGAACTCGCGATAGAGGTCTTTCTGTACACGCGAAAGCCGCCCGAAAATCGCCGGATCGGAGCGATACCATCGCCGTGCCGCCCACAAGGCCGCCGCGTGGGTTGTTCCCAGCTCACGTGCCTCATAAGCGAAGCGGGCACGGATTCGCGCGTCGGGATGGTTGCGGTATCGCTTCCAGCCGGCCAGGGTCGTCCGGATCACGCGTAACACGCTCGGTCCGTTGACTTCGAAATCGCGATCGAACGCGCGAACGATGAACTCCGTTTCCCGCCCATCGCGAATGTGCGGATGCCGGTAGTTGAACTTCAACTGTCCGTGCGTATCCGCGAGGCAGCACTCATCCGTGCCGAGCAGGGCGCCTTCCGCTTCGAGTTTCGCGTGCAACGGGGTGCCCGGAATGGGCGTGTACAGCATGAATTGGTGGAATTCCGTATCGTGGCTGACCGCGTACTCGATCGCCGCGTCGATGTTTTCCGGCGTATGCTCTTCGAGGCCGATGATGCTCGAGCCGAGCACGCGAATGCCATGCGACTGAAGCGTACGGACCAGTTCGTGGGTATCCGCCCCGTTGAGCTTGGCATACTGAGAGTCCTTACCCTCCATGCCCATCCAGACCCAGGAAATCCCCAGTGCCACGAGTTGCTCGGTCGTATACGATCGCAGCACGTTCGCCGAGCTGAAG
>JAFGKA010000569.1 GCA_016928855.1 Phycisphaerae bacterium
AAGTTCTATGCCGAAGGCGCGGACGAAGTTGAGGAGGAGCTGAAGAAGAGCTGACCCGAATCGCGTCGCGAATGCGATAGCACCGATTCTTACCCGATCGTGTTGTGTGATGGCTGCACGAGCGGGGGAGGTCGTTCAGTACGTTATCTCCGGCCTCGTCCAGTCGTTGGGCGAGGCCGGTTCGTCAAACCAGCGGCGCCGCAAGCGATGCGGTCGGCCGTTCAGCCGACTCCGGCCAAGGGCTTCAAAACGCATCTGGGTCAGCGGGTCAGGCGGCGCAGCGTGGCGAGGTTCACGCGGTCGAGGTCGCGGCCGCGGCGCGTCGGTGCCCTTGGGGGCAATCGCATCCTAATCCGGGCCGCCGTTCTCGGGTGGAAATCGTGACGTGCCACTGCTGTTGAGCTTGCTGTTACCCACATTTGTGCTATCTGTTCAGCGGTCGTAGAGGGCATCGCGTTGGCCCCCTGCAAAAGGGCCTTCCCGGCGGGCTACGGGCTGCTGCGAAAAGACGGACCGCCCGGGCGCACCGAAACGCGCGGCACGGCGCAGCCTTTGGAGTGCGGCGGCACGACGCCGCTTTGGCTGGCGGCGGAGCCGCGTCCGTCGGCGACGTCACGATGTGCCGCGGCGACGCCCGAGCGTGCACGAGCATACACCACACGCACCTTGCGCTGGCCAAGAAAAAGCGGCGTCGTGCCGCCGCACTCCAAAGGGCTGCCGCCGGCTTCGTTACCGCCAGCGCCGGATGCCACTGGCCGATGCGATTGCCCTGCGGCGTTTGTCCGTTACTCGCCGATGATCTTGACGAGTACGCGTTTGCGTCGGCGGCCGTCGAACTCGGCGTAGTGGATCTGTTCCCACGGTCCGAAGTCGAGCTGGCCGTTCGTGACGGCGACGACGACCTCGCGGCCCATGACCTGGCGTTTGAGGTGGGCGTCACCGTTGTCCTCGCCGGTCCGGTTATGACGGTAGTGCGAGATCGGCTCGTGCGGGGCGAGCTTCTCGAGCCAGGCGTCATAGTCCTCGATCAGGCCGCTCTCGGCATCATTGATGTAGACGCTGGCGGTGATGTGCATGGCGTTCACCAGGCACAGCCCTTCCTGCACGCCGCTTTCCTCGATGGTGGCCTGGACCTCCGCGGTGATGTTGATGTACTCGCGGCGCTTCGTCGTGTTGAACCAGAGTTCCTTGCGGTGGGATTTCATGGCGATTCTCCGTGCGCACGACCGCACGCTTGGGCGAGGCGCCGAGCGAGCGGATTTGTGTACTGGGCTCAGGCCGGTTCTGCCGGTGGCTCTGCAGGCGGCTTCCAGTCGAGACGCGGGGCATCGCCCCAGAGCAGTTCCAGATCGTAGTACGCCCGGTATTTGGCGTCGAAGACGTGGATGATCACGTCCACGTAGTCGGCCAGGATCCATTGCGCGGTATCGTAGCCGGCGAGCCCGAAGCGTTGCTGACCGACCTTCCGGGCGAGTTCCTGGATATGATCGACGACCGCCTGCATCTGCCGGTCAGATGTGCCCGTGCAAATGATGAAGAAGTCGGCGATGCTGCTCAGGCCACGCAGATCGAGCACGACGACATCCTCGGAGTGGTCGTCGTGCGCGATTCGCGCGGCTTCAATCGCAAATGATTGTCCTTCAATCTTCATAACACCCGTTAGATCGACGAAACTCACCGACCGAAAGCAGCACTAGTCACCCAATCCCAGCATGGCGCTGATTTCCGGGGCATACTTGACGATCAGGCCGGCGAACACGACCGAGACCATGCTCATCAGCTTGATCAAAATATTCAAACTCGGCCCCGATGTATCCTTGAACGGGTCGCCGACCGTGTCGCCGACAACGGCGGCCTTGTGGTCTTCCGAGCCTTTTCCGTAGATGATCGCATCGGTCCGGCCGGCCTTGACGGCCTGTTCGGCGCGGGCGATCAGTTCGTCGCGGATACTGGCGGGCAGCTTCTGCTGGACCGAGCGATCTTCGATGATGTCCTTCGCGGTGATCTTGCCGAAGGTCTCGATCAGCTTCTTGGCGTTGTCCCACGCGCCACCGGCGTTGGCCATGAAGATCGCCATGGCGAAGCCGCTGGTCAGGCCGCCCGCGAGCAGGCCCATGACGCCCGGCACGCCGAACAGCAGGCCGACGACGACCGGGATGACGATCGCCAGCAGGGCTGGCACGATCATTTCCTTCTGAGCGCCCGCGGTCGAGATCGCTACACAGGTGGCGTAGTCGGGGTACTGCTTGCCGTCCACAACCACCTTCTTGGGCCAGTTGTCCGGGTTCTGCACGAACGCCTCATCCTTGCCCTCGTTGCGGAGAAACTGGCGAACCTTCTCGAACTGCCGCCGGCTCTCGATCATCATCGCGTTCGCTGCGCGGCCGACCGCCTTCATGGTCAGCGAGCAGAACAGGAACGCCAGTAGCACGCCGGCGAACAGCCCGCACAGGACCCTCGGATTCATCAAGGTCACGTTGTAGAACGCCATGTACTGCTCGAGCGAAGCCCGCTTGGTTGGGACAAGCTCGACCTGTGTGGCGACATCGCTGCCCTGGATGGTGGCGATTCGGATGAAGTCGTCGTCCTTGCCGGTTACCGGCCCGAGGGCGAGCTTCGTCTTCATCGGCGTGAGGCTTTCCTTGAGTTCTTCGGTCAGACCGAGGCCCATGAACGCATCGAAGCTCTCGGTCTTGTTCTTGTCCGCGCTGTGCCAGGTGCCGAACTTGCCGTGGCCGAGGTAGACGGCCTCTGTGGCGTTGGGCTGCTCGTAGACGGTGACGACTTTGTCACGGGCTTCGTAAAGTTGGCCGAAGCGGACCTCTTCGATGTAGGCCGCCAGCAGGGCGAGCGCGGTCAGCGCCGCCGAGCCGATGGCGAAGCCCTTGCCGGTCGCCGCGGTCGTGTTCCCGAGGGCGTCGAGCGCGTCGGTGCGCTGACGGACTTCCGGTTTCTGGCCGGTCATTTCGGCGTTGCCGCCGGCGTTGTCGGCGATCGGGCCGTACGCATCGGTGGCGAGTGTGATACCCAACGTGGCGAGCATGCCGACCGCGGCGAAGCCGACGCCGTAGAGGCCGAGCATGAATTCATGGCCGCCGCCGGCGAACGTGAACGCGAACATGATGGCGACGATGATCGTGGCCAGCGAGGCCCACGTGCTCTTCATGCCTTCGGCGAGGCCGCCGATGATGATCGTGGCGGGGCCCGTGATGCCTTGGGCGCTGATCTCTTTCGTCGGCCGATAGTCGTAGCTCGTGTAGTACTCGGTGGAGTAGCCGATGACGAGGCCGCCGATGAGGCCGGACAGGATGCTGCCCCAGAGGCCATACCATTTGACGCCGTGTTCGGCGAGGGCTCTGCCGGAGTCGCCGGTGCCGAGCAGGAGCCAGCACACCAGGCCGGCACAAAGCGCGATCAACGCGCTGCTGCCCCAGACGCCCCTGTTCAGAGCTTTCATCAGGACGGCCATCGTGGCCTTCTCTTCGCTCTTGACCATGTAGATGCCGAGGATCGACAGGCCGATGCCGACGCCAGCCAGGACCATCGGGGCGGCGAGGAACCGGATCGCGGCGTTTGCGCCTTCCTGCGAAAGCTCCGAGCCGAACAGGGCGGCGGCCGCCGCGACGCCGAGGGCGGCGGTGGCCAGAATCGAGCCGCAGTAGGATTCATACAGGTCGGCGCCCATGCCCGCGACGTCGCCGACGTTGTCGCCGACGTTGTCCGCGATCGTGGCCGGGTTTCGCGGGTCATCTTCCGGGATGCCCGCTTCGACCTTGCCGACGAGGTCGGCGCCGACGTCGGCGGCCTTGGTGTAGATGCCGCCGCCGACACGGGCGAACAGGGCTTGCGTCGAGGCGCCCATGCCGAATGTCAGCATGACCACCGTAATCGTCGAGAGGTGCAGGTCGGTTATGTAGTACAAGGCCAGGAACCAGCCCGTGATGTCGATCAGCGCGAAGCCGACCACGACGAGGCCCATGACGGCACCGGCGCGGAAGGCAACCCGGAGGCCGTCGTTGAGGCTCCTGCGGGCGCCGGCTGCGGTCCGGTTGCTGGCGAGCGTGGCGGTCCGCATGCCGAGATAGCCGCAAAGGCCGCTGAAGAAACCGCCGGTCAGGAAGGCGAACGGGACGATGCCGTTCTGCACCTTCAGCTTGAACGCCATGAACGCCAAGATGGCTGCCAACACGATGAAGACAACCGCGACAACCGAGTATTGGCGCCTGAGGTAGGCCATCGCGCCTTCGCGGACGTGTCCGGCGATTTCGATCATCTCCGGATCGCCCTGGTCGGCGCGCTTCACTTCGCCGTAGAACCGATTGGCGAAGTACAGCGCCACGATGGCGCCGATCGGCGCCAGCCACCACAAGATCGGAATGCCTGGCCGGGTGATGTCACCAGCGGCTTCGGCGGCCGCTTCGGTGTCCTGGGCCCAAGCCAGATCTGGTGATACGAACAGCAGGCAGGCTGCCGCAATGCCCAGCAGCAGAAGGCCCCGGGCCATTCCCGTGGTGGTCATCATCCAGCGATCAACTTTGTGATTCACCGCAGCATCTCCTCATGGTCAAAGAGGTCGCGTGAGAGAAACGTGTTGCGCCAAGAAGCGGATCGCTCACCTCCGCGATCCAAAGCCCACGGCGCATTCCGGAAAACGATATTGTCTTGAAAATCTCCGCACCCAGGAGGCCGGTCCTGTCGGGCGGCCCGGCCTGTGTACGCCCGATCGTCTCCCCCCTGCGGAACCGCGCGAGCCGCAAACGGGGTCGGGGCACGGACTATAGCAGAAACCGGCCCTGCCTGCATCCCCCGCCAGGGGGCCTGCGTCGCGTTCGTGGGTTGGGTGGCTCACCCCGCGGAGGGCTTATACCGATGGCCGGCGGCACAGGTGCGATGCCCGTACGGCATGCCCGGCTGAGGGGCTCTGGCTTCGGTTTCCGTGGGGTCGGTCCCTTCCGTGGGCAGGGCTAGAGGGGGCTCTTCTCGGCCCGCTTGATGGCCTTCCGGGCACGGCGACGACGGCGCTCGCTCGGCTTCTCATAGTAGCTCGTGCGTTTGATTTCCTTCGTGAGGCCTTCTTTTTCGCACATCTTCTTGAATCGCCGAAGCATCTGCTCGATCGATTCATTGCCGCGTGATTTTACCTTGATCATTCCGAACAACGTCCTTTCGCCGAGTCTCAGTCCACGCCCCCGCACCGACCAACACCTTTCTTCGGTCGGGGCAAGACAGCACAGTATATGACATTTCCGCAATCGTTCAACCTGGTCTTTGGCCGGCAAAGGGTGCCGCTGAGCGTCCCCGAGGCCGTCCGGGAAGGTGTTACGATGTAACCCGTTACTGGGAAAGCGGTTACATCGTTTCTGGCAAGAAGTCGGTTTCTTGCGACGTTTCGGCGTGTCGGCGGATGCGGCCCGGGGTATAATTCCACCCGTGGATGACGACATCGAACGTATCCTGATCCCGCGGGAGCGGATCGCCCGGCGCGTGGCGGAGCTGGCCGATGAGATCGGCCGCACCTACTCGGATTCCGCGGCCGCCCTGACGGTGGTGGCGATCCTGTCCGGGTCGGTCATCTTCCTGGCCGATCTCATGCGCCAATTGCCGATAAGAATGAAGATCGGCCTGATCACGGTGTCGAGCTATGCCGGCGCGACCACGACGAGTCGCGGAGCGAGTATTCTGGGCGAGCTTCGGGTCGATGTGCGCGGGCGTCACGTGCTGGTGGTGGATGATATTCTCGACACCGGCAGAACGCTGCGCCTGGTGACCGCCGAGCTGCGTCAGCGCGAGCCCGTGAGTGTTCGGACGTGCGTGCTGTTGCGCAAGCCGGCCAAGGTGCCGCCGGACGTGAAGGCGGATTTCGTCGGGTTCGATGTGGAGGATGCGTTCGTCGTCGGCTACGGGCTCGACTACGACGATCACTATCGTAACTACCCGGACATTGGCATTCTGCGTCCGGAGTTGTATGCGTCGGCTTGAACAGGGTGAGCGTCATGAACGCGTTGCTCGAATGCACGAACGGCTCGGATGGCGAGGCTTCAACGGCCGTCGAGGCCCTGCACAAGCCGACGGCAACGCTGCCGGTCCGTGAGCGCGGGCGCGGCCGGCATCTGGCGGCAGCCACCAAGTCGGGCGAGAGTCAGCCGCTTGCGGTGGCGGACCTCGTGCCGGAGCATCTGCTCGACGGTGGCGAGGTCGTGCTGCTGGCGATCAAGCCGTCATTGTGGTTCATTCCGTTCGTGACGATTCGCTGGCTCATTGGTCTGGTGCTGGTTATCGTCCTTGCGCCGCGGCTGGGTGCGGCGCTGCCGTGGGCGGACAGTGCCCTGGCCATCAAGGCGGCGGCGGCGTTGGCCGCGGCGAGGGTCGGCTTTGCGGTGCTCGAATGGGCGTCGCGGCTGTATGTGCTGACGAACCGGCGGGTGATGCGCATTCGCGGCATTTTCAACGTCAATCTCTTCGAATGTTCTCTGCTGAAGATTCAGAATACAAACATCCGGCTCACCTGGTACGAGCGATTCTTCGGGCTCGGCACGATCCTCATCGCGACGGCCGGCACGGGCACGATCGAGGCGGAATGGCTGAATATTGCCCATCCGCTCGAGGTCCACGAACAGATCCGCGCCGCCATCCACCGCGCCCGCGGCTCGCGCTCGCGCGGGTAGAGCCCTTTCAATCTCTTTGTAGCGGTATTGCTCCTGCGATCTCTTGATTATGCCGGAAGAACAACTCGTCGACTGCGGCAGCGTTCTTGGAGATGCTGTGGCACGCGATCTCCTCGCCCCGCAGGTCGGTGGCCGGCGACGCAATCGCATGGCATAAACGCCACGACGATGCACCAGCCCCGAAGGGGCGACGGTCAGTAGCCAGGGGCGTCAGCCCCTGGTACAAATGCTACAAACATGCGCAAGCCCCGAAGGGGCGGCAGAAGGGAGACACGATCATGGGGCAGACTCTCACCGGTCTTCATTGTCACCTCGTATACAGTACGGAGGGCCGTGTATCCCCAATTGCCACCGATTCGTTCGTCGAAATCTGTCGCCCCGTTGGGGCTTTATGGTTAATGTCGCCCCGGTTCCAGGGGCTTACGCCCCTGGCTTCCATGAAAACCCGTCGGATGTCAAGCAGATTTCGTCGGTTCACATCATTTCTTGTTCCTCGTTA
>JAFGKA010000570.1 GCA_016928855.1 Phycisphaerae bacterium
CATGCCTACTCTCGTATTCCGACGACCGGCGGTCCTCGCCGTCGGTGTAAGCGTTTGGTTGACAGCGGCCGCGGCGCACGCGGCGCCTGGTGCGTTGCTGGACCGATTGACGCGCAGTGACGCCGAGGCACGAAAAGCGCAGAACGAGTTCGCGTTCGACAAGGTCGAAGCGATCCGGCAGCAGCGCGAGCGTGCGCTGCGCAGCGCTGCGCGTTCGCCGAGTACCGACTTATCCGAACCCGAGAAGGCCTGGATCGAGGACGCCAAAGCCGTCGCCGAAGCGGAGACAATGATTCAATCGTTGCAGTACGATGAGGCCTACGAACGGGTGAAAACGCGCTGGGCCCGGTTCGCCAACCAGAAGCCCGGCGACGGTCCGGTCTATGGCGATCTGGCCATGATGATGGCCAAGGCGACCATGTGTTCGTTGCTGATCTACGAGGAGCCGAAGGCGCCGCTCGACGAGGTGGAAGCGGCGCTGGCCAAGGCGATCGAGTTGGATCCGTGCCAGGTCGAGGCACGCGCCACGTTGGCCTACCTTCGCCGGCCAAATCCGCGCGAAGCGTTCACGCGGGCCGAGGTCCGGCCTTCGCTGTTGGCACGGAACAAGGCACTGCTCAACCTGTCGTACGACCCGCAGCGCGGCGGCCCCGTCATGCCGTGGCACGCACCGGTCGAGCTGCTGAAGGCCGAGAGCACGGAATCGATCCTCCGGGACTACCTCTACATTGACTTCCTCAGCGGGGCACCGCTGCGGGGCATTGATGCGTCCGGTGGGCGTTTTGCCCTCTATCCGGGCTTTCTGTTTGTTGAGAGCGTGGACCGCAGCGGACGACCGGGTTGGTTCGTGCTGTCGCCGACGCCGCGCGGCAAGCGCATTCAGTGGTACAAGTACGCGATCTACCTGCTGCGATGGACTCCGCCGGAGGATACGACACAGCGGTCCGGTATGCCGACACCCGAGAATCCGGATGCGGATGTCCGCGCGCTGCTGAAACACCTGGATACCGCCGAGCCGAACTGGACGAAAGACGCGGACGACGGCTCGAGACTGGCCCTCTATGCCACGCAGAACATGGATATCGGCGAGTTGCTGAAGACAGCCTCGTACCGGTTGATCGGTCTTCGCCGGTCATCGTCACTTCGGACGGATTTCGGCGGCACCGGAAGCAGCCGCCGGACTCGACGTTCGCAGGATACGACCACCGATGGCGCCGAGCTGCGGATGCGGTCGAGCAACATGGACTGGAGTCTGACGACACAGGCCGGCGGCATGCAGGAATCGGAGGAACGGTCGGTCGTGCTTTCATTCCGGAACACCCAGGACGTCAGCCCCTACCTGATCGTGGCCGACGGCCAGACGACCGATCCGCCGTTCTTCGTCGAAAACGACTCGCGGCACCTCGTCCTCAACGATGGTATCAAGCTCGTGGTCGACGAGGCGAACAACCTGTTCGTCAGTGATGATGGCGCCGTGCTGCGGGTACAACCGTTCCCGAGCGCCCCGCTTCCGCCGTTCATCCTCGAAGAGCTGGCAAACATGAGTACGACCCAGGGACAGACCACGGTTCTTGGCATGCTCAAGGACGCCGGGTATACGGACGAAACGGCGCTGCGGCTGCTGGCCAGGGCGGTAAGCACGTCGGGCTCCGTGCCGAGGGGCATGGACAGCAGCGCCGGCTCCACCTTCCTGACGGCCATCCGCGAGCTGCGGGAGCGCCTGCAGAGCCTCCGCTTCCTGCAGGACGCGGTCGGTAACTACGTCTTCCGTCGGCCCGCCGGTACGATGGGCGGCAGCAGTGCCACCGAAGGCCAGGGGCCGTTCGTCATGATCGATCGCACCGGCACTCCGATTGAAGAACGGTACACGATGCAGGACTGGCACGATCTGTTCACCAATGTGAATGACACATTCATCCCGCAGGCGATCGATTACCGCCCGAATATACCGCTGCTGAAGGTGGCCACAGGTTTCCTTCATGATTATCTCCGCCTGACGTCGAGCGGCGCCCAGGGCGGCTATCGCCAACCAACGCCGCGAGTAGCGCCGCCGCAGCCGATGCTCCAACCTGGCGAGGAACCGAAGCCGCCGAGCGAAGACGAGTTGCGCCAGATGCTGGCTGACCTGGTCCAGAATGAGGTCAATGACGTTCACGCGACGCTTCCGGCGCCTGAGCCGGTCGGGTGGCCGACCCCCGGCAGCCAACAGACACCGTATGGACAACCCCGGTATGGCTATGGAGGGGCGCCGGCGAATCCGTACGGCGGGCCATCCGGACCGCAAGCCAGCGATCAACTCGCCACGGTGTGGCACGCGCAGGCCGGAATCGAAGCCAGCGAGAAACGGTATCATCGCGCCTTAGCCTACTTCCAGGACGTGCTGAGCTTGATGACCGACCAGCAGTTGGGGCATGAGTTCTTCCAGCAGGTACCTAATCCTGAACTGATCCAGACGTTTGCGCAGAACCTCAGCGCGTATGTGGCCGCCCAGTTGGTCGTCGTCACCGTAGAGACCGAGCAGGCGGTCGTCCTTGACGAGGTGGCGTTCAGTGACGCCTCCGGCTTCCTGAAAAAGCGAATGATCGACCGGTTTGAGCTGTATACATTTCCGATGCTGGACGAGGCGATTGCCTATGCCCAGAGCTACGGCTTCTCGCCCTCACCCGAGTTGAGTGCCACGCGGCGGCAGATTGAAACGGTTATCGCATCCGTACGCGGCAGCCTCAAGGCGGATACGGGGTCCGCCCATATCGATGAAGCCCTGGCGGCCAAGGATGCCGCCGCAACGGCCGACTCCGTGAAGAAGATCAAGGCCGCGCTCGGAGCGAAGACGACCACTCCCAACTCGGAAGACGAGGACGCGGAAAAAGCGGCGGTGCCGGAATTCGTCGGCGGGATGCTGCGCAGCTTGTTTGACAGCGAGCTTTCACTGGCGAGTTGGCTGGAGCTGAAGGGCTATCTAGCGGAGCAGGCGCCGGCGTACCTCTGGCGTTCCGATGAGACGATTGCCCGTCGGATCGCGGCGAACATGACGCCGGCCGAAACCTACGATCTCGAGGAAGGGTTCCCAGCGGCGCCGCCCGCGCTGACCGCGGAACGGCTCAAGCAGCTCAACCAGTGGGCAGCCCTGACAGCCGAGCAGCGTCAGGTCGATGAATCCGCGGGGCTGTATCATTTCATCCTGGCATGGTACTGGCTGGATCGAGGCCAGTGGCACCATGCCCGCGATGCCTACATTCTGGCGGCGCGGGCCTACCTGGCGCGCGCGGCCACACGGGAAGGTGGGCGCGATGTCGTGGCCAAGGCGCTCATCGCCAAGCGCAATGCCGCCATGATGATGGTCGCCGGCGCGGGAATCACGTTTGACACGCCACCCGGAGCCAAAACCGTCGGCGCGAGCTACACCGAGGAACTCAAGGCGCAGATGGAAATGTGGTTCCGTCGGTGGGCGTCCATCGGTCTGCCCGAGGCCCACGCCAGCCGTGAGAAGGCGGTCATCGAAGAGCGCATCGACGCGATCATCCGTGCGGAGCGACAGTCGGAAACCGAGGCGCATCGCTACTTCTGGTTCGACTACGATGCCGTGCCCAGCGTGTTGCTCGACGGCACGGTGAAGCTCGGCGGCGAAGCCGGACCGTCGTGACACGATCAACGCCCTTGTCGGCTGGATGGGGCGGGCGAGCCGGTGGGCAGGCTGGCGCGAAACAGAGAAAACATAATCTCGCCGTCGCGGCGGGCCGGCGCGGGCCTTGTCGCGGGCGTGAGGCATTCCATGTTTCTTGCAGTCGTTGAGTTTGTCGTGGGGCTGGGCGTGCTCATTGTCGGCGCCGAATCGCTGGTGCGCGGAGCGTCGCGGCTGGCGCGGCGCATGGGCGTCCCCGTTCTCGTCGTCGGGTTGACCATCGTGGCGCTGGGGACCTCGGCACCCGAGATCGCCATCACGATCACCTCCGCCGTGCGCGGCGAAGCCAACGTGGCGATCGGCAACGCGGTGGGCAGCAACACCTTCAACGTGCTCGCGATTCTGGGGCTCGCCGCCCTGTGTCGGCCGCTGCCGGTCGCGCTCAACCTCATTCGCATCGATGCGCCCATCATGATCCTTTCGTCGATCGCTTTTCTCGTGATGGCCTCCAATGGCGGCATCGAGCGACTGGAGGGCCTGGTCCTCACCGGCGGGTTGGTCGCCTACCTCGCCTTCGTCTACTGGTGGGCGCGCCGCAGGAAGGAGGCCCCAGCCGTGGTCAGCGAATTCGAGGCGGCCGTGCCCATCAACGGCTCGGCCATCCGTCAGGTGTTCGCCGTCATTGTGGGCTTCGGCATGCTCGCGCTCGGTGCGCACTGGATGGTCACAGGGGCGGTCACGGTCGCGCGGATGCTCGGCGTCAGCGATCTAATCATCGCCCTGACCATCGTCGCGGCCGGCACCGGAATGCCCGAGCTGGCCACGTCCGTCGTCGCGGGGCTGCGCAAGGAGCCGGATATCGCGGTCGGTAACATCGTCGGCAGCAACATCGTGAACATCCTCGGCGCGGTTGGACTCTGTGCCGCTGTCGCACCGCCGGCCGTTTCGCCGGTAACGGTGGATCCGATCATCCGTGCCCAGGATGGTCCGATCATGCTGGCCACACTGCTGCTGCTCTGGGTGCTCGC
>JAFGKA010000571.1 GCA_016928855.1 Phycisphaerae bacterium
GCCGCTCCAACGCGTTGCGGCTCTTCAATGACGGATGCAATGACATGACTTCATACTCCTGCTGCGCCCACTCTCCGGGCGTCAGAATTTCCGAATCTCGCAGTGAAACAAATAGTCGTGGCCTTCCTGGCTGTACAACCTGCCATACCCGATAATCGTATCCTGTAGTTTCTCACACAGCTCGCGCTCGCCGGGATACTTGAATCCTCGAGCCGTGACGAGCTGATAGCCGTTGCGAATCTCCTCGACGAGCGTCGGCAGGCCGCGGCGATCCAGCCACTGCTGGGCCTCCTCGGCGTCCCGCCTCGCGTCGTCCATGGTCTTCACCGCCGGCAGTCCCGTATGGAACCGTTCGACGACGATGTAGTTCAACCCCTTCTGGCGAACCGCGTTGGCCGGGGCTTGCGTCGGCTCGACCCGCGGCGTCGGCTGCGGCGTCACGGGCGATGTCGGCTGGGGCGATCCGGAGACCGTCGCTCGCACCGGCACCTGACCGCCCCGCTGCGTCCCGGCCAGATCGAGCACGCCCGGATCGGGCGTCCCCTCCCGGATACGAGCCACATCCAACTCCGGATCCAGCCCGGGACCGGCCTCAAGGCCCGCCACACTCACAGGCTCGGCCCCCGCACGCCTACCCAGCTCATAGCTGCAGATCAGCGTCAAAATCATGACACCGACGAATACAGCCACCCAGACAGGATTGAGCGACAGCTCAAGCCGCCCGTCAGTAAACCGGACAATCTCAGGCGAGCCGCCTAGCCTCGGTACAGGCGCCGCCTCAACCGGGATCTCCCGGCCCGCCGGCCTGTCATCGACCGCTGGCCGAACCGGCTTGACGGCCGGCGGCGGCGGCGCCTCGACCTCGGGCTCAGGCGAGTCGGCCGCCGGCTCGCTGGTTCGAGGCCGTTGCGATAAGTTCTTCCACCACCTGGGGATAGGAACTACCGCACGACGAGATTCTCCCTGCTTGCGCAGCACCTCGAACAGGGCGGGAGCGTGTTTCGACTTCGCCACGGTCGGCTACCTCCGTCCGTAGAGGCACACCGTGCCTTCGGATCTAACCACAATAGCCATTTTCCGCGGCAAATCAAGGCGGGCCCGGCACCGGTGAGCGGACCGCGTGGGCCTGACGCCGCCGACCGGCCGGCGGTTCCGATAACGCAGGTCTTCCTGCCGCCGCACCGGATGGAAAGACGCGTGCCCGGCCCGTAAGATGCTCTCAAGCCAGACGAAGCTCCGTGAGGGACCGACGTGATTCTTTCACAGATCCAGTGTGTCCGCCTGTATCCTCTGGCGATCCCGCTGCGCCGCAAGTTCTCACACGCCGCGGCCGAACGACACACCGCCGACCCGCTCGTCGCCGCCGTCGAGTTGGCCAACGGGATTGTGGGCTACGGCGAGACGCTGCCACGGCCGTACGTCACAGGCGAGACGGTCACATCCGCCCTCGACGATATCCCGACCCACCTGATGCCGGGCATGGAGACCTGGCACCCCGAGAGCTTCGCCGAGGCGCTCGAACATATCGACGCCCTGCCGGAGCGCGCACCAGACGGTCGGTTGATTCTCGCAGCCCGTGCCGCGATCGAACTAGCCCTGCTCGACGCCTACAGCCGCCATTTCCGCCGCGCGATCGACGAAGCCGCCGGCTGGCTCGGGCTGCCCGGCTTCGGGACCCCCGGCAGCACGAAGCGCGTCCGCTTCAGCGGCGTGCTGTCGGCATCGAGCCCGGCAAAGCTGCGAAGCTCGGTGCGCAAGATGCGGTGGTTCGGCCTGTGCGATTTCAAGCTGAAAGTCGGTGTCGAGCAGGACGACGCCTGTGTGCGGACGGTCGTCGATGTGCTCGGCCGCTCACTCGGACACAAGACGACCCTGCGACTCGACGCCAACGGCAGTTGGTCCGTCAACGAAGCCATCGACAAGCTCGGGGCCTGGGACTCGCTGCCCATCGCATGCGTCGAACAGCCGCTGGCCAAAGGCGAGGAGCATGGCGTTCACCAGATCCATGCGGCCAGCCGCTTCCTGATCATGCACGATGAATCGCTCCTGACGTACGCCGCGGCCGAGCAGATGATCGAAGGCGGTGTCATGGACGCCCTCAATATCCGCATCAGCAAGAACGGCGGCCTGCTTCCGGCGATGCGGCTGGCCGGGCTCGCGCGCCAACGGGGGCTCCTGTTCCAACTCGGCTGCATGGTTGGCGAGACGAGCATCCTTTCCGCCGCGGGCCGGCGGTTCCTGGAATACGTGCCCGGTGTCACGTTCGCCGAAGGTAGCTACGGCCGATTCCTGCTCGATGGCGACGTCACACGACGCTCTGTGCAGTTCGGCTACGGCGGCAAGTCCAAACCCCTCTCCGGCTTCGGCTGGGGTATCGATGTCCAGGAATCCAAGCTCCGCCGCTACCTCGCGGATGAGATGATCGAACTGCGTCTGTGATCAGCGCGAAACGTTCGGACCAAGGACACCAGCCGCCGGCAATCGGCAAAACCATCCCGGCTTCGTTCATCGACAACATGTCTTCATTGCTCCCATGAAGACTTCTTCAACGACCCCGCTGTCGCTTCTCATTACGCGGCCAACAAGGCATGGTCGACGGCGGCAGCACCGCGATTCTGCAACCGCGACACAAAACGGGGCGGAATCGGCATTTTCGCGACGGTGTGCAGCTAAGTGTTATTCCTGATCGTGCCGTCACTTGCGCATATGATGCGCCATGTGGCGCCGGTAGCTCAGTTGGATAGAGCACGGGATTTCTAACCGAAGAAAAAGATTTCTTCTCGACGTAACCAGCTACGGTTTCAATCACTTACGTTCGTACGAATCCGCCGAAAACCGCACGAAACCGCCCAAGCCGTTGTCGCGACAACCGTTCATCGCAATACGCACGTGAGTGGACTTCGGCTGGCCACGCCGCCGCTGACACTGATCTCGCCCCGTTCGGCCGCGACCAGCCGGTTCCCCTTGACGCGCGGCGAGCACCTTGTGCTCAAGAACGGCGAAGCCGTGCCGCGAGTCAAGGGTTCAGCGCGTCATAGAGATACAGGTAGGATCGGGCCGTGTTTGTCCCTTGGGTGATCTGGGCATACGCCCGGTTCCCCGCGGCGTCGTAGCCGTAAACGAACCGCTGCGGCATGCCGCCGGTGCCGGTGTAGTGCAGGTCGATCACCCGCCCGAACCCTTGACTCGACGCCTACGCCCACTGGTACAACCATCACCGCCCGCACAGTGCTTTGCGCGGCCGCACGCCCGATGAAGCCTGGCACCGTAAACGCCGGGCCAGGCCCGTGGCCTTCCGCGCACGTCAATCGTTGCCGCTCCAGATCGACATCCGGCGCCGCCAGTGCCGAGGCGATCCGCATCTGCCGGTGATCGAGAACACCATCGACCCTTGACTCGCCGGGCGGGCGAAGCCCAGGGCCGAAGGCCACACGCTCTGCGTCCCCCGTCGTGTCAAGGGTCGACCGCGCTGCGTAAGCAGGCGACCCGACGTTTCATCCGTCGAAGCGTCACGGTGTTGGCGCGCGCCGAACGTGCAAGAACGCATCAATTCATCGTCCCGACCGCCGCCAACAACTCGGTTCCAACCGTGCCGAGCACGCCACCCGCACGGCCAACGCCCCAAAAACGACTCGGCCCCTCGCAAAGCCCGCCCAACAAGCTGCTGGGCCTCTACAGAGGTGGCGAAAACAAGATGTAGTTCACCGAAAAGGCACGAAGAATTCGCATCGACGCTGAGCCCCTCAGCCGTTACACTCTGTGGCAGCCTTGGCCCAGCAACCAAGGAAAGCAAACCGAGGAGGCAAGCCATGCGTATCGGCCGAAGGACGTTTCTTGGGACAGCGATGGGCTCTGGGGCCGCGATTCTCGCCGGGCGAGGCC
>JAFGKA010000076.1 GCA_016928855.1 Phycisphaerae bacterium
CCTGGCGCTGTTCGTGCCGTTCCTGCTGGTGCCGGGCCTGACGAGCCTGCTGTTCCGCGAACTGATCCTCGTCATCGCCGGCATCGTTGTCATCAGCCTGGCCGTGGCAGTCTCCGTAACGCCTATGATCACCGCCACAATTCTTGGCCGACGTCCGCTGGGCCAGCGCAAGCCGACTCGCTTCGAGCGGTTCTTTGACCACGTGACGAACGGCTACGGCTGGTTGCTCAAGTGGGCGTTGCGCGGCCGGTGGATCGTGCTGGGTACGTTCTGTCTCATCCTCGTGGCGGCCGGGCTGTTGATGGGACGCCTCGGCAGCGAGTTTCTGCCGCAGATGGACGACGGCCGCATCATGGTCAAGGTCAAGCTGCCTACCGGCGCATCGCTGGCCGAGACCGACCGCGTCCTGAACCGGATCGAGCAGGCCATCGGCCAGGACGAGCTGATCGAAAGCGTGTTTACGCTGGCCGGCGGCAAGGTCTGGGGCCTGTACACCTACGAAATCGCCAACGAGGGCGAGATCAACATCCAACTCGTTCCACGCCGCCAGCGGAACCTCACCACGAATGAGTACATCGCGCGCCTGCGACCGCTCGTCGCCAAGGTACCTGTTCCAGGCGGCAACGCGATGGTTACGCAGTTGAAGGTCAAGGGCATCCGCAAGCTCGGTGATGCCGACATCGAGGTCAAGATCAAGGGGCCGGACATTGCCACGCTCTATGAGCAGGCCCGCCAGACCGCCGCGGCCATGAACGAACTGGCCCATTTCACTAACGTGTATGTCTCGATGGACATGACCAAGCCCGAGTATCAGGTGTGGATCGACCGGGCGAAAGCGGCGGAACTTGGCGTGGCGGTCAGCGATATCGCCGACACGATGCGCTCGTTGATTACCGGCGCCGTGGCCACGCGCTACCGGGACGGCGATGAATACTACAACATTCGGGTGCTCATCCCCGAAAGCCGGATCACGTCGCGCCAGGATGTGGAGAATCTGCCACTCAACCGTGCCCAGGGCGGCTACCTGCGCATCCGGGACGTGGCCGAGGTAACATCGGCCGTCGGGCCGGTGGAGATCGTCCGCGAGGACCAGGTCAAACAGGTCATCGTTCGCGGCGACGCCGCCGGCGTCAGCGTCGGTCAGGCCCTGGCCGAACTCCAGGAGGCGATGGCCAGAAAAGACCGCCCGATCGGCTACGAGCTGTCGTACGGCGGTCAGGCCCAGATGATGGCGGACATGAAACAGACCGTGCTGGCTGTCCTGGTCTTCGCCGTCTTCTTCTCGTTCATCGTCCTGGCCGTGCAATTCAACAGCGTCCGGCTGCCGGCCCTGATCCTGGGCAGCGTGCCGTTCTGCCTGACGGGCCTGGTGTTCATCATGTTAGCAACCGGCCTGCCGCTCGGCGCGACCGTGATCATCGGCGTTCTCGTCGTGGTGGCCGCCACGGTCAATGACGGCGTGCTGTTGCTGACCTTCGCCCGAGAGCTTCAGGCCGACAAGGCCTTGACGCGCTTCGACGCCGTGCGGAATGCGGCTGTGATTCGTTTCCGCCCCCGGGTCATGACCACGACCAGCACGCTGGTAGCCTTCATTCCGCTAGCCCTCGCGATCGAGGAAGGCGGCGACATGCTCCAACCGATGGCCGCCGGGGCCGTGGGCGGCTTGCTGGTGGAAGTGCTGGTCGCCCTGTTCCTGATGCCGTGCCTGTATGTGATCTTCACGCGGGAACGAGCAGCGACCCCTTAGCCGGCGCCATTTCCTCTCGGCCATCTCCGCCAACCGCGCGCACCCGCTGAACGGTGCCGCCGGCCCCGTAGACCCCGTGGAATGACGGCCCTTGCCACGCGGCCGCAAACCGGCTATCATATTCGGGTAGGCGAATATGAAGATGAGCACGACCAACCTGGTATTCCGGGCGTTTGCCGACGAAACGCGACTGCGCATCCTCAACCTGCTCCTCGACGGCGAGATGTGCGTGTGCGACCTGTGCGAGGTGCTCGGCGTACTGCAACCGCGGATTTCACGGCACCTCGGCTACCTGACCCGAGCGGGACTGGTCTCGGTCCGTCAGGAAGGCAAGTGGAAGCACTACTCCCTCGTGGAGAAACCCGGGAGGTTGCACAGCAGTCTGTTGAGCTGCGTCCGCGGATGCCTGAATGACATCGAGATATTGAAAGACGATCGCCGCACGCTACGGAAGCGACGTTCCAGGCGGTGCTGCGCGAACGACGGACGATGTCTCCGCGTTGACGATAATGGGAGCCATTCATGGCGATGAACACGTGTGTCAACAAGAATGAACAAGGCCTGAACGTCTTCGAGAAATACCTGACGCTATGGGTGATTCTCTGCATTGCCGGTGGGATCTTGCTGGGCAAGTTGGCGCCCGGCGTCGCGCAGACCCTGGACGGCATGGCCATCTATGTGGATGACGCGCCGGTGGTGTCGATCCCCATCGCCATCGCCCTGTTCTTCATGATGTACCCGATCATGGTGAAGATCGATTTCGCCGAGGTCATCAAGGCCGGCAAGAGCCCCAGACCGGTCCTGCTGACGCTGATCGTCAACTGGTGCATCAAGCCGTTCACGATGCTGGCGATCGCCACGTTCTTTCTGGGCTACGTTTTCCGAGACCTCATGCCCGGCATGGACACGCTCAAGGACGGCACGCAGGTGGAATTGTGGCGGTCCTACATTTCCGGCGCGATTCTGCTGGGCATCGCGCCCTGCACGGCCATGGTGCTGATGTGGGGCTACCTGGCCCGAGGCAACCAAGGCCACACGCTGATCATGGTGGCGATTAACTCGCTGACCATGCTCGTGCTGTACGGCGTCCTGGGCGGCTGGCTCCTCGGGGTCAATAAGATGCCCGTGCCGTGGGAAGCGCTGCTGCTCTCGATCGGGATCTACGTCGCCCTGCCGCTGGTGGCGGGCTACTTCTCACGCCGGTGGATCATCCAGGCCAAGGGCATCGAATGGTTCAAGGCCAGCTTCCTGCACGTGCTGACGCCGGTTTCGATTGTCGCCCTGCTGGGCACGCTGGTCCTGCTGTTCTCGTTCAAAGGCGAGACCATCCTGGCCAATCCGCTGACCATCCTGTGGATTTCGATCCCGCTGTTCATCCAGACGGTGCTGATCTTTGCGATCACCTATGCGATCGCCCGACTGCTGCGGTTCAGCTACCAGGATGCGGCGCCGTCGGCGATGATCGGCGCCTCGAACCACTTCGAGGTGGCCATCGCGACCGCGACCATGCTGTACGGCCTGTCCAGTGGAGCGGCCCTGGCCACGGTGGTCGGCGTTCTGATTGAGGTGCCCGTGATGCTCATGCTCGTGAAGATCTGTCTCAGGACACAGGGTTGGTTCGCGCCGAAGCCCGAACGCAGGGCACAACCGGTACATGCGGAATAGGTGGACGCTCGAAAGCCGGTTTGTCGCGCGAACCGACCGCATCCACCAGGGAGCCGATGCCATGAATGAAAAACTCAGAGTACTGTTCCTCTGCACGGGGAACAGTTGCCGCAGCCAGATGGCCGAAGGCTGGGCGCGCCACCTGAAGAGTGATGTGATCGAACCGTTTTCGGCGGGCATCGAGAAGCACGGCCTGAATCCTGATGCCGTCGCCGTCATGGCTGAGACGGGCGTGGACATTTCCGGGCACCGTTCCAAGACCATCTCGGAACTCGCGGGCGTCACCTTCGACTACGTGGTAACGGTTTGTGGTGACGCCCATGAGACGTGCCCCATGTTCCCGGGCAAGGCGAGGATCGTCCATGTGGGCTTCGACGATCCGCCCAGGCTCGCAAAAACAACGAGAAGCAAAGAAGAGGCCCTCGGGCATTACCGCCGTGTGCGGGATGAGATCAGAACCTTCGTGGAAACGCTGCCCGATTCCCTGAACGACCGGGAGTGGCGGGCAACAACGGTACCGGAGGATTGACCGATGACTGAACCCAACGACTGCAACCAGGACCAGACGATCTATGACGCCGTCCGCGAAGGCTACGGCCAGATCGCGCGCCAGGGAGCGTTGTCCGCGGGAACCGCGCCGCCCGACGCTTCGGGCTGTTGCGGCCCGAGTTCCTGCTGCGGGTCGAACTGGAGCCCGGACCAGCTCGCCGAACGGATCGGCTATTCGGCCGACCAACTCGCCGTGTTGCCGGAGGGCGCGAACATGGGCCTGTCGTGCGGCAACCCCACCGCAATTGCCGCGTTGCGGCCCGGGCAGATCGTGCTCGATCTCGGCAGCGGCGGCGGCTTCGATTGCTTTCTCGCCGGGCCCAAGGTCGGCGCGACGGGACGCGTAATCGGCGTTGATATGACGCCGGACATGCTCAGCAAGGCCCGCGGCAGCATCCGCTCGTACCGCGAGCGAACCGGGCTGGACAACGTCGAGTTCCGGCTCGGCGAGATCGAACATCTGCCGGTCGCCGACGCCGGCGTCGATGTCGTCATCAGCAATTGCGTGATCAACCTGTCGCCGGACAAGCCGCAGGTATGGCGAGAAATCGCGCGCGTCCTCCGGCCGGGCGGAACCGTGGCGATCTCGGACATCGCCCTGTTGCGACCGCTGCCTCAGCCAGTCCGGGAAATGGTCGCGGCGCTGGTCGGCTGTGTGGCCGGGGCCGTGCTGCTCGATGAGTACCGCGCGATGATCGCGACCGCCGGTTTCGTCAGTATCAGTGTGCAGCCGAAGCCGGAATACGTCGAGACCCTGAGCCGATTCGAGGATCCGCTCTACCGGCGGATCGCCGAGGCGTTGCCGGCCGGCACAACGGCGTCAGACTTCATCACAAGCGTGGATGCAACCGCCTCGAAACGCGCCTGAGGTTCGTCGGCTCAGAACATGTTGGCTTGTTTGGCGTACTCGAACACGCCGCCGGCCTCGATGATCGGCGCGACGTCGCCGAGCGGGCGCAGGGCATACGTCTCGCCCCGCGTCAGGTTCGCCAGCTCGCTTTTCGCCACGCGGATCTCGAGGTCATCGCCGGTCTGGACCTTCTCGACGAGGCGTTCGGCACTCTCGAACGGCACGAGGTAACCGCCGTTGACGCTGTTGCGGAAGAAGATGCGGGCGTAGAACTCCGCCACGACCGCCACCACGCCGGCCTCGGCCAGCGCCAGCGGCGCGTGCTCGCGCGAGCTGCCGCAGCCGAAGTTCCTGCCCCCGACAACGATCGAGAACTCGCTGCTCGTGTTGGCCTCGTCGGCCTGGTCTACGAACGCCACATTGCCGGCGGGCAGCCCAGCCTGCGCCTTCGGCACGCCGATCAGCGCGAACCGCCCGAACATCCGGCGCTCGTCAGGCATCGCCGGGTTGTACATCAGGTACTCAGCCGGAATGATCTGGTCAGTATCGATATTGTCGCCAAGCACAAAGGCCCGGCCGCGAATCGTCTCACGCATCGTCGATCACACTCCTCTCGAAGCGGTGCCGCCGCACTGCGGGTCCAACCCAATACGATAGCCGTGCAGGGCGGGCAAGCCAAGCCGACCCACCGTTCCTCTTGGGCCGTCAACCGAATCGACCCAGTATGATAGGCCAAAGCCGCCGCCAATGCCAAAGGTTCTCCCCGGCAGCCTCGACAACGGGCCACCGTCGCAACGCGGACACGCAACCATCCGCACCAGATGAAAGGTCGCTCCACAAACGAAACATCGCCGGGAATGGCGAAGCCTTTGGACTGCGGCGGCTTGACGCCGCTTTGGCTCGCGGCGGAGCCGCATCCGTCGGTGACGTCACGATGCGCCACTGCAGCGCACGAGCAAGCACACCACAAGCACCATACGCCGGGCAAGAACAAACAGCGTCGTCGCCACCGCCCTCCAAAGGCGCCGCCACCCTCGCATGTCACGACCCCACACGCCACACCTGTCCTTGCACCGTGTCATTTGCGTCTGCGCAAGTGTCGCTGTTCACCACGGACTTCCCACCTGCGTTCTTCTCCGAAAGCTTCACTCCTTAACGAAGGATCCACGTGACATTTCAGCATTCCACCAGAGACCCCACACGAAGAACGGACCGTGTTCCGGGACGCGAGCCTCGGTCAGCGCGCTGAACCTTCGCGCCCACGCCGGATCGTCGAACAAGTGATGACTGTTGAGACGATGCGACCATTCCTCCCGCCACGCGCCTACGCTGTCGGCAGCATATCCGCAATTGGACAATCCGCTGAGCAGAAGACGCTCTGAAACATCGTAGCCCAGACATTCCCAATCGGATCCCAGCGACCCCGGATTGGGTGGTCCCGTAACAGGCAATAGCGTGTCTTCCAAGGGGTCATCCGAGTCACTCACGACTGTAAATGCGATAAGCCTGGCCGGTCTCCACGCGGATCCCCAGGCGATCCGGATACACCCGATCAGCGATGCCAGATCCGTCCAGAGCACCTGTCTGTAGTCACACGCTTGCCTCTGCGTCCGCAGGGCTCCGTCCAGATCGAAGGCCGACGGCCACACTCGTGGATCAGTAGACAAGACGTCTTCAACATCCACGCGAAGGCAATACACCGCCCTGAAATCCGCAGGCCACTGCGTTTCTGGGCTGACCCACATTTCGCGGAGATCGAACCCGATTAATCGCTCACGCACCATTGCCCACCCGTATAACGATACTGCCGAGACCATAAGTGGTCGGCTCACCGCCGGCGCCGATTTCGGTCGCACCATTCTACCCAGTGCCCCCGTCGTGCACCAGAGGCGGCCCGGAACGCATCGTCTGCCTCTGATGGCTCCTTGTTTGCGATTCTTCGTCGCATACCTCGCGGCGAGGCGAACGAATGGCCGAGGAGGAAGATTCATAGCCACGAGAAACGCAAGAAGCCACGAACACCGGATCCGCTTTTTGTGCCTTTTCGCGCCTTTTTGTGGCTATCCGGCTTTCCTTCAGTTCCGTGGTACATCATCCAGTCCGGCGCCGTGAGCACAAGACGATGGAAACGCAAAGCCAAGACGCACCGACACGGAAGAATACCGCGGGCGGCGATGGCGGTAACGAAGCCGGCGTCAGCCTTTGGACTGCGGCGGCACGACGCCGCTTTGGCTCGCGGCGGAGCCGCCTCCGTTGGCAACCTCATCATTCGCCGCTGAAACGCGTGTGCCCAGTTCGTACGATTCGCGCGCCCAACAAGAAAAGCGGCGTCAAGCCGCCGCAGTCCAAGGGCGCTTCGGCCCTGAGCTCAGCCGAACGGTTCCCGCCGCGCGTTACGCGTTGCACGAGACAAGGCACCACGGCAATACACGCCGGCAGCGCCGCCGCTCGCGGAACCGCCGGTGGCCGTTGAGCCCGCGCCACGCAGTGCATCGCCAAGCCGTTGTGCCCGTACAGCAGCGGCTACCGGCTGTACTCCCACCGGGACGCGAACTGCAATGGGCGGCATTGACAGAAGACCGAGGCAACGAAATTCTATGCGGACAAGGTCCCGGCTGCTGCGTCGGCAGTCCCTTCGCACAACGATAGTCCCATGCCGCGATCTTCGGTCTGACAATCCGCCGGCAGGCCGTCCGGGCGACGAAGCGAATACCGCGGCGGTGGTGCCTGCCAGAGGTGACATTGAAAGCACGGTGTGCTATCCTATATAGAGAAGACTGCGAGGAGCCGAGATATGATCAACCTCCCCCTTTCGGCCGAGAAGGAAGCCAAGCTGAGGCAGCGTGCAACTGCCGCGGGCAAGGACGTGGTTGAGTACGTTCTTCAGGTCGTCGAGGACGACCTCGCTGCGGAAGAACCAGCGCCGGCGATCGCGCCCGCTGCCCCTGGCAAACCCGATCCCTGGGTAAATGAATTCCGGGCATGGGTAGCGAGTCATCCCCGCCTGGATTACGTGGCGGACGACAGCCGAGATAGCATCTACGCGGGCCGCGGCGAATGAGAATACTCGTCGACACCAACGTCCTTCTCCGCCTCGCACAGCCAGCCCACCCTCATCATCCGCCTGCCGTTCGAGCAACCGAGGTCCTGCGCCGCAAGGGTGAGGAGTTGTGCCTTGTGCCACAAGTCCTTTACGAGTATTGGGCCGTCTGCACCCGCCCGCAGGGGGAGAACGGCCTTGGAATGACCACCGCCCAGGCTACGAACGAACTCGCCCTTCTCAAACGACTCTTCACCTTGTTCCGCGACGAACGCGCCATCCTGCCCGTTTGGGAGATGCTTGTCTCTGCACACGACGTGAAGGGAAGAAACACTCACGACGCACGGCTCGTTGCAGCCATGTCTCGCCACAACCTGCAACATCTGCTCACGTTCAATACGTCCGACTTCGCTCGTTTCCCAGGCGTCACGGTCTTCACGCCAGACAGTGTGCTCCAGGTATCTGGTGAATCCTGAGCAACACGACACAAGGCGCAAGACAATACAACCTGACAGCACCACAAGAGTGATACCCGGAGGTCCAAATCATGATGCGAGGCAACAATCTTGTGCTGAGGATCTTTCTGCCCCTGGCAAGTGCCGGCATCTTCGCGTGGGCTGGTGAAGAGCCGGCCACGAGTGCGCCTGCCATCGACCAGATGGAGTTCGCGCAGTTGCGAATCCTGCAAATGTCAGTGAGCGAGGCGAGGCTGCCGGCTCGTGTCGAGGATCGTCAAGGCACGACGCTGGTCGAGCGAGCGATCGACGATTACGTAGCCAAGGGCATGCCCGCGTCGGTGTTCGAGCGGGGGACGCTTCGGCAGGTCGCTTTGCAGTATGCGAAAAGAAAGCTGGTTGGCGTTCCCGCCGATTTTCGGAATGTGGTCGCTCAGCAACTCCGTCGTCGGTACGGTTTGACGGGAGAAGACCTTTATTCACTTTTCCCACCGCGTACCGATGACGTGACGGGGATGCTGCAGGAATATCAACAGACAAATGATTCTGTCCGAAGGCAAGCGTTGGTTGACGCAATAACGGCGGCGCCGGTCACGGCGGATATCGTTGCGATGGTGCGTGAGGCTAACAAGTCGGCTAGCGGTAAGATTGCGTTTTTCGACACACTCCGGATTCTTCAGAGCGATTGGTCGCAGGCGGGTCGAACGTATCTCATGGAAATGCTCCTGGAAACACAAGATGTGTCGGAGCAGAAAGCAATCCTTTCGGCGCTGGATGCTCGGTTTGAGGTCGACGCTGAGAAGCTGCGGGTGGCGGCAGAGGGGACAGAGAATGACGGCGTTCTCGACGCAATCTTCAGCGTGGCCGAGCACGCGTGGCAGGCCGGCGATCCTGGCGCTCGAGCGTTCCTTGAAGGTCAAATCCGCCATGGGGTTGGCAGCTGTCGGAGAAGAGCGATGCAAGTGCTCGCCAGCCCGTCTGGTTTTCGCGACATCGCCGCCATTTCGGCCATGCACGAGGCGATCCAAGCGGAGGGCGACCCGGCTCGCCGTGCCGGAATGGTGCGTGCGATGCAACAGCGCGCCGGCCGGAAGGAGACGTCTGAATTGCTCTGGCGCTTGTTGGAAACCGATCCGGCGGTCGAGGTGCGCATCGCCGCGATAGAGACGATCTCGCTCTTCGTCCCTCCGCCAGACGCGGCCGGCCTAGGCCGACCGTCCGATGCGGAACGGCTGCAGGCGGCCGTCGGGCCGAACGCGCCCCAGGCGCTACAGGATGCCTTGGCGGCCAAGCTCCAGGAATACGAGACGGCAGAAGACGAGTGGCGTGTGCGGCAAGAGCGACACCAGGAGGAGCTGCGGGAGTATCGCGCAAAGATCCTCGGCGAGACTGAAGCTCGACAACCTGAGGCAACGGTGAGCACGTCGCGGCCGTCTCTTTCATCAGCATCGAGGATGTCGTTTCACGCTCGCGCTCGGGGCTTTTCCGAAGGACTTAG
>JAFGKA010000572.1 GCA_016928855.1 Phycisphaerae bacterium
AGACGGAAGACGGAAGACGGAAGACGGAAGACGGAAGACGGAAACCACCGTTATCCCGTCGTTAATTTACAGTACCACGAGACAACGACGGTGTCAAACTTAAAACACAAAAAACACCCCCCGGTCGCGACTTTTTTTTGGACGATTCTTCGGCGGCGGGAGCGGGTGCCTGATCAAGGTCACGCGTTTGCCAAAAGTGTGACATTGAACGGCCCCTGGGATCGGAATTCGCACTTCGATTCATCGTTCCGAGCCGCTCCGCGTCGCGCCCTTCGGGCGAGAGCGGTTGAGTGGACGGACGGCAGCCGGCGGTGGGCAGTAGGCCATGGCGGAGGACGAAGAGCACTGCTCGAAAACAGGTGGCGCACTGGACAGCACTGGCGGGTCCCGACGTCATGTCGGGACCAGTGGAACCCGATACGTTTCAGCCAGAAAGAGCTCCGTACTCAACTATTTGAGGAAACGCGCTTCGACGACCTCGCGCGCGCGGGGAAACGCCTCTGCGGCGGCGGCGAAGTCTGCCTGCATCGCCTTGACCTGCGACGGGCCCTTCACACGCGGGTTCGGCTCAGCCGACCGGTTCAGCGGGATTTGCGCTGACGGGCAGGCGGCGAGCTTGGCCTCGACCTCGGCTGAGAGCAGGTAGTTCACCAGAAGCTCGGCCTCCTTGCGATGCGGTGCGTTCTTCACGATCGCCAGCGTGTTCGGCAGGAACAGCGTGCCGATCCCGTCCTCCGCCGCATCCGGATAGACGATGCGCACGGGCTTGCCCGATTCGAGTTCGATGATCGCATCGTCCGTATCGGTGAGGGCAAATGCCGTCGCGCCGTTGGCCACGCTCGTGGCGCAGCCCTTGTTGCCGCCGTGCACCTGTACGTCGTTGGCCTTAAGCGAATCGAGGTAGGCCATCGCGGCGTCATCGCCCAGCGACGCAAAGAGACACGCCACATGCGAGACGGTCGTGCCGAACAACGGCTTGGCGATGCCGGTCCGGCCCTTCCATCGCGGGTCGGCGAGGTCGTGAATTGACGTGGGGAAAGCCTCGTCGGGCACGAGGTCCGTATTCACGATGATCACGCGCGCCCGGGCCGCGAAGCCGTACCACATCCCGTCCGGGTCGCGCCACGCATCGGGATAGTTCTTCGCCTCGGGCGGGTCGCACACGTCGTAGAGCCCCTCGGCCTTGAGCTGGAGCGTATTGATAATCTCGTTGTTCCAGTGCACATCGCAACGCGGCCGCTCGCGCTCGGCGCGAATCCGGTTCGCCAGGCCGACGCTCTTGGTCGATTCGGTGTCGTACTGGGCCCGCACGGCGATGCCCGTCTGCCGTGTGAATTCATCCAGGATCGGCTCGGAGAAGCTCCGGTCCAGCGCGGTGTAGACAACGACCTCGCGTGAGCCACCGCTGCTCGCCCCGTCCTGCTTGCCACACCCAGCCAACGCCACAACCAACCCGATCCCGAACGCCCACGGAAACCGCCGCATGTCAAATACCTCCTCCACCACTGCGAAAACCCCAGAATAACGGACGTCGATCAATGCCATCCAGTGCGGTCGCATCTCCGCTTCCGCTACTGAGAAGAACCGCACACGTCTACTGCCTCCCGAAAGACTCACTCAGTAACGCGAGTAGCATGCGATCGCTCAGACCGTCCGAAGGCTTGTGACGCATGGAAGGGTTCCTCAGAAGATCGCCCCTCGCTCCTTCCTGATTCGCTGTCTCTCCTCCTGCGTCAGGACGACCGCACATACTGGATCACCGGGGCGGATAACCAGCTCTTGCTCCGTTTTCGGGAAGATCTCGCGCACCCTAAACAGAAAGTCGGTGTCTATCCAATCATCACGATACTTGGGCTCGATCCTGTGCCGGCGGCCGCCATGGGTGAATTCCACCCGGATCGGACCCTTCTCCGCCTGCCAGGTTTCGGCGATATCGGTTGGGCTGAAATGCCCTCGCGAGATCTCCCCCAGTCTCATTACAATGTCAGCGTAGACATCATTGCCCTGACAGACATCGCATTCAAGTCCGGACAGCCATACCCGCATCTTATCGAGCTCCAGCAACTCCAACTCCGCCACTGGCTTGGCGGGATCGAGGGATTCACCTGCTTCCTTCCGGTACTCCGAGTCCAGACGCGTTGCCAACTCGTCGTCGGTCAGATCGGCGAACTGCTCGAAGAAGCCCAATCGCCGATAGAAACTCGCCGCTTTCACAAGCCATTTGCTCTTCTCGTCCTGGCTCAGCTTCGGCTTGGGTGCAAACTGAAGGTATGCTCGTGAACTCATGAGCAGCGTTATCGCTATCCAGAACACCACAGGCAGGTAGGGATCGAAGTGATGCTTATAGATCACCATCAGTACCACGACTGGCGCCAGCACCAGGAAGGAGATGCCACCGATCCGGTTTATTAGCCTGTCGTACCGTCTCATCTAAGCAGTCTCCCGCGGTGGACCCGCGCTGCGGCGCCGGCCCCTGGTTCCGAAACAGGGGCGCAGCTACTTTTCGCCAAACAGCCACTTTCGCAACAGTACCACAAGCCCCATCCACGGCCCAACGACGCTTGCCAGCGACAGCAGGCACAGCATCGCCGCGTCGGGATAGAGGCCGTAATGCACGAGGCTGAAGAATCGCTTGCCGACCGTGTCGTAGCCCGGAGGTGTTACGAGGATCGAGCACGGCAGTTCGCCCAGCGCCAGGATCATCACCACGAACGCCGCCATCAGCGCGGTCGGCAGACACCGCGGCCAGACGATGTGCCACCACACGCGTGTCGAGCCGCAGCCGTCCACCCGCGCCGCCAGCTCGCATTCGATCGGAATCGCCCGCACCGCCGGCACGAGCAGGATCACCGCCACCGGCAGGAACCGGAACACGTACGCCGCGACCAGAATGCCCGGTGAGTCGTACGCCGTTGCGGCCGTGTCGGAAAACGTCGCCAGCTTCGTCATCACGCGGACGATGCCGATGCCCAGCACCGGCCCGGGCACGGCCAACAGCAGTACCACACAAGCCGCCAACGGCAGCCGCCACCGCGTCGGTCGCACGATGGCCCACGCCAGACCCACGGCCAGCGCCGCGGCGATCGCGCCCGCCGCGGAACTCGTGGTCAACGACACCCGCAGCTCAGGGCTGAACGACGATGCCAGCGTCCATAAGTCCAACTGTCCCGTCAGTCGCCGGCCCAGCGACACCAGCGGCAGGGCCGCCAGCGCGACCGCGACGACGCCGGCCGCCGCCGTGAGCGGAAACCCGAACCGTCCCGCCGAGAACCGCCGCCGCGCGCCGATCTCGTTGGGAACGCTCTCATCGATCAGATAGTGCCGTCTCCACGCCCACAACAGCCCGCCGAACAGCAGAATCTGCGGCAGGCTCACGAGCGTCGGCTCTTGCGGCCGGCCGTGCAGCGCGTACTGGGTATAGACCTCCTCGGCGAACGTGCGGACCTGAAGCACATCTGAAACGGAATAGTCGGTCACTACCCACAGGACGACGAGCACGCCGGCCGTTACCAGTCCGGCAATCGCCCGGCGCAGCGTCACGCGGAAAAGCACGCCGACCGTGTCCGCGCCCTCGACCAGCGCGGCCTCTTCGAGATCCGCATCGACCGACCGCACCGCCACGCCGACAATCAGCACCACGAGCGGCAGATGCGCCACGCCGTGAATCAGGCCGACCATCGCCGTCGAGCCGAGCCATCGCTCGATGCCCACGACGCCATACATCCAGCCGCTGACGGCATAAAGTGGCATGGTCGCCGCCAGCAGCAACAGAGCCATCATCGGCACGCGAAGCCGGCCCCGGATCTTGAACAGAATCAGGGCCATCGCGATCCCGACGAGCATCGACGGCACAAGCGCCCACACGGCCACGGCCGCGGTATTCGCCAGCAGCACGCCCCAGCGGTCCAGATCGCCGAAAACATTGCGCCACGCGGTCAGTGCCCAGCCGTCGCCGTCACGAAACGTCTCGACGAACAGCCACGCCGGCCCAGCCAGCGCCATTGCGACGACGCCGACATGCAGCATCACCAGTCCGCCGCCGATCAGCGTACCAATGGTAGTGCGCATGTTTCGCACGGGCGTGTCATCTCGTGTCTCGTTGGCTGGGTTCACCCGTGACACCCCCGGCCGCCGTGCCGGCCCGCGTTGTTCGGGAAATTGCCGGGCAGCACGTTTTTGACCACTCGCAGAAAGACGCTTCAGGCTCGCAGTATAGGTGCGTCCTCGCCCAGATCAACGCCCCATGGCACAGGATCGCAATAGCGGGTATCCGCTGCCGCAAAGACATGTAGCAGCCGGCGTCTCGCCGGCCGTCCTCACAGTACGCTGTCGCCACGAAAGCCCGGCCGGCGAGACGCCGGCCGCTACAAGAAAGATGCCAAGCGGCGACGCGCTGACCACGACAAGCACGTGACTCGATACGTCTGGGCTACAGCGGAATGTCCTCGAAGCGCCAGGTGCCGCCCTGGTACTTGTAATCGACGTGCTCGTCGCGGACCGGATCCTCGCGGCCGAAGCCGTTCCAGTAGCGGTTGTCGATGTAGACCTGCTGCGGCGTCATGCACTCGACGTGACCATCGGCGAAACAGATGTTCGATCCGCCCAGATGCCGGATCGAGATGTAGGTGCGATAGTTCTTCCAGGCATACGGCTCGAGATCGCCACCGCTATACGCCTGCTCGCTGTGTGTCGGAATGAAGGTTGGATCAAGCACGTAGCCATGATTGCCGAACCGGTCTGGATTCTTGTCGCCCGACTCGGGCTGATACGGCAGGGTCCAGCCGGTCCCATCCGTATCGCTGAAAGCGATCGTGTTGGCGGACGCCCGAATCGCCTTGACCGGATACCGCTCGTACGGCCTCTTCGGGCCGACGGCACAGTCCCG
>JAFGKA010000573.1 GCA_016928855.1 Phycisphaerae bacterium
CCCGGACCCACGCAGTTGTGCTATCGGCGCGCAGGCAGCGGCCGCGATTTCCGCACGCTATCCGTGCAATCGGCGTTGACGATGTACCGCGTGCTGATTCCGGTGGACGTTCGCGAGTAGTTCAGCCCCCCACCACCTTGCGCACTTCGCGGATGAATTCAGGGCTTGTTCCACAGCACCCGCCGACCACACTCGCGCCCGCTTCGATCAGCCTCGGCACTTTGGCGGCGAACTCGGCCGGCGATTCCTTGTAGACGATCTTGTCGCCGTGCAGTTCCGGCAACCCGGCATTGGGCTTGGCCCAGATCGGTCTGTCCGTGGCTTCGCGCAGAAGGCGGACGACAACGATGTAGTTGTCGATGCCCGTGCCACAATTGCAGCCGATGAGGTCCGCACCAGCCGCGGTAAGCTGCTCGGCGGCCTGCCGTGGCGTCACGCCCATCATCGTCGCCGTCTTGTCCGGACCGGAGTCGTACGTCAGGCTGACCACGACGGGCAGCGAAGTGTTCTCTTTCACCGCGCGCAGGGCGGCCAAGGCCTCGGCCAGCTCGGTCATCGTCTCGCAGACGATGCCATCGGCGCCGCCTTCGGCGAGCGCCATCGCCTGGGTCTTGAACACTCCGTAGAGATCCTCGTCGCTGACCTCACCGGTCATGACCATCTTGCCCGACGGACCAATCGAACCGAAAACCAGCGCCCGGTCGCCGGCCGCCCGCTTGCTCACCGCGGCACCGGCACGACTGAACTCCGCGTCGCGATCGCCGAAACCGTGGCGTTCGAGGATGAAGCGATTTCCGGTGAACGTGTTGGTGAGAATGATCTGCGAGCCCGCCTCGACGTACGCCGCGGCGACGCTCTCGACCACGGCCGGATTGGAGACGTTCCACTCCTCGCGACAGTAACCCGCCGGAACGCCCCGCTTGTCGAGTTCGGTTCCCCAGGCACCATCGGCGACCAGGACGGTATCGCGTAATGTCGTCACATCAAATGCCATCGGTCGACCTCACTCCTGCGCAGTCCGTCAGGGTACGAAGATTCAGCCCGGTGTCGTTCCCGGCAGCAGGCCCGCCAGCCGTTCGCGTTCCTGGGTATACCACTGGTGCAGTTCCGCATCGTTGCCCGCGTTGGCCCGGACGCGGGTCATAATCTCGTCCACGTCCTGGCGCGTGATCTTCGGCGCCTCGGTCGCGTCGAGGTCCTCCGGCGCCGAAAGCACCACGGCCAGCGTGCGCACCGCCATGAGCAGCGCGCCGAGGCAGAATATACGAATGCCGGTCGCCGTCGGCGGCCACGCCAGTGTGTACTCAAAGGCCGTATCAAGCCAGGTCAGCGCGCGGCCCACGAGCCACTCCCGCATGGGGCGCGGCAGCGTCCCAGCCCGAATCGCGTCCGCATCGACGTTCAGCATGGTCGCCAGCGCGTTCGGCATATATGAGACACCACGACCCATGTCGGCGCGCTGGTCTTTCAGCACATTCGTCAACTGCAAGCCAAGCCCGAAATCGATGCCCTTGCGAATCAGTTCGTCCGACGGACCGGGCGCATCACCATACACATGCCGCCAGTACAACCGTGTCAACATCCGCCCGACCACGCCAGCCACATAATAGCAGTAACGCTCCAGTGCCGTAACATCCGGCAGGCCCGCCGGCTCCGCGTTGGCAGGCCGCGCAACGGCCTGGCGCATGCCTTCCACCATCTCCCGCACACAGTCGGTGATGATCTCGCGATCGGATTCCGGAAACGTGTCGAAGGCGGCGAAGACGGTTCCAAGCTCGTTCAACAACCGTCGATGATCCTCATCGAGCGACCAGTCGCCTGTCAAAGCTCCGAAGAGACGCAGGTCGGTGGTCCGAGCGACCACCTCGAACGCCTCACAAAACGCGTCGAACGCCTCCAACCGCGTCTCGGTCGGTGCCGCAATATAGTCCTCCACCGTATCCGCCACGCGACAGAGCAGGTAGGCACAACAGACCTGCGCACGCAGCTCGGCCGGCAGCTCGGGAATCAGCAGCGCGAACGTCCGCGACACGCCAGGCAGTATTCGGTGGCATTGTTCGATCGGAGTCGTCACGGTTGCCCTTTCGCTCACGGCTCGTGGCCCGGAGGTCCATTCCCTGGAAAGGTACGCCGAGGTTCACACAAGGTCAACCAGCCCGCTCCTGCCCCGCGACGGGAGTGGAAAAACCATCAATCCTTCACATCGCGGCGGATGATGTCCTGCTCGACGGCGTCCAACAGTCGATAGGCGTCCGCGTACTCCGGATGCTGGTCGATCAGACGTTCGAGCGCCGTCCGGGCAGCCTCCAGTTCGCCTTTGCGGTGCAGGAAGAACGCCAGAGTATAGGCATACTTCGGATCGCCCGGCCGAAGCTCGGCCGCCTTGCCGCAGAACACGATCGCCTCGTCAAGCCGGTCGTGAGCCAACAGCACGCCAAGGTTGTACGCCGCCTCCGGGAAATTCGGATCCGTTTTCAGCGCCTGTCGCAGGCAGGCCTCCGCCTCGGGTAGCCGGCCGAGTTCGCTCAGCAGGAGGCCGAAGTTGAAGTTCGCCGCCGCGTTGGCCGGGGCAATCCGCAATGCCTCGCGCAGCACCCGTTCGGCCTTGGCGGCGTACTCGCGCACCACCCGTTCGGCCTTACCGACCTCGGCGGCTCGATGGCTGAGGCCGGCATAAACGAGCGAGACATTGACCCGGGCCAGTACGTGATCGGGATCCAAGCGAATCGCGGTTTCATAGGCATCGGCCGCCTGCTCCGGACGCTCGAGGTTCTGCAGGAAGATGCCGCGGTTGTA
>JAFGKA010000574.1 GCA_016928855.1 Phycisphaerae bacterium
GTGGGAATGGAATGAAGCTGTTATCGAGGATGTCTCCGGTCCGTGTCGCGGGCTGCGCGGTGGTTCGTTCGGTGATTACTTCGGCGTCTACGGCCTGCATGCGTCGATGCGCGTGGCCTACAGCCCGGGGAACGAGAGCAGTGTCGTTGGATTCCGCTTGGCGGAGGCTCCCGGAACCGCGTCGTGTTCGGCCGACTTTGACGGTGACAGCGATGTTGATTTGGCGGATTTCGCCCTGTTCACCGCATGTTTCAATGGCCCGAATCGGTCACCGACTACCGTCTGCGCGGCGGACGCCGATCTCGATGGCGACGGTGATGCGGACCTGGCGGATTTCGGCATCCTTTCGGCGTGCTTCAACGGCCCGAATCGGCCGCCTCGCTGTGAATAGTCGTGCCGGGCCCGCCTTGGCGGATCATGCGATAGGGGGGCGGTGGCGATGAGGGCACGGTCTGCACACGCGAACTCCGCGGTGCTTTCAAAAAGGCACACATTCGAGTCGGAATGTAGCGGCCGGCGTCTCGCCGGCCGTGGGTCGTGGATTCCGCGGGGTAGGTGGGACGATCGTGGCTGAGCGCGAAGGCGTGGACGAGGGGTTCTTCGTGCGGTCGGTGGGCTTGTTGCGAAGAACGGCTTGCGAGACGCAAGCCGCTACATTTCCGAATGGCGCTTGAGACGGAAGCCGCGACGAGGCAGCTTGCGACGATGATAGACAGGGTGTCTGGTGGCAGCGGTCGGAGCACGAGAATCGTTACCCGCTTGCCCGCCGGACGGCTTTCGGTACGATGGCGGCATGATGAGAAGTGGAACGCGCCTGTGTGTTGTGTGTGTATTCGTTCTGGCCGGGGTTGCTCGTGCGGCGGATCCCGGGTTCCGCTGCGCTGCACCCGGGGCTTTATTCCGTGAAGAGAAGATGTCGGGTCTGCTGACCTGACCTACAAATCTACGAATTTGGTGGGATGCGCGATCGGGAACGATGCGATCGCTGCAGCCCAATGGCCCGCCAGGGTGGCCCTACACGTCTGACCTGACCTGCGAATCTGCTTCTGGCTTCTGCCCTCTGCCTTCTGCCTATTCTTGTTCATCCAGCACAAGCCGGTGCTGCGCGGGACCGTCCTTGGCTACGTGCACGTCAAATGTCTTCGATTTTTCGCCGGCTCGGACGGTGATCTGGTAGCGGCCATGGAAGCCGCGGAACGTAAACTGGCCGGCGGTGTCGGTGCGTCCGACCGTGCGCGTTCGCCATTCGTCGTGGATGAGTCGTTCGAGGACGCGGTACGCTTCCTTCGGATTCAAGGCCCGGTCAAGCAGGCCGGCCTGCCAGCGGTTTTCATCGTGCACGTAACGCTTGCCGTCGCGAATCTCGTTCCACTTGTGGGCCGTGCCGTCGGCCAGGTTCCACCACGTGATACCGGCCATGCGCTCGATGCTGAAGAACAGGCGGTAGAAGTTACGCACGACCTCGGCCTGGACCGGCTGGCCGCTCGTGCCCTCGCCGGCGGTGCCGACGGACAGCTCGGTGATGTACAGCGGTCGCTCGAAGCGGCTGTAGAGATCGTAGATCTTGAAGAGGAACTCCGGCGTATACTCCGTGCCGGCCAGGATCTTGCCTGTGTCGGCGCAGTGGAACTGGAAGCCGATGCCGTCAAAGCGGATATTCCGCGCCTTCAGCTCGGCGAGCATGCGGTAGTATCGGCTGTCCGTGCCGTCGTCGCCGCGCCAGTGGTGGGCGGCCTCGCGTGTTTCGTTTGCAAGCAGCGTGTGATTCGCCGGGAACAAGCGGTCGGCCTCGTTGAAGCAGAACGCGACATAGTCGTCGGGCAGGACGATCTCCGGCCGCGGCGCGTTGAGCGTCTCGTTCACCACGTCCCAGATCCGGATCGTGTCCGCGTAGCGCTCGGCGATCTCGGCCATGTGCGCGGAGATGGCCTTGGCCACCTGGTCCTTGTCCTTCGGCAGCCAGGCCGGGTAGAAGTGGTTCCACATCAGCGGATGGCCCTTGAGCGTAATACTGTGCTTCTTCGCGAATTCGACGGCGAGATCGGGCGGGGGCCGGCGGTAGATCGGCGGTGAATTCTTCGCGAATCGCGGCTTGCCCGGTTCGGGCTCGAGGTCGGACCAGTAGAACGGCGCCGAGCCGAAGTTGAAGAGTTCTGCGAAGCGGGCTTCGTACTTGCGGTTCTCCGCGTCGGACTCATAGCCGTTGAGGAAGAACAGGTTGCAGCCGAACAGAAAGTCGTGCGTCGTCTGCACGATCTCAATTCCGGAATCGGAGACGACCGTGCCGTCGGCGCCGACGACCGTCAGGATGGCATCGCTCTTGCGGTGCGTCTCGATGCCCTCGTTGATCCGGCGCACGACGCGGGGGTCGTCCCACAATTGCTGGTAGCCGGCCGGTGTTTCGTGCGGCGCCTCGTCGGCCAGGGCCGCGCCGGCCGTGACCAGCAACAACATGACGGCGAAGGCGCGGGGCCATCGCGTTGCCGGTGCGCACACAGGCGAACACCGGCGGTGCTGTGTTCTTGAATCCAAGGTGGGGGCCATGCAAGTCACCTCCTATGGCGGGTAACCACATGATATCGTGCGTTTCTGCCTGCATGGTCGCTGATAGCGTGCCGAAAAGCGTGCGTCAACCAGGGTGTCTTGTGGGAGCGAGGCAAGCCGGCAGTCGTCGATACCATGGTCCGCATTGCTCGTTTTCCAACGCGGACGCTTGAGGTATGCTACGCGCCGTCGCCTGTGGGTGCAGAGCGAACTCGGCGGATTCGATCTGCCAGAGATGTCCCGCGTTTCCAACGGAGACCGCGAGGAGGAGAGCCAATGTACTATTCCAAGCGATTATTGCGGATTGTCGTATTCTTGTGTGCTGGCGGCGCGTGGTTGAATGGGGCTTTTGCCGAAGATCCTGTGCCCGAGCGGGCCGCGCTACAACCGATCCGTTTCGAGCCCGGCTTCTATCCACTGATGCCGTGGGATCCGCAGCATGGCTGGAAGGAACCGCATGTCGAGCGGGTCAACGGGCTTGAATCCATTGCCGCGTGCGGGTTTACCATGGCCGGCTTCGTACATGCCAGCGACCTGCCGTTGTGCGAGAAGCTTGGGCTCAAGGCGATTCTGGCGCCACCTTCGAGCAAGGAGCCCTGGTTCGGGCCGTGGCGCAAGCTGTCGGATGAACAGGTCGAGCAGCGCGTCCGGGCGATGATCGAATTGGGCGGCGACAGCCCGGCGCTTGTCGGCTACTTCCTGACCGACGAGCCTGGCACGCCGACGTTTGCGGCGCTGGGCAAGGCCGTCGCCGCGGTGAAGAAGTATGCACCCGGCAAGCTGGCATATATCAATCTGTTCCCGAGTTACGCGACGATCGGCGCGCCGGACAAGTCTCAGCTCGGCGCGGCCAGCTTCACGGAATATCTCGAGCGGTTTGTCAACGAAGTGCAGCCGCAGTTTCTCAGCTACGACAACTACAAGGTTCAGCAGTCCGATGACCTGCAGTCGCAGCGCGACGCGGAGATCTATTTCCGCGATCTGGTGGAAGTGCGGCGCGTCGCAGCGAAGTACGGGCTGCCGTTCTGGAACATCGTCTCGTCGAACCAGATCCGCAAATTCACCACACCGCCATCGCCGGCCAATCTGATGCTGCAGGCGTACACGACGCTGGCTGCCGGCGGGCGGGGCCTGTCGTGGTACACGTATTATGGCGGCGGCTATGCCTACGCGCCGATCGACAAGGACGGCCACAAGACCGCAACGTGGCATGCGTTGCGGATGGTCAATCACCATGTGCGAACGCTCGGGCCGATCCTGAATCGCATGAACTCGACGGGTGTGTACGTTACATCGCCGTCGCCGTCGCGCGGCCTGCCTGAGCTGCCGGGGCAGCTTGTCCGAGCGGTGGTTTCGAAGGCGTCGGTCCGTGGCCGCTCCGAAATCAGCCCGCCGATCATGGTCGGTGAGTTTACCGGCGAGGATGGTGCCGACTATGTGATGCTCGTCAACCTGAGCGTCGAGCGGTCCGCGAACGTGACGTTCGAAACTGTGCGGACGTACAACGGCAAACAGGTATTCTCGGCTGACGACGGTCGCCTTCAGCCGTTCAACGAGGAGCATGGACTCTGGCTCCCGGCGGGGCAGGGGGCACTGGTCAAGCTGAGTTCCTGATCCGGCTGTGCACTTGGTCCGAAACGGTCAGATGGCATCGAACGGCCCGCCGAGGGGGCCGAAGCGGGCCTGGACGTCGGCGGGGATCCGCGTCGGGCGGCCACGGGCGACGTCGATGTACGCCCAGTCGGTTGCCGCCCGTGCGAGTTCTTCGTCGGTATCGGCATTGACGATTGTGTAGCAGCGGCGGCTGCTGGCGCCGCGGAAGTCCACGACCCAGGTGTGGATCGCCACGCGCGTCCCGAGCGGCGACGGTCGCAGGTACTCGATCTCGTGTCGGCGCACGACGAAGGCGGTGCCCATTGCCCGATACGCCTCGGGCGTCAGGCCAACGGACGACGAGTGCGCGATGGCCGCATCCTGCATCCACTGCACGAACGCGACATTGCTGGCGTGGCCCTGCCCGTCGGTTTCGTCAACGTTGGTGTGGAGCATAAAGACATTCGCGTCGGGCACGGACATTTCTCCCGGATTCAGAGCCTTACGAATTCATGGCCCGGGCGCTCTTCGGCCGGCCAGGTCCGTTCGGCGTCATCGGCCGGGACTTTGCCCGAGCACTGGCGGACGAGCCGCCAGTGGCACCCCCAGACCATGCGACGAAGTCCGCTGACCGACGATGCCGCTACAACAGCATCCGGGCGACGTTCGCGACGAGGAAGCAGACGATGAATGCGATCGTCAGCGGCATCAGCGCGCCGAGGGCGGTCCACTTGCCGCTACGGGTCTCCTTCCAGATGGTCAGAATCGTCGTCGAGCACGGGTTGTGCAGCAGCGAGAAGAGCATCAGGCAGACGGCCGTCAGCAGCGTCCAGCCGTGCTCGTGGACCAACAGGGCGTGTAACTCGGTCGGGTCGATCTCGGTCATCTTGCCCACGCTCATGTAGGCCATCAGCATTGTGGGCACGACGATCTCGTTGGCCGGAATGGCGATGATGTACGCCACAAGGATCACGCCGTCCAACCCGATTGCAAACCCCAGCGGATCGAGCCAGTCGGCGGCGCGCTGCATGATGCTGGCGTTGCCGATCGTGATGTTGCCCAGCACCCAGGCGAGGGCGCCGCAGGGCGCCGCCATCAGAATTGCCCGCCACAGCACGAACAGCGTGCGGTCGATCAGCGA
>JAFGKA010000575.1 GCA_016928855.1 Phycisphaerae bacterium
CGCTATTCGGCTCCGCCGAGCAGGGCTTCCACGTCGCGAGCGCCGTGCAGCACTCGCACGACTTCAAGCGGCTTTGTCTCTGGCTTGTAGATCACCAGATACGACCACGCCCCCCAGAAAAGCACCGGCAAGCAGGTGAGATCCTCGCGCTTGTGCCCGAGGCCAGGGGCCTCCGCGAGTTTTTGGAATGCCTCATACAAATGGTCGGCGACGTACTGGGCGCGCTGGAGGCCACTTTGCTCAAGCACATAGGAGACGATCTCGTCGAGGTCCTGCGCAGCGGGATCGGAGAGGATAAATCGGCGGCTCATGTTCGCCGTTTTACACGAGGTGAATCCTGAGCGGTAGCCGCCTTATCCAGGCGGGCCTTCAAGCGAGCGAAGAACTCATCGCCATCCACGGCCTGGCCCGCATCGAGGGCATCGAGACCCTCCTGGATTTTCGTCTCGATTCGCAAGCGGGCCGCTTGGAGCAGGTCCGCCGGCAGCTTGGCCTGCTCATCGGGCGTGAGCCCTTCCGCGAGCCATTTCTCCAGCAGGCGTCGGTGTTCGGCACGCTCCAGCAGCCGAAGCCCGTCGCGAAAGACCTCACTGGCCGAGTGATACCGGCCCGACGCGACCAGGCCCTGGACGAACTCCTCCAGTTCGGGTGTCACGGATACGTTCATGCTTGCTCGGATTGCCATACCCCAAGTGTAGCACATGGCGGAGCCTGTGTCAATTATTGATACAGGCGACGGGAAGAAAAGAGGATCGCGCCGGTCCGGAATATTGAGAATAATGACGGACATTCACTGGTTCGTCATTAATACGGCACCACGATACCAGGCGTGCGGAGGACACGGGCAGACCCCTCGAGCCTGCCTATGCTACCCTGCCGTGGCCTTCGAGCGCTTTGTGGTGAATCCTCTTACTTGCGGCGGCCGAGGGAAGCGGGTCCGCACCACACAGAAGAGAGAGAACCACAAAGCCACCAAGCCACGAAGAAGAGATACGGAGGAAGAAGACGTACATCCGCAGATGGCGCCGATTGCGCAGATTCGAAATCCAGTTCTTCGGAAATCTGCGTGAATCACTGGAATCTGCGGATCAATCTCTTCTCTTCTGCCACGTTGTGCCCATGGCTGCGCGGGGATGGCTATTCCCGCGAGGACGGTCGGCGAGAAGACACTGGCGGATCCCGACGGGACGTCGGGACCGGTGGCGCCCGGCGCAGGAAAACGGGCGCGCCCTTGCGTCGAGGGGCGCGCCCGGTTCGTTGTCAGTAACTTCGGCGATTGAATCAGAACTTCCAGGGACTCCGCATCGGCCGGGCCAGCATCTTGTTGGCCTCGGCGTCGTTGGTGATCTGCTCGGTCTTCGGATCCCACTTCAGCTTGCTGCCGGTGAGCATCGCGATGTTGAGCAGGTGGCAGATCGAGCCGGTCCGGTGGCCGATCTCCGCCGTGGCCATCGGCGTGCCGCGGCTCTTGACCATCTCAACGAAGTTGTCTGTATGGTTGGGCGTGCGACCGAGGTGGATCTCGTCGTCGCCGATCTTCTCTTCCAGCAGCGACTTCGGCTCGGCTTCCAGGTTGCCGCCGTGCACGTTAATGAAGATCCAGCCCTTATCGCCTTCGAACTTCACGCCGCGCGGCTCGTCGTTCGTGCCGATCATCCGCACGCCGTTGGCATAGGTGCAGTCGAAGCTGAACTCCATGAACGTGTCGTACAGGCCGCTCTTGTTCGCCTTGCCCTCGGCGCTGAGTTCGATCGGACCGGTATCGTCGAAGCCTCCGCCCAACTGGCCGAGGTCGATCACGTGCGCGCCGCGGTCGGTCATCTCGCCGCCGCCGTACGCCAAGTTGAACCGCCACCAGAAGTGGCAGCGTTTCGCCGTATAAGGCACCACCGGTGTCGGGCCGAGCCACATGTCGTAGTCGAACGTCTCGGGCACGGGCATCACTGGTGGCGTCTCCAACTGCTCCTTGACCCATTTGTGATGCGCGTCGGTGACCGGCAGGTTGACTCGGATGGTGTGCAGTTTGCCGATCCGGCCATTGCGCACCAGCTCGCAGGCGAACCGGGCCTTGTCGTTCGACCGTTCGTGGCTGCCGGTCTGTAGAATGCGCTTGTTGGCCTTGACTGCTTCGCAGATCGCCCGGCCGCCGGCGACCGTGTTGGCCAGCGGCTTCTCGCAGTAGATATCCTTGCCGGCCTTGGCGGCGGCGACCGAGATCAACGCATGCCAGTGGTCGGGCGTGCAAACGGTGACGGCGTCGATGTCCTTGCGGCTGAGCAGCTCGCGGAAGTCGCCGTACGCGTCGCAGCCTTTGAACGCGCCCGAGCCCTGCTGTTTGGCATAGTGCTCGTTGACCCGGCTCACGCCTGTCTTGCGGCCGCAGACGCCACCGCCGAGGTAGAGGTTGCTTCCTTCCTCGACGTCGCAGACGGCTACGACCTGGATCGCCGGGTTGGCCATGAGCCGCCCCATGATGGCCAGGCCCTGGCCGCCGACGCCGACGCAGCCCAGGACGATCCGCTCGCTCGGGGCCGGCCGGTCCGCGTTGCCGAACACCGAGGCGGGAACGATGTACGGAAAGCTCAGCGCGCCAACCGAGGCCGCGGTTCCCCGTTGGAGCAGTTGTCGCCGTGTGATTCTCTTCTTGTCCATCGAATTCTCCTTGATTCTCTCCTGCGATTGAGCCTCGTCCGGCCGCAACCGACGAAACCGCGGGGTATCATACCGGCTTTCGCGGCGGGAGGGAACGGTGCCCCTGGCGCTTGCCCCGTGTCCCCGGCTGGCGCACACTGAGTCGGGTCGGCGGCGGCCTTGGCTACTGCCCGTGCCAGAGGAGAGTCGAATGATAAACACGGGCGATAAGCCGCTCGTCTTCACCGTGGTCAAGTTCACCGCCAAGGGTGTCAAGGTTCCCGAACGGCCGGATTCACGCAAGGACGAACTGTGATACGTGCGGCCGAACATGCTCGTGAACCGGCCATTGGCCGGCGGCTCAGGTCGCTGGAGTGGCTGGTCTATCGGTTGGATCGCGTGTCCCGGCTCAACTGCGTCGTGCACGCCGAAGTGGCGGGACCGTTGACGTCGGAAGCCTTGCGAGCTGGGCTGAATGCGGTTCAGCGTCGGCATCCGCTGGCGCGTGTGCGGATCGTGCCGGACGGCCGGCGAGCGGCGCGTTTCGTCGTCGGCGTTCCGGAGATTCCGATGCGTATCGCGGATGTGCCCGCTGACGCATGGGTTGAACAGCTTGAACGGGAGGTTCACACGGCGCTGCCCGTCGAGCAGGGGCCGTTGCTGCGCGCCGTGTGGCTTCGGCATCCGGCTGGCAAGGCGACGGTGCTGATGACGTTCCACCACGCGATCGGCGATGGGCTCTCCGGAGCGTACCTGCTTCGTGATCTTGTGCAGGCCGTCGCCGCGGGGTGCGAAGGCTACGATGTGACGCTGCCTGCCCTGCCATCGCTGCCGTCTGTGCAGGAGCGATTTCCCGCCGCGGCTCGCGGCGCACGGGCGTGGTGGCGATACGTTCGGCTGATCGTGCGGATTCTCCGCGACGTTCGCAAGCACGGCATGCCCGAACCCTTCGTGCCCGATGCAACGGCTCCGCTGGCCGAGTGCCGCATGCGGACGCGGCCGTACCGCTTCGAACCGACATTCACACGCGCGTTGGTTGCTCGAGCGCGGGCCGAGGAGACGACCGTGTCCGGGGCGCTGATTGCGGCGCTGGCCCGAGCGGTGGCTCGTGCCGTTTTCGGCGGGTCAGTTTCGTTCCGTGGCGGCCGGGTACGGCGGTCGTCGGAACACTGGCGGGCAAGCCGCCAGTGGCACCCA
>JAFGKA010000576.1 GCA_016928855.1 Phycisphaerae bacterium
ACAGGCTGGGGCAAGTGAAAACTGGATTGGCCATCCTTTTCTCGCGTATGTCGAGCGGTTCGAAGCGGTCGACCGTCCGAAAACCGGCCGATTCGCGGTCATCGGCGTATCGGACGCGCAGCGCTCGCAGGTTATCCGGACCGGGAGGCATCCTGCAGTCGCTCGTGTCGCGGGATTTGCGGCAGGAGAGTTCTATTCCATGAGCAGCAGAATGTCGGGTCGGCTGACCCGACCCGCGATTCTTCCGTATCGGGCAAAACCTGCTCTGTCTGCTTCTGCCCTCTGCCTTCTGGCTTCTGCCTGCCTTACTTCTGCTTCTCCGTCTGCCCTTTGAGCGCTTCGAGTTCGGCGCGGAGGCCTTCGAGCTTCTGCACTTCCTTCGCCTGCGTCGCGTCCGCTTCGGCCTCGATCAACCGGTCGATCTCTTCGTCGGTGATCGCTTCGCTCGGGGCGGCGGAAGTGTCCTGGGCGGCGATGTCTTCGATTGAGTCGAGGAACATGCTCATCCGCTCTTCCATCGTCTGCGACTGGACCATTGCCTTCTCCCAGTCGGCCTGCGTTTTGACCAGGTCGGTCGCGCCGAAGAGCTTGCCGATCTCGGTGGCCATCGTGCCCATCGCCTGCGTGAAGTCGGCTGACGCCTCGGCCTGGCGCTTGATCAGCAGCGCGTTCTTGACCGCGAGCAACTGGCGTTCGAGCATCTTCTTGATCGCCGCGGTCTTCTTGAGCGAGTTGCGGATGAACTGATACTGCGACGTGTCGCCCATCTGCTGGGCGCGCTGGGCGTTCCGGACGAACTCGTCCTGGAACTTGCCCTGCTCGCGGATGGCCTTCTCGATCCGGCGGATGCCCTGGCGGATCTTGATGTCCCGTTCGATCCGCCGTTCCTCGTTCGACTTGAAAAGCGCCATAGTCGTTGCTCCCTGATGCCCGCGAGCTTCGATGTTCCCTGTCGCGGGCGATGCGCTTCGGTATCTGTTCCGCGGCGTCAAGTGTGGGTCGGCTCAGCAGACCCGACCCGGTCGGTTTCGGATGCGAAGACACTGGCGGACAAGCCGCCAGTGGCACCCCGCATGCGGTAGCCGTTTGCGGCACAGATACGTCCTGCGCACCGCTGATTCTACCCCAAACCTCGCACGGCACGAAACGGGGGGCTGCGGAACCGGTCCGACCGTGCTACACTCGCCGCGATGTCGAGGTGTCGGCGACGCCGCACGGCGTGGCGTCGTGCGGCCGATGGCGCAGCGAGCAAGCAGCAGGGGGCGTGCATTGGGCGAACGTGAAGCGGTCGAGGTCGTGCTCTATACCGACGGGGCGTGCAGCGGAAACCCCGGCCCGGGTGGCTGGGGCTTCATTCTGGAACATCCGAAGACCGGCAAACGCGTCGAGGGCAGCGGCGGCAGCAGCCGGACGACGAACAATCGCATGGAACTGCTGGCGATCATTCGCGGCCTCGAACAGCTCAAACGGCCGTGCCGTGTTCGCCTGGTCAGCGACAGCAAATACGCCTTGCAGGGCATGACCGAGTGGCTGCCCAACTGGCGCCGCCAGGGCTGGAAACGCCGCGAGGGCAAGGCGCTCAAGCCGCTAAAGAACGCCGACCTCTGGCAGCAGATCAGCGAACTGATGACCCGGCATCGGATTACGGTCAAGCACGTACCCGGCCACTCCGGCCACCCCGAGAATGAGCGGTGCGACGAGCTGGCCGTCGCCGCGGCCGGGACCGCGATCGCCGACGGCGCCCCGCCCGACCTCGACCCGAACACGTAGCTGGGGTCTGGCTCCTTTTTGCCCACGCAGTTCTGCCGCAGGAAACGCGGGCGAGGGATCGTGGTAAGGGTTGAACCGTCAGCAGAGGATTCAGGCAAAAAGGTGCCTGACCCCCTTGGCCCGTTCGGGTACAATGGCTGCAACGCTCGCGGACGGCCGGCCAGACGCTGGCCGCTACGTTGTTCTTGGAAACGTGCGCCGGTATTCGCGGGTGGCATGGGTCCCGACGTCACGTCGGGAGAGGGCTTGCCCGTGTTTCGCCCGTGTGCAACGATCGTCGGACGTACGAGGACACTCTTGATCGTATCGGCGTGTGAACGATGCTGACGTTTTCCCTTCAAAGCGGCTCCAATGGCAACTGCATCTACGTGGAAGCGGGCGATGTGCGCCTACTGTTTGACGCCGGCATCAGCGGACGTCAGGCCGAGCAGCGCATGGCCGTGCATGGTCGCGGAATCCGGGACGTTACCGCGCTGATTCTCTCGCACGAGCATGCCGACCACGTTCGCTGCGCCGGAATCTTCCAACGCAAGTTCGGCTTGCCGATCTACGCGACGACGCCGACGTGGCGGGCCGTGCTACGCCAACCCGTGTCGATCGGTGTGGTTGACGACGTCCGCCACTTCGAGGGCGGCGGTCGCATCGAGTTCGGCGACGTGATCGTCCACTCGGTTCGCACGCCGCACGATGCGGTGGACGGCTGCGGGTTCATCGTCGAGCACGAAGGCCGGCGGCTGGGTATCCTGACAGACCTCGGGCATCCGTTCGGATCGTTGTGTCGGCTGATGGGCGAGCTGGATGCCGCCTATCTGGAGTCGAACTACGACCCCGAGCGGCTCGCGGCCGGGCCGTATCCGCCGCAGTTGCAGGCGAGGATTCGTGGCAACCGCGGCCACCTTTCCAACGACGAGGCCGGCCACCTTGTGCGGCCGCACACCACCGGACGGCTGCGGTGGGTGGCGTTGGCCCATCTGAGCGAACAGAACAATGACCCCGGCCTCGCACTGGAGACGCACCGCCAGCACGTCGGCCGCGATTTCCCCGTTCACGTCGCCAGCCGCTACGGCGTCAGTGAGATCCGAATCGTATAGATGTCTGCACGCTCCTTTACCGCCGAGAGCCGCGACCGCGTGCCTCCGTTCGCGCAACTGCGTCTGCTCTATCTGCGGCGCGTCATCGGCACAGCGATCGGCGCGGCCGGGATCGAGCGGGCGATGCGGTGGGGCCGTTGGCTGGCGCGACGGATCTTCGAACTCAACCCGCCGCCGCGCGCTCGCGTCGTGGCGAATCTGACGGCGGCCTGCGGTGAGGCGTTGTCGCCGGAGCAGCGGGAGCGACTCGCTCGTGCCGTCTTCGAGAACGTTGTGTGCTTCTGGGTCGAGGTGGCCTACGCCCGTCGGCGTTTGACACCGGGCGCGTGGCGACGATGCGTTCGGTTGGTCGATGCGCCACGATGGGCCGAAGTCGTCGCTCGGCCCGGGCCGGTCCTCTTCGTCTCGACGCACTTCGGCAACCCGGCGGTAGCCGTCTACGCGATTGGGCAACTGTGCCAGCCGGTCCACGTTGTGTTCGATGCGTTCGAGATGCCATTGTTGCGCCGTTGGCAGGATGAACTCTATCGGCATCCCAACGTGCAACTCGTCTCACGCACGGAAGCGGCTGCGGCGCTGCCGGATATCCTGGCCGCCGGTGGCAAGATCGCTCTGCTCGGCACGCACCTGCGCCCGCGCGGCCGCGGCGTGGACGTGCCGTTTCTCGGGCGGACGCGGTCATTCTATCCGACGATCGGCCTGCTGGCGGCGAGGCACGAAGCGCCGGTCGTCGTATTCTCGAACAAGCGAACGGCCACGCCCTTTCAGTTTGATCTGCGATGCGAGAAGATCATCGAGCCAGTCGGCGAGCCGGATGAGATCACGGCCGCTACGGTAGCCGCGATGGAGCGGATGATTCACGCCGCGCCACAGCAGTTTCTCTGGACCCGCCTCTAATGCCGCTTGCGATTGGCCGGGGACATTACTCATTATTGCGGGCAACGAAAGCCGCGATCGGGCACGGCGGTGTTGTCGCGTGGAGAGCAATCCGCAATAATGAGTGGTGTCCCCCTCCGGTGTGGCAACGGAGCGTGTAGAGGGACACCACTCATTGTTGCCGGCCTGTTCCACTGCGACAGATCTGTCCGTGTCAGTGACCGGGCCACTAACCCCGGCAACAATGAGTAGAACCTATCCCGAAACCGCTGGGGACTGTCCCGATTTGCGGTGTACTCGCCGCCAAATGGGACTGTCCCCCTCTCTTCAGGCGGTTTTGGGATAGGCTCTAATGTCCCTAGTAGCCGCGCTGGGCCATTTCTTCGAGCCGCCGCACGCGCTCTTCCATCGGCGGGTGCGTCGAGAAGAGGCGCGCTGCGCCGCCGGCACTCAGCGGTGAGACGATGAACATGCTCTCATGCGACGGGCTGACCTGCATGGGGATCTGCTTGTTGTACTGATGCAGCCGTCGCAGGGCGCTGGCCAGCCCCATCGGGTCGCCCGCGAGTTCAGCCCCATAAGCGTCGGCGTTGTATTCACGTGTGCGCGAGATCCACAGTTGGATCAACGTCGCCGCGATCGGTGCCAGGAGGATCAGCAGCAGGGCTACCAGCGGGTTTCGGTCGTTGTCGCGGCCGCCACCGAAGAAGAATGCGACGTAGGTCAACGAGGTGATCGCACCGGCGCAGGTGGCGGCGATGGTGGTGATCAAGATGTCGCGGTTGCGCACGTGGGCCATCTCGTGGGCAAGCACGCCGCGCAGTTCGCGTTCATTCATCGCCTGCAGCAGGCCCTGTGTGACGCAGACCGCGGCGTGATTCGGGTTACGGCCGGTCGCGAATGCGTTGGGGGCCTGTTGCGGGCTGACATGCACCGTCGGCATGGGCAGGCCAGCGTTGTCCGCGAGTTCGCGCACCATCCGCACAAGCTGTGGCGCATCGCGTTCGGTCACCTGCTGTGCGCGCATGCTGGCCAGCGCGATCTTGTCCGAGAAGAAATACGCGATGATGTTCGACATCCCGCCGAAGAGGAACCCGATCACGATGCCGTACGGCCCGGGCCCGAAAATAACCCGGCCCAGAAAGATCGCCAGGCCCATGATCAGGCCCAGCAGCATCACCGTCTTGACGTTGTTCGCGAAGCGTCCCATTTCCGTTCCTTTCCACGCCCGAAAGCGACTTACCGGCTCTGGCCGTTTGCGGGTCGTAAGCTAGTACGTGCAAGCGTCGTGCCGGATCAGAGAATTCGTAATGTATTGTCAATAAAGGCGTTCCGTGTGGCCCGCTGCTCAGCGATCCTGCCGGAATGGCGGCGACTCTGTCAGTGCGGCGGAGGGGGTCTAGAGCGTGCCGCCCAGATCGGCCTGATCCAGGAGTTCGAAGCCGCCCGTCTTCAACGCGTGCATTGCCATATCGAGGCTGTCCACTTTCAGTGCCACCGCCGCATGGCCTTGCGGGTGGGGCAGCAGCGAGTACGTGTAGTGAACGTTGACCTCGGATTGCAGCAGCGTGGTGCAGACCGTCAGCAGCCCCCGTTTACCCGCCGGGAGCAGGACGACGAGCAGCTCGGTCTCACTGACCGCAAACCCGCCACTGCGAAGGACTTGCGCGGCCCCGTCCGGCTGGTCGACGAGCAGCCGGAGAATCGCGCAATCGACCGAATGCACGATCGCCAGGCCCAGGATTCGCACATCCGCCTGCTCGAGGACTTTGGCAAGTCGAACGAGCTGTCCCGGCCGCTCTTCCAGGAACACCGAGAGCTGCCGGACGGTGGGGTAGCCGGATGCTTCCGCGGTTTCGAAAGGTTGCGTCGCCATATCGCAAGTGTAGCACGAAAACCGAAGATGCCAATTCGGGAGATCTGGTTCTGCCAGGTTGACAGGGATTGGCAATCTCCGTCTCGCGTGACGTTCTGCAACCTATTGTGTAGATTATGGTTACAGGATTTGCGCCAGGCCGGTGCCGGCTGGCATCCGCATTGCTCTGTCTCAGGTGGAGTAGGTCCGCGCCCGTCATAAGCGGGACCTGACCGATGGGAGTACAGCTATGGCAAAAATCATCGGAATCGACCTGGGTACGACGAACTCGGTGGTGGCGCTGATCGAGGGTGACCAGCCCAAGATCGTGACCAACGCGCAGGGAGCCCGGCTTACGCCGTCTGTGGTGGCCTTCACGGACAAGGGCGAGCGGCTGGTGGGGCAGATCGCCCGGCATCAGCAGGTGACCAACCCCGAGAACACCGTCTATTCAATCAAGCGCTTCATGGGCCGCCGTCACAATGAGGTGGCGTCCGAAGAGAAGATCGTGCCTTACAAGGTCGTGGGTGGACCGTCCGAACTCGTGAAGGTCGAAGCCCGCGGCAAGCAATACACGCCGCCCGAAATCTCCGCGATGATCCTTCAGGACCTCAAAAAGACGGCGGAGGATTACCTCGGCGAGAAGGTGGACCGCGCGGTAATCACCGTCCCGGCGTATTTCAATGATTCGCAGAGACAGGCGACGAAAGATGCGGGCGAGATCGCCGGCCTGAAGGTCGAGCGCATCATCAACGAACCGACAGCCGCGGCGCTGGCGTACGGCCTCGACAAACAGAAGGAACAGAAGATCCTGGTTTACGACCTGGGTGGCGGGACCTTCGACGTGTCGATTCTCGACATCGGTGACAACGTCGTCGAAGTGCTCAGCACGAACGGCGACACGCATCTTGGTGGCGATGACTACGACGAGGAACTCATCGACTTCGTCGCCGAGGAGTTTCGCAAGAAGGAAGGGATCGACCTGCGCAAGGACGCGATGGCGCTGCAGCGGCTGAAGGAGGCCTGCGAGAAGGCCAAGTGCGAGTTGTCCACGACGCAGGAGACGACGATCAATCTGCCGTTCGTCACGGCGGATGCCAGCGGCCCCAAGCACCTGCAGCAGACGCTCACGCGGTCGAAGTTTGAGCAGCTTACGCAATCGCTGACCGAGCGGACGCGCGGGCCGGTCATGCAGGCTTTGCAGGACGCCAAGCTTTCGCCGAAGGATATCGACGAGATCGTCCTGGTGGGTGGCTCGACGCGCATTCCGGCCGTGCAGGCGCTGGTCAAGGGTATTTTCGGCAAGGATCCGAACCGGAGCATCAATCCGGACGAGGTTGTCGCGGCCGGTGCGGCGATTCAGGCCGGCATTCTCGGCGGCGAAGTGGAGAAGGAGATGATCCTGCTCGACGTGACGCCGCTGTCGCTCGGCGTCGAGACGCTCGGCGGGGTCATGACGCGGCTGATCGAGCGCAACACGACGATCCCGACGAGCCGGACGGAGACGTTCAGCACGGCGGCCGACAGCCAGACCGAGGTGACGATCCACGTGCTCCAAGGCGAACGCGAGATGGCGGCCAACAACCGCTCGCTCGGCAAGTTCAACCTGACCGGCATTCCTCCGGCACCGCGCGGCATGCCGCAGATCGATGTGACGTTCGACATCGATGCGAACGGCATCCTGAACGTCTCGGCCAAGGACAAGGCGACGGGCAAGGTGCAGTCGATCCGCATCGAGGCGAGCAGCGGTCTCAGCAAGGATGAAGTCGAGAAGATGAAGCACGAGGCCGAGGCCAACGCGGAAGAGGACAAGAGGAAACGCGCTGTCGTCGACGCCCGCAACCGGGCCGACCAACTCGTCTGGCAGACCGAGAGCACGCTCAAGGAACACGGCGACAAGGTGCCGGCCGAGGAACGAGGCAAGATCGAGTCAGCCTTGAATCAGCTCAAGGAGACGATGAAGAACGATGACGCCGACGCGATCAACAAGAGCATGGAACAGGTCATGACGGCCTCGCAGACGATCGGCAAGATCATGTACGAACAGGCCGCCAAGCAGGCGGGCGGCACCGGTGCGGCCGGTGCGGCGCCAGGTCCGGAAGCCGCCGCCGGTGGCGAGAAGAAAGACGACGACGTGATCGACGCCGAGTATGAGGTGAAGGAGTAGTCCTACGGGTCGCCACTGCGGCGGCGTCAGAACGCGGTTTCACACGCCACGGGCGGGCCTTTGGGCTCGCCCGTTTTGTTTCTCCACGCAGGTGCGGAGCGAGTTGCTCGTTCGGGTCGCGTTCTTCAGGGCTTGAAGTCGGACGCCCAATTTGTCAGAATGAATTGACGGGGATGCGACCGAGCGCTGCGTCAGGCACTTCTCGCGCCCATCGCGGAGGAGGATCGGTGTGCCGAACACACATCGGCTGTTGATCGTTGCGGTGGTCGTCTGGCTGCATGGTGCCTTGGCGAGCCAGGCCGTCCAGATCACGCGCGGGCCGTATCTGCAACTGCAGACGCCTACGTCCATGCACATCGTCTGGTGGACCGATAACACCTGCACCGGGCAGGTCGAGTGGGGCGCCACCGCCGGCTACGGCAATCTGACGGCGGCGGGGCCGGCGGGCACGCGCCATGAGATCGAGGTCGCGGGCCTGGCGGCCGACAGCCTCTACCATTATCGCGTGCGCTGTGATGGCACGCCGTTGACCAGCGACGCGACGTTCCGTACGGCCATCCCGGACGGCTCTTCGTCGTTGTCGTTTACCTTCGTGGGCGACACCGCCAGTGCTCCGAGCAACGCCACCGCCAACTATAATGCCATGTTGCCGGAAACGGCCAACGGGTTTTGTGTCACACTTGGCGATCTGGCTGGACGCGGCGAGGACAACATTACCGACTACTGGCAGTCGCACTTCTTCACGCCGGCCGCCGGCTTCCTCAAGCATATTTGTATGTACACCGCGATCGGGAACCACGAGCTGTACGACGAGACGGCCACGTACGTGTATCCGGCGCGGTACCTGGCGAACTTCTCGCTGCCGACGGCGGCTTCGGGCTCGGAGTTCTATTACTCGTTCGACAAGGCCAACGTGCATTTCACGTGCCTCGACACGTTCTGGACATCCTATTCAACAGGATCGGCGCAACGCAACTGGCTGATCAATGATCTGGCGGCCACCAGCAAGACGTGGAAGATCGTCTTCGGGCATGACGGTCCGTATATCAGCGAGGACGGTCAATCGAACGGCAGCTCGAACATGCGGAGCTACCTGGTTCCCGTCTTTGAGCAGTATGGCGTCGATTTCTATCTCCACGGCCACTACCACAACTACGAGCGGAACCTCATCAACGGCGTGGTCTACATCGATCAGGGCACCGGAGGGAGTCCGTGGTCAACCAAGACGGCGGATGACAGCCAATACTACGTGCAGGCCTACGCGAACCGGCATTATGCGTTCATGCGGTTCGATATCGAGGGCAGCCGTCTGCTCGGGCGGTGTATCAAGACGTCGAACGGGGCCATCATCGACGGATTCCAGATGGACAAGCCGCCGATCGAGATGCCCTGGGCCGATGCGTTCCCGGCTGGCGGACCGGAGCTGAACTGGATCGCGCCGTGGGATTTCGAGAGTCAATGCGGGCTGGTGGCGCACGGCGGCAATCCCAGTGGCGACGGGTACGTGTTCGCGGTAGGCGATACGAGCGGATACCAGTACGCTTACCCCATGCTGAGCACCGAGTCGCAGACGGACTACAGCATCGAGGCTGACGTTTACTATGACGCGACCACGGCCGTGAAGAACCACGTCGGCGTCGGTGTACGCGGGCGGCTGTTCTTCTCGCTGTCGGATCGCAGCTATTACGCGCTGGCGTTCGTGCGGAATGACAGCCTTGCCGCTAACGGGCATTGTGTCCTGCTGCGGCGTCAGAATGAGACCGAGACCGTGCTGGCCGACTGGGCGTACCCCGACGTGTCCGGCTGGCATACCGTGAAGCTTTCCATGACCGGCAGCGAATTGTGTGTGTGGGTCGATGGGGCCCTGAAGACCGCCACGCCGATTGTGGATACCGCATTGTCCAAGGGCCGGCCGTTCATCTATAACTACCGGGCTACCTCCAGCGGTGCCAAGACGCGCGTGGACGATGTGACTGTGGGCGAGGCATCGGGACCGCCGGCGCCTGATCTCATCACGGATTTCGAGGGCTACAGCGCTGGCACACAGGTCATGTTCCGCCAGCCGAGCTTCTCAGGGAGTACAGACGAGCATCTTGTGACGCCGCCGAACACGTCGCAGGTGGTCTCGGAATCGGCCTTCGGCGGCACGAAAGTCTGCCAGATCGACTGGGCGTGGCTCGATACTACGCCGCAGCGGTGGCTTCGTCTGACGACGAGCGGCCTGGCGAACGTGGGCAACCCGACGGTAGACCTGATGCGCCCGCTTCGGTTCCGCTTTCGGATGCTGACGCCGGGCTCGCTTCGCCTGTGTGTCGGCATCCGTGAAACAGGCGTCGATGTGCCGATCGGCGCGAACGGTGGCAGCACCGGTACCATCGAATGGGTCGGGGCCACGGCGAAGATCGACGGGGCTCCGCAGGGGCGCCTGATCGGCTACGAATCCGGCCAGTGGCAGACGCTTACGTTCGATCTTGCGAACGAGAGCGTGCTTGCCTTCACGGGCGATGGCGTTCTGGCCGCGGCCAACAACAAGGGTGTTATCGAGCACATCGCGCTGGCCGTGGTGGATACGGCCGGGCCGTTGACCGTGCAATTCGACGTCTTCGAGCAACTCGTCGGTACGGCGCCGGTCTTCGTGCAGCAGCCGGCTTTGCAGAGTGTCTGCCCGGGCGAGACTGCGGCCTTCACCGTCGAGGCCGAGGGCGGTGGGGTGCTGGCGTATCGGTGGCAGAAAGACGGCTCCGACTTGGTCGAGGGTGGCCATTATTCAGGTGTGGCCACGCCGGTTCTTACGGTTACAAATGCGGACGCCGGCGATGTGGCGGTGTATCAATGCGTCGCCACAAACGCATTTGGCTATGCAATATCGATGTCGGCGACGCTGGTTCTGAAGGCGGCGACGGCGATCACCGTGCATCCAGTCTCCTGTTTCGTCGACTGGGGGCAGGCTGTCGATCTGAGCGTGGCCGCCAGCGGTGAGGGGGCATTGACGTACCGATGGCAGAAGGATGCCATCGACCTTGTCGAAGGCGGTCATTACGCCGGCGTTCACACGCCCACACTGACGATCGCCAACGCAGAGCGCGCTGACGCGGCCGAGTATCGGTGCGTTGTCACAGCCGAATGCGGCAGCGTGCCGTCGGACGCGGCGACCGTGACGGTGGGTGTGGCCGGCGATTTCGACAGCGATCATGACGTGGACTTGAGCGACTTCAACACGTTTCAATTCTGTTTCAATGGTCCGAATCGACGACTGGTTGTCCCGGGCTGCATCGTTGCCGACTTCGACCATGACGGCGACGTGGACCTCGCGGATTTCGGCACGTTCGGCAGTTGCTTCAACGGCCCGAACCGGGCGCCGGCGGCGGGGTGTCCGTAACCGTCGACCGTCTTCGTGTGCCACTGGGACCAATCGTCATGCCGCATCCGGTCTTACGTGTCGGATGCGGGGGCCGTGGCCGTGGTCGGCGGTCGGAGCTTCGGGTCAAAGATCGCGTTCAGACGTGCCGCCAGCCGCACGCCGCCCATCTGCAGACGTTCGTTCAGGGCCGGCAGGCATCGGTCGCAGTAGTCCTGGCCGATCTGG
>JAFGKA010000577.1 GCA_016928855.1 Phycisphaerae bacterium
GCTTATCGAGCACGCGGATACGGATGTCCTTGATCATGATCCGCATCTTCTCGAACTGATCGCCCGCGTGGATCTGGAAACCGATCGCCCCGCGCTGGAACGTGCTGTCATGGAGGTCCGCGACCTTGTGCCCGTTTAATGTCATCACGATGTGGTCACCGATTGCCGAGATCGTCGCCTGGTTCCAGTCGTCGTAGCGCACGATGGACTTGTCGGTGTTCATCGCGAGGAACATCTTGCCCGGGCAATAGAGCGTGCCGGAATAGCACACGGGGTTCGGCCATTCAAGGATGTCGAACTGGTAGCCCAACGGCTTATCCGCATAGCGGAACCAGACACCGCTGTTCGCCGGCCAGACGGCCTTGAAGGTCACGGCCAGCTCGAAATCGCCGAACTCATCAACCGTCAGGAGATCGCCGGGCCGCCGCTGATCGTCCTGCTTGCCGACGAGGATGCCATCCTCGACCGTCCAGACGGCGTTGCCGGTGGCCCGCCAGCCGTCGAGCGTCTTGCCGTCGAACAGCGGCTGCCACTTCGACGCACATCCACTGCCAACCACGAGAAACAACCCGCATCCCACCGCCATTGATACCGCACGTTTCATCATGATCTAATTCCTTTCCTGTTCCGCGTCCAACACGTTCGACCCAGGTCGGCGCAATCGCACAAGCGGGCGAGCCCCGGCGGTACACCGCCCAGCCGCCACCGCGAGTAACCTTATACCGGAAACCCCGGCATGCTGCACGCCCACGGCACCCGGTTGGACGACGATCGAAGCGTAAACTACGATGCCGACGCCATCAAGACCAACGACGAAAGGAGCCGGAAGATGACAGGCTGTAAACCAGGAACACAGACGACCGCGTCTCGCCGTCTTGGCCTTGGCGTCCTGCTGGCCATCGCCATCGTTCTGCCCGCGGTTGCCGCGGACACCGTCGCCGAACGACCCCGGCCGAATTTCGTCCTGATCATCGGGGACGACATCTCAATCGACGACTTCGGCTGCTACGGCCATCCTCGCATCCGCACGCCGAACATCGACCGGCTTGCCGCGCGCGGCATGCGATTTACCAATGCGTATCTGACGGCCAGTCAATGCAGCCCCACCCGGTGCAGCATCATCACCGGCCGCTATCCGCACAACACCGGCGCGTGCGAGCTGCACACACCGCTGCCCGAGGGCCAGCCGCTCTTCCCGCGGGAACTGAAGCAGGCTGGCTACTACTGCGTGCAGGCCGGTAAGTGGCACCTCGGCGGCTATCCGAAGGTTGCGTTCGACCACGCCTATGAAACCACCGACGGCGGGCCGGGCGCCGAAGGTCGTTGGGTACGGTGCCTTCAGGAGCGACCGCGCGACAAGCCGTTCTTCATGTGGTTCGCGTCGACCGATGCCCATCGAACGTGGCAGCCGGACGCCGATGCCCGACCGCACGCGCCAGCCGATGCCGTGATTCCACCATACATGGCCGACATGCCCGGCACGCGCGACGACCTGCGGCAGTACTACGATGAAATTCAGCGGTTGGATCGGCATGTCGGTCTGGTGGTCGATGAACTCAAGCGCCAGGAGGTACTCGACAACACGCTGATCATCGTTATGGCCGACAACGGCCGCCCCTTCCCTCGCTGCAAAACGTGGCTGTACGACAGCGGGATCAAGACGCCGTTCGTCGTCCACTGGCCGGCGGGAATCCCGAAGGCGGACCGCGTGTGCGATGCCTTTATCAGCGCGATCGACATCGCTCCGACGCTGCTGGAACTGGCCGGCCTCCGGCCCGCCCCGGCCGTGCAGGGACTCAGCTTTGCCGCGTTGCTGCCGGAACCGGACCGGCAGATCCGCCGACACGCGTTCGCCGAGCACAACTGGCACGACCAGACGGCCCACGAGCGCATGGTGCGTTCCGGTCGATACGTCTACATTCGCAACGCCCGCCCGGAACTGGATAACGTCGTCCTCGCCCACCGCGACGTGCCCTCGTATCAGGACCTGTTCCAGTTGCGCGAGCAGGGCCGGCTGACCGCAGCTCAGGCCGATGTCTTCCGCGCGCCGCGGCCGGCCGAAGCGCTGTTCGACGTTGAGGCGGACCCGCATCAGTTGACGAACCTCGTCGATGACCCCGCGGCCGCCGAGGCGATCGAAACGATGCGCAAGCTCATGGACGAATGGCAAAAGCAGACCGGCGATACGACCCCGGCCACCCTGACCGGCGACAGTTTCGACCGCAAGACCGGCGAACCCAAATACAAACGCCGCCAACGCCCCCAGCGCGGCACGATGCCGGGGACCGAAACCAACGCCACCGGAATCCACCACCCCGGCCCGCGGTGAAGACTGGCCGCGCGAAGAGGCATCGATATGGACATGCGCAGCGACCCCGCCGTCACAGATGCGGCATAAAGGCCAACATTGCCACGCATCTGCCGAGCGTGTACCCCCCAGTTGCATAAGAAGACACTACCACGAAGCACACGAAGAGCACGAAGAATGGGATTTGTGACGATCCAGTTCACGCAAAGAGACGGAACCTGGAGTGAGATAGTTGGATTCTTCGGCACCTCGTCAGGTATCCAGTCTTCTTCGTGTCCTTCGGCCCTTCGTGGTTATCCTTTTTGCAGCGTTGGGGTGTACTGTCGTGGTTGTAACATTATCTGGTGCGCCTGTACAATGACCAAACGTATTGGCGCATCCGGAGTGATGCCCCTCTCTCGCCTGCGGGGCCGAGCGTGCGGGGGCCCTCGTCGGGAGACTCGACAATGAGCAGACTGATATCGAACCGATGGGCAGCGGCTGCCGTCATTGCCATGATGGTGGGCACCGCAGGCTGCTCGAAGGAGGGCGGATGGCAACCGACAGGATTCAACTCCGCGTTGTCTTTCGAAGTGTATACTGTGGACGAAGCGACGGGCGAGGCTTCGCTCGTTGGGACGACGCCTTGTGATCCGCCGCTGAAGATACCACAAGGTCAGCAGTGGTACGTGATCCCACTCAATCCTGTGGACATGCACAAGATCAAGGAGGAGGTACTCGTTAAGAGGATTCCTGGGTTGGCGCTCTCGCATGCCACAGATGATCACTTGGCGAATCTCGAAGACCTGACGAGCCTGCGGTTCCTTTCGCTTGTTAGCGCAAACATCACAGATGCCGGCCTCCCGCACCTGAAGAACCTGACGAACCTGCAGGTGCTCTTGCTCGGCCGGACAAACGTTACAGACGCTGGGCTCGCATTGCTGAAAGATTTGACGAGCCTGCAGGTGCTCGGCCTCGGCGAAACGGGAGTTACGCATATCGAGCGTGCAGGCCTGAGGAACCTCACGAACTTGCAGCGATTGTACCTCCACGACACGAAAGTCACAGACGAAGGGCTCACGGGAATGAACGACCTGAGAGCCCTGCGAGAGGTGTCACTGTCGTACACGAAGGTCACAGACGCAGGGCTTGAACACCTCAGAGGCCTGATGGACCTGCGCGACCTCGACCTCACCAGCACGGAAGTCACGGACGCAGGCGTCGAACAGGTAACGGGCTTCGTGGGCCTGCAACGGCTCGATCTCAGTCTCACTGGAGTGACGAACGCGGGACTTGCACACCTCAAGGTGCTCAAGAACCTCAAGGCTCTGCGACTCGATTACACGGGGGTCGCGAATGCGGGGCTTGCACACCTGAAAGGCCTGACAGCTCTGCGGCAACTTGGGCTTGACCACACGGCAGTCACAGACGCCGGCCTCGAACACCTGAAGGGCCTTGCGGCCCTGGAAATGCTTGACCTGTCCTACACGGACATTACAGACATAGGGCTTGAATACCTGACGAGCTTGACCAACCTGCAGGAACTCAGCCTCGTCCGCACAAAAATCACAGACACGGGACTGGGACACTTGCAGAGCCTCAAACGCCTGCAGGAACTCGGCCTGTCCAACACCACAGTCACGGATGCCGGGTTTGCGTATCTGAAGGACTTCACGAACCTGCAGAGAGTCTCGCTCGGTCACACTGGGATTACGGATGAAGCCATTGCGAACCTGACAGACCACTCAGGCCTGCAAGAACTCGACCTCCAAGTTATCTATGTAGTAAATGAAAAACAAGCCAGTGCACCCGTCGAAGTTGGTGGTACAGTCTATAGGTGTTTTTGAGACGTGTAACCTCCAACTCGAAAGGAACACTGGCGATGTCGAATTATATCATGGTGGCGTGTGATCTGCATGACAAGACGATGGTGCTGCTGGTTGCCCGGAATAAGGAGAAAGCCGTGAAGGCGACGGTGCCGAATGATCCGGAGGGTCGTCGACGGATGATCGAGGATCTGCAGTGTCGGGCGGAAGGAGCAGGCAAGGCGGAGGTGGTATTCGCCTACGAGGCCTCGGGGCAGGGATTCGGCCTGCACGACGAGCTGACGGAAGCCGGCATTCGCTGCTACGTGTTGGCTCCAATTCATATTCCGCGGTCGCCGAAGCACCGGGTGGCCAAGAACGATCATCGGGACGCCCAGGCGATCCTGAGGCTCTTGCGGGGGCATCTGTTGGCGGGCAGCGATCTGCATGACGTGTGGATTCCGGACCCTGCCACGCGGGACGATCGTGAACTGGTGCGGGCTCGGCTGGAAGCCGGGGCGAAGCTGGCGAAGGTCAAGAACCAGATCAAGTCGTTGCTGAAGCGTCATGAGCTGCGAAGGCCGGCCGGCTCCGGCAAGGGGTGGACGCAGGCGTTTCTGTCGTGGCTGCGGTTGCTGGCCAATAACCGGGGTGTGGGCAAGAATATCCTTGGACGGGGAACACGAGCGGCGTTGAAATCGCTGCTTCGTCAGATGGACTTCCAGGCCGGCGAGGTAGCGTCCCTGGAGAAGGCCGTGGTGGCGCTATCGCAAGGATCGCGTTACGCCAAGCCCGCCAAAGCCTTGATGGAACTCAAGGGAGTCGGCTGTATAACGGCCATGGTGTTCCTGGCCGAGATCGGCGATCTCAAGCGCTTCCGAAATCGGCGCCAGTTGGCGTCGTTCCTGGGCTTGGTTCCCTGCACCGACGAGAGCGGCAAGGCCGACGACCGGAAGGGGCACATCAACCGACAGGGTTCCCCGCGCATCCGGAAGGTGGTGAACCAGGCGGTGTGGTCGGCGATCCGAAGCGATCCGCATCTGGCTGCGGCGTATCGGCGGATCGTGAGGAAGCATCCGCACCACAAGAAGATCGCGGTAGTGGCCGCGATGCGACGGCTGAGCGTGGTGATGTGGCACCGAGGCTTGGCAGCGTTGGAACCGCCGCCCCGGCGGGCGGTGGCGTAAGTGTTCCCCTCCGGAAAGCACCGGGACTATCTCCGGTACGCCGGTGTTTTCTGTGGGGCGGGTCGCGCAGAGGAGGCCGAAAGCCGGCAGAGCTGGAATTCTGGAAGGAGATCGTTTGATCCGCCATCGATTACGGCATGAAGAGGCGAGATCGTTTCGTGTCTTGGGCCCAGCCCGTCACAAAGTTTGGTCCGCCTCTTGCGAATAGAATAACTGTCGCTCCCGACTGTGTCGGAGACGCGCGAATAGCAGGCTGCCGAGATCAGCGATCGCCACCAACAGAAAGACGGCAACACGGGCTTGACGAATCACTACATAGCAGACACGAAGGTGACGGACGCCGGACTTGCAGACCTGACGCGCCTGACAGGCCTGCGGAAGCTCAAACTCGGCAACACAAGAACCACGGACGCAGGGCTCGCATACCTGAAGGGGCTGGAGAGCTTGGAGGACCTCGATCTCAGCGGCACGGGTGTCACGGATGCAGGGATCGCCCACTTGACAAACCTGATGCAATTGACATCGCTCAACCTCGATAGAACGAAGACGACGGATGCGGGGCTTGCGCACTTGAAGGGACTGGCGAACATGTGGGTGCTTCAGCTCGACAGCACCGGAGTCACGGATGTCGGGCTCGTGCACCTGCAAGACATGGCGGATTTGAGAATACTCACACTGAGCGAGACGACGGTAACGGATGCCGCAATTCCCCACATCAAGAAACTCGCGGCTCTGCGGGTCTTGGGCCTCGTCGGAACGGAGGTCACGGAGCTCGGTCTGACCGAACTGGTGGAGTCATTCCCGGGCCTGATCCTTATCCCCGCGATGTGATTCCTGTGGCGTACCGGGAGATGTGACCGCTTGAGAGACGCGCGAACAGAAATGAAAGGTTCCTGTCCGATGGCAACGCACACCGGCCCCGCAATCAACAAATTCCGGCGGCACCTCGTGCGCTACGCCCCCGTTTCCGTGCTCGCCGCGGTGACGGCGGCGGGCTGGTGGCTATATCTCGTGCTCTGGCCGGTTGGCTGGATAGATCAGCTCCTGTTCGAAGCTCCGGACGCTGTGCTCGCGACAACGGCAGTCTTGGCAGACTGGCACATCGCCTCCAGTATCGCAACGGACGCCAGCACGCCAACGTCGCAAGACGTGCGCTACCAGCGAACAGGCATTGCCGCGCTGCCGTTTCACACGATCGAGTTCACGCAAGAAACATCCGATTGGCAAGACTTACAACACGACTTCCGCCTCGTCTCCACACAAATCCAAATCCGAACCTGGAACGCTGCGCTGGCCATCGTCCTCACGTTCGCCGCCGAAGCATGCATCGGATACCTCTGGCTCCGCCACACCCACCCAGTACAGATGCCCGCCGAATCGGGCGCAGCGGACGCGACATCATCCGCTGGCAACGCCGGTCCGTTCACGATAGAATGATGGATGTTGAGAGCCGAGGAATACGCATGACGACGAATCAGCTCCGAGCCGTCCAGAACGCTAGGCCCTTCAAGCCGTTCACGCTGTCGCTGGCCGATGGCGAGCGGGTGAAGGTCTCGCACCCCGAACTCCTGCTGATCACCCCCGGCGGCCGGACGGTCGTCGTGGCGACCGGAGACGACTCTGTCCGGATCATCGACCTGTTACTGGTAACCGAGATCCGGGTCGGCAACGGTACCGGCAAGCGGCCCAAGAAGCGCAAGTAACAACGCTGCCGAGCGGAACACCCTGCCCGCGCAGTGTCCGACGCACGGGACACAGCAACCGGTCCGGCCTTCATTCCTCACGCCGGAAGAATTGCCCTGTGCTTGCGCAGCAGCTCCCTGAGTTCCTCCAACGGTACGGCCAACAGCGTGGTCTTCTGTCTGGCGGCCAGGGCGGCGGCAGCCCCGGCAGCCTGGCCCATGGCCATGCAGGATGCCTGGACACGCAGCGCCGAGTTGGCGAGGCGGTCGCTGCTGATGCTTCGGCCGGCGACGAGCAGGTTGCGGCTGCCTTGCGGCACCAGCGCCCGCAGCGGTATCGTCGGAACCGTCCCGGGAGCCAGCGGCTTGGGCCGGACGCCTTCAGCGCCGTGGAGGTCGATCGGATAGAACGTATATCCGATGGCGTCCTCGAAGACCCGTCCGCACGTGTAGTCGTCCACCGTGATCTGCACCTCGCCGACGATGCGGTACGTCTCGCGCACTGCCGTGGCCTGCTGCATGCTCACGAGCCGCGCGTGCTTGCAGCCGGGCAGCGTGCGGGTGAACCGCAGCAGCCGGAGCACCGAAGCCCGGCCCGCGATGTTGGCGCTCGTCTGGCTGGCCGAGGTCGAGCTGTCGGCGCCGAAGACGTGCTGGGCGTTGTAGCCGCCGCTGCGGAGGAAATCGACGAATCGCCCGCCTTTGTGAAGGTAGTCACCGTCGCGAAGCTCGCCCGTCGCAAGCGCCTCGCGATAGCGGGCCTGGATTCGTTCGGCATCCAGCGAGGCCGCATCGTAGTTGCCCAGCCTGAAGATCAGCGTGCCCGGCTGGCTCTCGGCCTCACGAAGCCGCGCCAGGCCGATCATGCCGACCACGTCGGCGCCGCCGGTACAGTCGATGAGCTGCCGGCAGGTGATCGTGCGGCGCAGGCCCTTGCCCGCCGTCTCCACCAACCAGCCGCCGTCAGTTTCGCGCACGGACAGGGGAGATTCGTAGTACGCCACGGCCGCACCGGCCTCGAGGACCGCCTCTTCCGCCAGTGCGGCGTAGAGCGGACCGTTGATACGCACCTGGTGGTGTGCGTGCGAGGGCGCGGGCTTCGAGAAGTCGGGTAGCGTGCCGCCGTCGAGTTCGACCGCCTTCATTACCAGTTCCCAGCCGATGCCGGCGATGACCTGCCTGCCCCAGGCGTGGAACAGCCCCGGCGCGGTTACGCCGCCGATGGTCGTCGTACCGCCGAGCTGGCCCGCCATCTCGACGACGAGCGTCCGCGCCCCGGCCCGGGCGGCCTGAATCGCCGCGATGATCCCCGCGGTTCCGCCGCCAACAACGAGCACATCGATATCGACGCTCTCCTTGCCGGACGCCGCCCGCGCCCGGTGCGGTGCGGCCCCGCCGGCCGTGCCCATGGCGATGCAGACCGGAACGGCCGATGCGGCTTTGAGCAAGTCTCGTCTGTTCATGTGTAATCCCACCTCCGGCGCAAGTGCGAAGGCCGCCATACCGCCTGTCCGCGCGCCGGCACCTCTATCCACAAAACTCTGACCGTCGTCAAGGGACAAGCCGAGGCAACCTGGATGGACTTGACGGGCTGTTTTGACAAACCCACAGGCGCGGCATAATACACGGTGCGGTGTCGGAGATCGGCACGGGCGAGCTGGGCTCGACGTCCGAGTCGCCAGGGAAGCCGAACATGAACGTCCATAGCCTCAAGGCCAAGATCACGTTTGTGCTGCTGGGCATGTTGAGCCTGGTCATGCTGTTCCAGGTCGGCTATCTGACACCCCGCAGCACCCGAAAGACCGTCAAGAACGCCAAGCTGCATCAGAGCGAAATCTCACAGCAGATCGCCACGACACTGGAAATGCTCTTTTCTCAAGCCCAGGCTGAGCTTGAAGCCATCGCCACGCTGCCGGCCATCACGTCCCTGGACAAGGAACGAATGGATCAGACGATCCGGGAGATGGACGCCACGAGCCCATCTTTCAACTACTTCTTCGTCATCGATAAGACGGGCCGTTGGATTTCTTTTCCTCTGCGTGAGAAACTGGTCGGCAATACGATACCTGAAGACAACGTAGGTTTTATCACTACCGCGCTGGAGACGAACCAGACGGTATTCCTGGACGTCCTGATCTCACGTGTCGATACGCTGGTCACCGGTTTCGCGACTCCGATCCGTGACGCCGCCGGCGAGCCTGTGGCACTGCTGCGCGGCGTCATTGCGGTCTCGGACAGGAATCTCGCCCTGGAGACCATCCGGAACACCCGTGTGGGCCGGCGAGGCTATGCGTATGTGGTGGACAGCGAAGGCCATGTGATTGCCCATCCGACGTTGTCGCTGACGGTGGACACATACAATGAATCGGACTACTCGTGCTATGTCCCTGTGAAGAAGGTCATTGAAGGTCTGCCTGGAGTAATGGAATACGAATACGACAACGAGACATGGGTAGCAGCCTGGCATCCGATCAGCACCACAGGCTGGGGCGTAGTGACACACCAACCCCGAGCCGACGTGGTGGCGGCCGCCCAGATTCAGGCCAGGGCCATCTGGCTGCCGACCGTCGCGTCTTTCATTCTGAGCGTCTTGCTGGTCGTCGTACTTATTCACGGTGCCCTGAGACCCCTGAGTCTTCTGGTGCGACGCCTGGAGACCGGCGCGATCGGCGACGGGCGGACGGCCTGGCCCCGCGACGAAGTCGGACAGCTCGGGCAGCGATTCGAGAGCCTCTACAAAGAGCTGGCCGAGTCGCGGGAACGCCTGCGAATCAGCGAGGAGCGGTTCCGCCAGGTCGCCATGACCAACCGCGTATGGGAGGTCGACACCGACGGACGGTACACCTATTGCTCGGACAATGTCGTCGACACCCTGGGCTACACCGCCGAGGAAATCCTGGGGCAGACCCCCTTCGACTTCATGCCGGACGACGAAGCAGTCCGCATCCGGGCACGCTTTGAGGAACTCCTGGCCGGCCAGAAAGCGATCGTGGACCTGGAGAACCGGAATATCGCCAAGGACGGGCGCGAGATCTGCGTGCTGACCAACGGCTTTCCACTGTTTAATGAGCAGAACGAACTCATTGGTTACCGCGGTACGGACAAGGATATCACCGAGCGCAAGCGGGCGGACGAGGCGCTGCGTGAAAGCGAAGATCGCTACCGGACCCTGATCGAGACATCGCCCACGGCGATTGTCGTCGGAGACCTGAACGGCAAGCTCGTCTATGTAAACGAGTACCTCGCGAAGATGCACGGATACGCGGACTCGGATGAGTTATTGGCAACAACGAAGAGCATATTCGATCTAGTAGCACCGGAGAGCCGAAGCCAGCTTGAACGTGAAATGGGTTCCATAGAAACACTTGGTTCTTCCCGTCCCCAAGAGTATATCTTGGCCAGGAAAGAGGGGGGGGCTATTGCCGCTGTGGTCTCGGCCGCTGCACTCAGAACAACCGATGGCCAGCCCCACGGTTTCATTGCCGTGGCAACCGATATCACTGATCGCAAGCGGGCCGAGAATGCGCTGCGAGAAGGCGAAGCGCGTCTGCGGGCCGTGTTCCGGGCTGCGCCAACCGGTATTGGCGTCGTCATCAACCGTGTCATCAAACAGGCCAACGAACGACTGCACGAGATGACCGGCTATTCCGAGGAGGAACTCATCGATCGCAACGCCCGCATGCTCTATTTGACTGATGAGGAGTACGAATACGTCGGACGTGAGAAATACGCGCAGATCGGCAAACACGGCACAGGAACGGTCGAGACCCGCTGGAAGCGCAAGGACGGGCAGATCATCGATGTACTGCTCAGCTCGACGCCGCTGGACATCGACGACCTGTCGAAGGGCGTAACCTTCACAGCACTGGATATCACTGAGCGTAAGCGGGCAGAAACCGCGCTGCTGAGTGAGAAACTTCTCACCGAAGATTACATCAACAGTCTGCCTGGCATGTTCTATGTCTTCGATGAGCAGGGTTTGGTCCGATGGAACAAGCGATTCGAGGAGGTCTCGGGGTACAGTGCCGACGAGCTGGTTTCCATGAACGGCCCGGATTTCTTCGTGGGCGAGGACCGCGTGCTCATCGGCGAGCGCATGCTGAAGGTTTTCCGGGAGGGCCAAGCGGAGGCAGAAGCATCGTTCCTGACGAAAGACGGCCGACGGGTTCCCTATTACTTCACCGGGGCACGACGGATCTTGAACGGCAAGCCCCATCTCGTCGGTTTTGGGTTGGACATCACCGAGCGCCGACGAGTCGAAGAGGAGCGTGCGAAACTGGAGATCCAACTCCACCAGTCACAGAAACTGGAGGCGGTCGGACAGCTTGCCGGCGGCGTGGCGCATGATTTCAACAATATCCTCACCGCCATCGTGGGCAACGTGGAACTGGCGGCCGTACAGATTGCGTCCGACCATCCCGAAGCCGACCGCGTGCTCGA
>JAFGKA010000077.1 GCA_016928855.1 Phycisphaerae bacterium
ATCGATCTCGATACGTTCGAATACCTGTGTCACGAATCGCACCAGGAGTTCGGCGAACTGGTCGCCGAGGCCTGGAACCTGCCGACGAAGACGAAGGCCCTGATCGCGGACCATCACGGCGAGCCCACCGCGGACGATCCGTTGCGGACCGAGCGGCTGCGGCTTCAACTTGCGAACATGGTCTGCGAAATGCTCGGGTACGCTTCACCCGCGGCGTATGATCTGCTGAACGCTCGCGTCGTGAAGGCACTTGGACTCGCCGAACGCAGAGACTTCCTTCCGTTTCTGGCCTCGCTACCCAATCGCATCGAGGAGGCCGTGGCCGAGGTGTGAGCGGCCACGCGTGTTCGTTCGCCACTTCCCCACGGCTGGCGCGGGTTGAGCTTCGCGACGAATCGTCTATCATTCCGCCAACACCCGAGCGGCCTGACTCGGGCTGCGGTGCACGAGCGGTTGTCGCGTTCGCCCACCCGCACCCCAGGGCCTTGGCGTACCGGGTTCACTGTCGGCCACCGTACCGTGACATGGAGGATTCGCCGTGCACAGTATCATCCGAACGATCGTGCTGATTGCCGTGTCTGTTGCCATGCTCACTCCTTCAGCGCGGGGCCAGGCATCCGCATCCGCGGACGCGGAGTTCGATGCGCCCTTCGTGCGGTTGTGCGACCTCGCCTGCGAACGCATCAACAACCCCGAGCGGCAGACGCCCAAGCCTGTCCCGTTCTACATCGACTCGTATGCGGTGCGGGCGTTGTGCGTTGCCTACGACATGACCCAGACCGAGCGTTATCTGGCCACGTGCAAGCAGTGGGCCGACCGCATGATCGAGTACCAGGCGCAGATGACACCGAAGGGCGGCTACTACATGAACTACGGGCGAAAGCCGGGCGACAAGGAGGGGAACTGGTACGTGGCGGACAACTCCAGCATCGCGATGGGCATCCTCGCGACCGCCATCCGCTGCGACGGGGCGGACCGGGCGAAGTACCTCGCGTCCGTCCAGTTGTTTGCGGACCTTGTCGCCAAGCATTACATCGGTGAAGCCCGCGGCGTAATGAACGCGTTCTGGTACAAATACCCTGGCGAATGGTGGTGTTCCAGCGGGCTCTTTGGCTCGCTCGCATTTCTGTTGGCGGCTGAGACGAAGAATGCGTCATTCGAGGATATCGCCGAGGGCACAATCCACTGGCTCAACCACCTCGACCTCACACGTGTGAAGTTCAAGTTCTGGGAAGATGGCGCCCCCTCGGTCGTGATGTATGTCCTCGAAGCCTACTCGGCGGGCATGGCGCATATTGACGAGGGCACGGAGCTGCACGAGGACGCAGTCAAGAAGATCCGCTGGACGCTCGACTGGATGCCGAAGAACCAGGCCAGCCGCGCCGGTGCCGGCGTCTGGGACTACAGCACGCAATGGGGCAGCAAGCTCGGCGGGCTGCCGTTCCACATGTACGTGCTGTCGCATCATGTGCCCGACGGTCAGGCGCTGCGGGACGCGGCGGATCAGGAATTGCGCCATATCGGGCGGCTCCTGGCCCAGGACGACTCAGGCCGGCTGTCGCAACTGGCGGCGTTTGCGATGATGTCCTATGCCGAACGCCTGAAACCCGGTGCGATTTACCGGACGAGTCGGTGAACGAGTGGCCTCGGCGATATCTGCAGCAGGTCAGCTACGCTCATTGTGCCGGACAGCCTGCTTGCCCTGAGCACTGGCGGGCAAGCCGCCAGTGGCACCCTACGCCGGACGAGTCGTCAGCCGAGCACGCCTATCCCTCGATGATGCCGAGCGGCGGGCGGGTTTTCCACCGGCCGCGGGTGAAGTCGGGGAAGTCGACCGGGCGCGAACGCCTCGCTACCGAACGCTCGGTCAGCTCGACCAGCACGCTCCAGGCCGCCGCGTCGTAGACATCCTGGTCCGGGTACTCGCCGTTCTTCAGCGTGTGGACGAGACGATAGTCCTCGATGAAGTCCATCCCGCCGTGGCCGGCCTTCTTGGCCCGGTCGCGCGTCCCGAGCTTTTTCCACAGCGGATGCTCGAATTCCTCACGGTACGCATCGAGGCTCTCCCAGTCGTGCCCCTCTGTCCGGCCCTCGATGTGGATCTGATCGGGGAAGCCCCGGAAGATTCCCTTTGTGCCCTGGATGAGGTTGATCCGGCTGTACGGTCGCGGCAGATTCGTATCGTGCTGCAACAGGATCGTACGGCCGTGGACCGTGCGGATCAGTGTTGAATTGACGTCACCCAGCGCATACTGTTCTTTGCGTCGCGGGTCGTCGGCTGGCAGATGCTCGGCCGCGTAGGCCTGCAGCCCCTTTGACGCGCTGCTCATCGAGACGAGGTAGTCGAACTGATCGCCGCGGTTGATGTTCATGTACTGCGCCACCGGGCCGAGCCCGTGCGTCGGGTACAGGTTGCCGTCGTGTTTCATCGCCCAGTCGCGGCGCCACTGGCCCTCGCCGGCGTCGCTGAACTTGATGGGCCGCAGGTCGTGCATGTAGCCCGCGCCGCCGTGGAGCAGCTCGCCGAAGATCCCCTTGCGAACCATGTTCAGCACTGTCAGTTCGCTGCGGTCGTAGCAGCAGTTCTCCATCATGATGCAGTGCTTTCCGGTCTTTTCGGCGGTCTCGACGAGTTGCCAGCAGCCTTCGATCGTCATTGCCGCGGGCACTTCGGTCGCCGCGTGCTTGCCGCTTCGCATGGCGTAGAGGCAGATGGGCACATGCCACTGCCACGGCGTGGCCGTGTAGACGAGGTCAAGTTCTTCCTCATCGCACATCCGTTTGAAGTCCGTCGGCCCCTCCGAATAGCCTGTCGGCTTCGGCTGGCCGGCGGCGACGGTCAGCTCCTGCGCTTGCGCGACCTTCTCCGGCACGATGTCGCAAACGGCGCGCAGCTCGGCCCCCTCGATGGCAAGGAGGTTTCGCACGTGGTTCGAGCCCATGCCGCCGATGCCGACAAAGCCGATGCGCAGCGTTTCGCGCGGTACGGGAATCGGGATTTCGGCTCCGCTGCCCTTGGGCAGGCTCGCACAGCCCTCCATCGCCAGGCCGCCCAGCGAGGCCCCCAGCGAGGCCATCGTCGCGGTCCGAAGAAACTCACGCCGATTGCAGGCGCCATCCGTACCGTTCGTCTTCTTGTCCATGGATTCCATCCTCTCTTGTGCCCGGAAGACCGGCGGTCATTATATGCGAACCGGCAGGCGCCACCACCGGCCGTTGGCAGCGCCGGCGCCCGCGCGGCGAGGTCTGGACCCTCAGCCGCCCCATAATCATGCCCCTGGTCGGCGGCCGAAGTCCGGGCGGCGAAAGGACTTGACGTGGGGGATTGACTCTCCGGCGGAAGCCGCTAGAGTGTGGGGGTGTCGTCGGCAGGGGGCCCCAGGCCCGACAGCCGGCGCCAAAACCGATCCCCGATAGCTCAATCGGTAGAGCGAGCGGCTGTTAACCGCTAGGTTCAAGGTTCGAGTCCTTGTCGGGGAGGTTGGACACGACAGAGGGGCCATTCTGGGTGTATGTCCTTGAGAACCC
>JAFGKA010000078.1 GCA_016928855.1 Phycisphaerae bacterium
AACTCCAGCAAATTGCGCGGGTAATCCTCTTCCATCCCACGATACACTACCGATGGTATGCACTGGAGTCAACTGAATACCCCTTATCTCGAAAGCATCTTCTGGACGTACAACCGTACGGGCCAGGAATGGCTGCTGGATCTGGCGCACCGCGGGCACGAGCAGACCGTGCGATGGGATGAAGGGGTGGCCAACTGGCACGGCGTGAACATCTGCCAGGGATTTCGTGAGCCGGCGCAGTACTTCGTGCTGAGCCAGGACCGCAAGGACTGGGATGCGAGCGAGCGGGTCTACCGTACGGTGATGACACTGTACGGACAGGTGCCGGGTGGCATGTTCGGCGCGGACGAGAACTGTCGCGGCGGCTATCACGGCCCGCGCCAGGCGGCCGAAACCTGTTCGATGGTCGAGTTCATGCACAGCTTCGAGATGCTGCTGGGGCTTTCCGGCGATCCGACGTACGCCGACCGGTGCGAAGACGTGGCGTTCAATTCGCTGCCGGCGGCGATGACGCCCGATGCCAAAGCACTGCGCTACCTGACGGCGCCGAACATGGTGCGAAGCGACCGACTCAACAAGGCTCCCGGCGTTCAGAACAGCGGGTGCATGTTCGCGTTTTCTCCGGATGAGCGCTACCGGTGCTGCCAGCACAATGTTTCGCATGGCTGGCCGTACTACGCCGAGCACCTGTGGATGGCGACGCGGGACAACGGGCTTGCCGCCGTGTTGTACGCGGCGAGCGCCGTGACCGCCACTGTCGGGGCGGGTGATGGGGCGGAGGTTCGGATCGAGGCGAGCACGGCCTATCCTTTCGAGGAGGCTGTCCGCATGCGCGTGTCCACAGAGAAGCCCGTGAAGTTCCCGCTGTACCTGCGCATTCCGGGCTGGTGTGCCGGCGCGGCGGTATCGGTCAACGGGAGCCGGCTTGATGCGAAACCCGGTCCACTGACGTATGTTCGAGTCGAGCGGGAGTGGGCGGACGGCGACACGGTGGAGGTCGAGCTGCCCATGGCGATCGAGGTGAAGACCTGGGAGACGAACGGGGACTCAGTGTCGGTGCTTCGCGGGCCGCTCGCTTATTCGTTGAAGATTGAGGGGTACTGGGGGACGTTTGACGGGACGGAAACGTGGCCGAATTTCGAGCTGGTGCCGACTGCGCCGTGGCATTACGGACTGATCGTGGATGAGACGCAGCCGGCCGCATCATTCGAGGTGGTCCGCCGGGCGGGGCCGCTCGAGCCGCAGCCGTTCAAGCCGGAGGCGGCTCCGATTGCCCTGAAGGCGCGTGGGAAGCGGATCTCGAACTGGCAGGCAGACTATCTGGGACTGGTCGGATCCGTGCCCCCGAGCCCGGTGAAGTCGGCCGAACCGGCCGAAGTGATCACGTTGATTCCGATGGGGTGCACCCGGCTCCGGATCTCAGCGTTTCCCAGAATCGGAGAGGGGCCGGATGCGCGTGAAGCGCCGGTTCCGCGACCGCCTCGCCATTTGGCTTCGGTGGATACCGAGCATCTCAATGCACTCAGCGATGGCGCGATTCCGGCGCGGTCCAGCGACCGATCGATTCCACGTTTCACCTGGTGGGACCACAAGGGTGGGCGTGAGTGGGTGACCTATCGCTTCAAACAGGCGCGAACGGTTTCATCCTGCGAGGTCTACTGGTTCGACGACTCCGGGATGGGTGCGTGTCGCGTGCCGGTGAGCTGGGAAGTGTTCTATTGGCACAAGGGCGGGTGGATGCCCGTCCGCGCGACGTCGGACTACCCGATCGAGAAGGATCGCTTCAATCGCGTCACGTTTGAGCCGGTTCGGGCCGAGGTGCTGAGGCTCGAGGTGCACATGCGCGATGGATTCTCCGCCGGGATTCTGGAATGGCGTGTCGGTGCGGAGTGAGGATCCGCGAGCGTGGCCGCGTGTTTCCGGCGAACAGCGTTGCACCCGGTGTGGTGGTTGACTACCGCTGCAGGCCGTCGAAGGGAGCCGGTATCTTCCATTCGCCGAGCATGGCAACGACGTCCTGCGTGCCGAGCGGGCGCGGCAGGGCGTACAGTTCGCCGTATTGGTACCCGCAGGCGATGCCTTCGAAGCCAGCCGTCGAGCGGACGTAATGGTGCAGTCGCTCGAGCCGCTCGCCTTCAAACTGGGATCGGTAGCAGGCGATCGCTTCGAGTTTCTGGTCGATGGTGTCGGTGATATCGACCACGATTCGCGACGGCCAGTGGGCGATCTCCGCTGCTGATGGGATCGGCCGGTAGAGCAGGTGGTCGATCCGGTGCGGGCTCGTGCCGTCGAAGCGGTCGTCCCACTTGGTGAGCTGCGAGTAGAAACGAGTCGCTTCCGTGATGAGCTGCGCCTGGTAATGGTCCGGTGATGCCGATGGAGTTCGCCCCGCGATGCCGACAAGGATGCGCGGACGGTACTTGCGAAGCACTGCGGCGACGGCGTAGCGGGCGGCGGGGGTGTCCATCAACTCGCGGTTGGTCAGCGGCAGGATCTCGCAGACGTGGGCCCCCAGGATCTTGGCCGCGGCGGCGGTTTCGGACCGTCGTGCTTCGGCCGAGCCTCGGGGCGTGGGTTCCCCGTCCGTCATGTGGATCATGCCGACGCGATATCCCAGCCTGACGAGTTTCGCGATGGTCCCGCCGCAGCCGATCTCCAGGTCGTCGGGGTGGGGGGCGGTAAATACGATATCCAGAGTGTCCTCTGCCATTGTGACTCCTGTACGATGCACCGCGGATCTCGTTTGCCGGGCCACTATAGGACCGGCGCGGCGGCGTCGCAACTGACATGCCATCGCTCCGAGGGGCGCATCGGGCGGTTGGCAGTGACGAGGGTCAAGCTTGTGGGGCCATCTGGTCGAAACTATCCTTGGCTGGCGTCGGGCCGC
>JAFGKA010000578.1 GCA_016928855.1 Phycisphaerae bacterium
GCGGCGTCGAAGTAGATCTCGAGGTTCAGTACAAAGGCGAGGCAGCGGAGGGCTATGCCGGCAAGAACGGCGATCAGAAGGATGCGTGCCAACGCCGAGCGCCGCGGTTTGGCGAGGAGAGCGGGCTCGCGATCGCAGGATGAGCATTCGGCCATCGGCGTTGGAGTCTCCATACGGCGCAACGATTGAGCTGCATGGTATGCGCCCGGACGTCGTGACGCAACGGCCGGCGCCGGTTTCGGGTTGTCGTTCGCGCTCGCGTGGTTTGGGGGGGGGCTGAAGACACGGGCAGACCCTGCCCCGACGCACGTCGGGACCCATGACACTATGAAGCAAGCCTCATAAGTCGGACAATACGGGTGACGTCCGAAATCTTGCACTCGAATACCGAAAGGAGGCTTGCCATGTGGTTCGTCAGTCTGGATGTCCACAAGAAGGTTACGACTGATTCTCAACAGCAAACGCAAGAACGACCGCGTCGATGCGAAGAAGCTGGCGATGCTGTTGCTGCTGGGGCACGTGCCGGCCATTCACGTACCTTCGAATTAGGTCCGGGCGTGGCGACAGTTGATCGAGCACCGGCAGCGGACCGTAGCGAAGCGAACGGCAACGAAGAACGCCTTGCGGAAGTGCACGCCGCCGGCGGCCAGCGCGTCGATCGCCGGCGTCTCGAGGAACGGGTGGCCCATGCAGCTCATCGCGTCGTAGCGCATGTCGTCGACGAGGAAAAAGACGACGTTGCGCTTCGCGGCCGGTGCGGCGGCGACGGTGCGGGGCACGAGGATGAGCACGACCAGGGCGAGCACGGCCCACGACAGATTCCGCGATGGGTAGTGTTTCATCATGACCGGAACTTTACCGCATGAGCCTCGGGGGTCAAGGTTGTGGACAAGTGAGGCAGAAGCCAGAAGGCAGATGGCAGAAGCAGACGGAAGAGAGGCAGCGAGGCAGCGAGTTAGCCAGGAAGCGGGGGAAGACGAAAACGGACAAGAGAGGAGTCCCGAACGGTCGGGGACGTTACTCATTATCGCGAGCAGCGAAAGCCGTCATCGGTCACAGTGGGATCATCGCGTGGAGACCGACCCGCAATAATGAGTGGCGTGGCCCTTCGTCGGACGGGGACGGAGTCTGGCTCCTCTTTGCCCGGGTGGCCCGTCCCTGCGCCAGGGGCGGGGTCGCGATGATGGAATGCGCCAAGCCCACCCCCGTGGAGCAGCCCGTACCCCGCCCAAGCCGGCACACCGAGCCTCTGCTTCTGCCATCTGCCTCGCCTCGTTGCCCCAGCTCCTCACCGTTGCCAGAAAGGCCATGTTCGCCGGAAGCCGTTGACGCGACCAACTACCGGGAGGTCTATGCGTAGGGACTAAACTGTTACAGGGCCGCCCGGGAGGGCGAGCAGAGCGGAGCCGCGGAGTAATAGTCCGTGAAACGCACGCCCCAGCGAGCGTGGGCGTCGATCTGCGGTGTTGCGATATCGTCGCACCCGTAACCGCCGACGTCGCCGAAACCCATGTCGTTCGCATAAAGAATCACGACGTTGGGCGGTCGGCCTTCGCTGACGCTGGCGGATAGCGGTGGCAGAATGGCCGAAAGGATGAGGAAGCCTCTCATGGTGCTTGTCCTTGACGAGAAGCCGAGCCTGTCGGCACGATCTCGATGACGCAGAGGCCCCATGGCTCCAGCGCCGGCGTGCGGACGGTGAACTGTTTCGATTCGTGCTGCTTGTGCTCGGTTGGGTGGCCGCCCTCGTCGAAGAGCGTGACTTCGAGTTCGCCTGCCTTGACCTCGAGCCAGGGTTCGACATCGCATTGCAGATCGTGCGCCTGGCGCGGCCCGGTGTTGACGACGACCGCCAGCATTCTGTCCTTGAAGCAGTACGCCGTCAGGTGGATCGCCGGGTTGGGTTCGACCAGGACGCAATCGCCGATCAGCCGGCCGCCTGTGAAATACGGCAGGAACTGGCGGCGAAGCCGGGCACATTGCTTCAGCACGCGGCTCAGTTCGGCATGATTGCGGATCCAGTCCGAGCCGTTGATGTGTTCGGGCCGGCGCGGCATCACGTTGAGGTACAGGTTGTCCGCGAAACTTCGAACCACATCGGGAATAGACCGGTTGATGTTGACGTTGATGCGCGGCCCGTCGGCCAGAAGACTGATGAGCGGCCGCGTGTCCGAGTAGTTGCGCCAGTTCCACGTGAAGTCGACCGGTTCGAGATCAATTTCGGCGACAGAGGTCGATTCGCCGCCGAAGGAGGCGTCCGCGTCGTGTTGTCGGGTGTACTCGCGGATCCATCGGATGGCGGTGATCATATTGGGTTCGCGGTCGTTTGTGAGCTTGACCTGGTCCCATGTAAGGTCTGTGAAGCCTTTGTCGATCAAGGCCTTCAAGGAGTCGTGCACGTCCGCTTGCCATCCGGCGCAGCGGACGTCGGCGTAGTTGTAGTCATAGGACGAGGTGTACCACGCGCCGCGCCGCGGCAGCAACTCGACGTGTCGTGTATAGCTTCCGCGCTTTCGCCATACCGAGCCGTGCCGCTTGGCGGTCTCGCGGTCCGCGCCGAGCACGGTCACAAACAGCGAGAGCGGAACGCCGATTCTTTCGCACTGCCTCGCCGTCGCGAGAAGCTCATCAATGGTGCCGACCTGCGGATACGGCGGCGGGATCGGCAGGTGGAACGGCTGGCACCACGACCAGACAACGATTTCGGCCAGGCCGTGCGCCTTCGCCTCGGTGGCCATGTCCGGCAGGTCGCTCAGGCGCCAGACATTATCACCTTCCGGGTCGGCCGGCGCGCGTTGCGTCATCCAGGCCGTGCGAAACCCGAGCCCGTTGCGGATGCGCTCGGGCATCGGGCAGAGTCGCTTGTAGTTCTGCGTGAACCATCGGCGGTACGGATCGATGCCCTCCGCCCAGCCGTGGGCGTGCGGCGTCAGCCAGAACTCGCCGCTGTCGTAGCTTGCCCCGGCCTTGATGGCTTCGGCGTGCTCCCACATCAACCGTAGCTTCATCGTACGCTGATCCATGTCGGCGTAGACATTGTTGGCCGGATCCCAGCCCCATCGCTTGGCGAACAGGCTGACGCCGCCACGAGTGCCGCCGACATCGAGCCATCGGAAGATCATGTTCGACAGCAGCCGCCCCGGCCTGAGTACGACGAGGTCCTGATCCTCTACCCAGAACTGGCCGGACGGGTTCGACTGCATCTCCGTCCACGGCGAGATCACCGTGCCGCAGGTTCGCAGTTGCGTGTGGGCCTCGCCGGCCGTGGGCAGCAGGCCGGCCAGATCTGGAAAGAGCATTTGAGGGATCGGCTGCTCGGATCGATTCTCGATGCGGCACGTGAAGATCACGCTCTTGCCGTCGTCAGCGGCTGCGAGCTTTACCGTTGCCGAGAAATTGGCCCGTTCGTTGAAGGCGGTGCGACTCGAGCCGAGGCGTTCGTAGTGAATCGTGACCTCGTGCTCGTTCACTTCGATCCGGGCCGTGGAGAATCGGCTCGCCAGACGCAGCGGTTCGAATTCCGGCAGGGGGTACGCCAGCTCGAGCAGCCCGGCGTTTCCCTCGGAAGCGTCGAGCAGCGTGCCGACATCGGGGTGCGTCATCCGGACGATCGCCCCCGTATTCGCATCCAATTCAATCTCGGTACCGTTGAGCCGGACGTTCGTTGCGCCGAGAGCCGGGGCAGCGGCGACAAACGTCACGCCCGCCGACACGCACAACGCCAGCGCGATCGGGTAAACCCGTATGGGTGCTTTCATACGATGTACCTCCTGGCCGCTCGAAGGGCCTCCGCGATGCGAGATTTGTACCCGCTCATGGGGTCCGGCGACAACCAGCCGCTTGCGGTCGTGTGACCGGTGGGCTACTGGCCCGTGCGGGAAGCGGCCGCGGAGTCTGAACGACACCTCCAGCTGCGCTACTTACTTCCAAACGGTCCCGTGCGGCGCCCCCTTGCCAGCCGATGCAATGACCGCATCACTTCGTTCGAGAGGATAAGGCATAACGAAACGGGACAGGTTTTCTTGATCGATCGGCTGATCTCGA
>JAFGKA010000079.1 GCA_016928855.1 Phycisphaerae bacterium
GATGTCGCCGGGACGACGGATGTCCACTTGCGATGCGGGCAGGAAGACGGGGACACCGATGTCCACGAGCAGGCCGCCCTTGATCTTCCGCATCACGCGGCCCCTGACCGTGTCACCCTCGGCGCATGTCTTGATGATCCGCTGCCAGTTGAGGATGCGGTCGGCTTTCCGCTTGCTCAGGAGAACGACACCCGTTTCCGACTCGATCGTTTCCAGCAGGACTTCGACCTCGTCGCCGATATCGATGCTGCTTACGTCATCCCACTCGCTGCTTGAGATTACGCCTTCGCTCTTGAGCCCTACGTCCACCACGACGTCGTCGGCAATCATGTTGACGACTCTGCCCTTCAGGATAGACCCGGGCTGAAAGTTCGAGACGGTCTCCTCGATCACCGCGATGATGCGGGTCGGGTCGGTTTCTCCGTTGAAGGCCGCCGCCAGTTCCTGTTCGATGATCGATTCGTCAATGTCCAGCGAGTTGATGAGATTATGGTCCACGTTGCCACAGTCCTGCCGAGGGCATCGCCAGGGGCCGATGCACGCTCAAAACGAAAAAAAGGGTTCATGCCGACCAGGGCGCAGAACCTCCTGCGCCGCCCGTCCGGTCGGGCGCAATGCCACACTATATAGAGTCCTCCCAGGCGAGACAACCCCCGCTCTGAGCGGCGCTTGGGGCCCGGCTCGGGGCCCCGTTGGCCAAGCCGACCTCGTCCACCGCACGCCCGCTCTGCATTCCAGGCGACGCCAGTCGGGCCAGCCGGAGGGCGGGGCGAACAGGTCCCCTGATGGCCTGCTTGGCCAGCCCTTGGGCCCGCACCGAGAGCGGCCCTAACGCAGCATCGTCAGGGGGATCCGCTTGCTTTCGATCCACCGGTCTCGCGTGCCAGCCCCGTTCATGTAGTAGACCACGACCACATGGCCATCGCCGGTCAGGCAGGCGCTCGGGTAGCCCAAGTCGCCGTGCTCGCCCGTCGCGGTGATGACCAGCTCGCGGCCGCGGTCCCATGTTCGACCGCCATCCGGGCTGACACAGGCCCGGACGCCGAAGGGTTTATGCCGGTAGCCGTAGACGACCAGCAGCCGGTTATCCGGCAGGCGGAGCGCCTCGGGCGGATGTCCGATGAGGTCAGTACGCTGTGCGGGGGCCCAGCGGCGCCCATCGTCGGTCGAGCGTGTCATGTACAGATGGTCCTCGGCGCCCGACGTGCGCAGCAGGGCGACGATGTGGCCTTCGGCCGTCTCGACGAGTCCCGGCTCCTGCATCGCGACCTTCTTGTCCGGGTCGGCGGCCAGGAGAATCGCATCGCTCCAGCTTTTTCCGCCATCCGTGCTGTGAAGGACGTAGGCCTGGTCGCACGGTTCGGCCTGAGACCGGCCGTAGAACGGCAGCAGCAGCGTCCCGCCGCGTGTTTCGAGCACAGCCGAAGACGTGGCACGCAGGATCGTGTTGCTGCCCGTCGTGAGTGTGGCTTCCTTTTCCCATGTGAGCGTCCTGGCCTGGCCCCAGAGGCGATGCACGCCGCCAGGCTCGGCGAAGGCGCCCCATTCGCCGCGATCGACGCGCCGGGCGTAGGGAGGCTTGTGCTCGGCGACATAGTCCGCGCTGCGGCCGATCCAGTTGAAGAAGGTCAGCAGGATGCGGCCGTCGCGCAGCACGACGATGGACGGATCGTTCTGACACGCGGGACTGTCATAGATCTCGACCGGCTTCGACCAGGAACGGCCTTCGTCGGTCGAGATCGAGCCGACGATGCGGGCATCCGCCTCGATGTGTCGGACCCGGTCGGGGAAGGTTGCGTCACGAAAGACGCACAGCAGCCGGCCATCCGGCAGGCGCTCGATATCCGGAAACGAGTTATATCGCCCTGGGTCGCGATACACCGCTACCGGCGGAACGGCGATGACGGTGGCGACCGGTGCCGTGGCAGGCGCGGATTCCGCAGCGGCCAGCCAGCCGGGTGCCGTTAACGTGCACATGCCGACGATCACACGGATCTGTCTTCCCATCGGATTACGGGCGGGGCGGTTCAGCATGGGGGTTCCTTTCTGACGTTATGCACATCCATGAATGGGGGCTCCGTCTTTCGCGCATCCTCCGGTGTGGGCGGGTGTTCCCCGCCCGGCGCGCCGGCGGCCGGCCGCAGCACGGCGGAACAGCAGCGGCGCCGCTGCGGCGATTGTGCACCAGGCGCGCTTCAGGTCAAAGCGGGACATCAGCCTGCGATCGAATTGGTTATCGCGACAGCCAGCGGGTAATGGCGTGGATGCTGGTCTGCCGGCCCGCCTTGGCAATCGAGTCGGTCAGCGGGATGTCCTTCGGGCAGACCTTGACGCAGTTCTGCGCGTTGCCACATTCCGTGATGCCGCCGGGCTCCATGATCGCGTCCAGCCGCTCGTGCGCGATGAGCTTGCCGGTCGGGTGATCGTTGAAGAGGATCACCTGGCTGATGGCCGCGGCTCCGATGAAATCACTGGCGTTGTTGATCTGCGGACAGGCCTCCAGACAGCAGCCGCAGGTCATGCATCGCGTCAGGGGATAGGCCTCTTCCTGTTGACGGGGGGAGATGCGCGGGCCGGGCCCGATGTGGTAGTAGCCGTCCACCGGAATCCATGCCCTCACCCGTTTGAGTGCGTCGAACATGCGGCTTCGATCGACGATCAGATCGCGCACGATCGGAAACTTGCTCATCGGTTCGAGGCGAATCTCGTTCGGATTCTCTTCGAGTAGGGCGTCCACCAGCGCCGTGCACGCCTGGCGGACGCGCCCGTTAATGTTCATGCTGCACGCGCCGCAGACCTCCTCCAGGCAGTTGCAGTCCCAGGCTACCGGCGTGGTTGCTTCGCCGTCGGCCGTCGTCGGGTCGGCCGCGATGGCCTGCAGGCAGGAGATGACGTTCATCTGCTCGACGTAGGGGATACAGAACGTCTGCCAGTATCGCCTCGTTTCAGGGCGATCCTGGCGTTGGATGGTAAGCGTGACGAACCTGGGCATGGCGCCCTCCATCACTTGTGGGGCGCCGCCTTACTGCGGGGCGCCGGCCGAGCCCATGTAGCGCTGCTCGGCTGTCGATCGCTCGGCCTCCATTACCTTCCAGACATCGTCGATGACCCCGGCGCCCTTGAGCCCGTACGTCCGAGGTCGCGGTGGAATCAGCGACGTATCCACCTCTTCGTACCGGATTGCGGGTCCCGCCGGGTGGTATTCGGCGACTGTCGTCTTGAGCCACTGTTCATTTCTGGCGCGGAAGCGTTCGCACCACTGCCGGGCTTGCCGCCGCAGTGTGTCTTGATCCGTGGCGTCAGGCCCCGGGATCTCGAACTCCGGCTTGTAATGGGCCCCGCGACATTCGTCGCGCAGCAGGGCACCTTTCGCGATCGCCTTCGCGAGTTCGAGCATGTCGCCAAGCGCCCGGGTGAACGCGAGATGCTGGTTCGCCCAGTCGGCGGCGTCCGAGAGCCTGACATGGCGATAGCGATCGGTCAGCTCGTCCAGCGTGCTCAGGGTCTCGGCGATGTTCTTGTTGTGCCGGACGACCGTGACGTCTCGGGTCATTGTCTCGCCCAGCTCGCGGTGGATGGTATACGGATTCTCGTGGCCGGTGGCGTTGCGAAGCCTGTGTTCGGCCTCCTGGTGTCGTTCGACTTCGTGCTCAAAGAGCGATGACGGTGAATCAGCGGCCGTCTTCCGGCTCAGGTTGCCCAGATAGGCGTTGATGCTCGGCGAGACGATCAGGCCGGCGAAGATACAGCTCAGCAGCGAGTTGGCGCCGAGCCGGTTCGCGCCGTGATACTGGTAGTCCGCCTCGCCGATGGCGTACAGGCCGGGGATGTTGGTCATCTGATTCGCCGGAGCGCCGATCTTCAACCCGCCGGTATGCGGATCGACCTCGTAGCCGCACCAGAGTCCGCCCATCGTGTAGTGCACGCCGGGGAAAATCTTCATCGGTTCGTCGCGCGGGTCGACCCCTTGAAACTTCTCGTAGATCTCGAGGATGCCCGCAAGCTTGCGATCGAGATCCGCCCGCGGGATGTGCGTCAGGTCGAGGTACACCGCGTAGCCGTGCGGGTCCACACTGTAGCCCTCGCGGCAGACGCTGAAGATCTCGCGCGTCGCGATATCGCGTGGGACGAGGTTGCCATATTGCGGGTAACGCTCTTCGAGGAAATACCACCGTTCGCCGTCCGGGATCTCTCGCGCGGACCGCGCGTCCTTCGGATCGCGGGGGACCCAGACGCGCCCGCCCTCGCCGCGGGCCGACTCGCTCATCAGTCGCAGCTTGTCCGCCGCAGGGATGGCCGTCGGGTGCACCTGCACGAATTCGCCGTTGGCGTAGTGCACACCGGCACGATACGCGCGGGCGTTGGCGGCGCCGGTGCAGGCCATGCTGTTGGTGCTCTTGCCGAAGATCAGGCCACAACCGCCGGTTGCCAGCACAACCGCATCCGCGGGGAACGCACGGATGACCATCGTGCACGTGTCCTGCGCCACGACGCCACGGCAGATGCCTTGCTCGTCGATGACCGGACCGAGGAACTCCGCCATCTCGTGCTTGTACACGCGGTTCTCGGTCTCCCACCAGCGGACCTGTTCGTCGAGGGCGTAGAGAAGTTGCTGGCCCGTCGTGGCGCCGGCGAAGGCCGTTCGCGGAAACAGTGTGCCGCCGAACCGGCGATAGTCGCGGTGGCCCTCCGGCGTGCGGTTGAACATGACGCCAAGCCGGTCGAGCAGGTCGATGATCTTCGGGCCCCAGTCGCACATCTCCTTGACCGGTGGCTGGTGCTGGAGAAAATCGCCGCCGTAGACCGTGTCGTCGAAATGCTTCCATTCGGAATCGCCGAGTTGGCGGGTGACGGCGTTGACCGCATTGATCCCGCCCTGGGCACAGACGCTGTGCGAACGCTTTACCGGGCCCAGGCTGAGCAGGTCGACCGTGCGGCCCGATTCGGCGAGGCGCATGGTGGCGGCCAGCCCGGCCAGTCCGCCACCGATGACGACCACGCGTTGTTCAGCCATGTCTGTTTGCCTCGACAACTACGGAGCGTACGGGAAGCCAGAACTGCTCCGGCGGTGTATTGCGGAACGTCCACAGGGCCGCCCAGCCGAGGACGCACACGCCGACGCCGATCGAGGCGCAGAGATAGCCTGCTTTGCGTTGTGCGTTTACGCCGATCGTGATGCCCCAGGCGATCAGGAACGTCCACAGCCCGTTGGCGAAATGAAAACACGCCGCCGCAATCCCGATCGCGTAGACGGGTGCATACCAGCGGGCGTGCTGGATCGCGACACCGGCGGTGTAGGAGGCCATGGGCGATTCCGGGTCGAACGCGCCGCCGCCGAACGGCTTGCCCGTCCAGTGCATGTGCCACAGGTGAAAGACGATGAAGAACAGGACGATGACGCTCGTGAGCCGCTGCAGCGAGTAGCGGATGTTGGCGAAGTACGAATACCGGCTTGTGTTGCTCACGCCGGTGAGCCAGATGCGCACACCCAGCGCCGCGTGAAACGCCAACGGCAGGAAAATGCCGACGATTTCGACGGGGATCAGGTAGGGGTGCAGCGAATGGATCCGGTCCACGTTGTCCTGAAACACCTGCGGCCCGCCAAGGATCGATGCGTTCGTGGCCAGATGCATGCAGAGAAACAGGCCGATCGGCAGCACGCCGCTGAGCGAGTGAAGCTTGCGCGAGACGAAATGGGGGCTTCGACGTTGGTCAGCCAGTGCGCCGTTCTCTCCGGGCACGATGCCAGACTCCTTACGGGTGGCGGAGGCGACGCCGATCTGACGTCGACGCGAGCTATTTTAGGGGGCCTTCGGCAAGCGTCAAGAATTGCCGGGAGCGTTCGCGAAAAGGTGGCGTGGACAGGCCCGGGGGCTTTCGTCCGTGGCGGGGTGTTCGACCGTGCGACCGCCGCCTTCGAATGCGGGATACACACCGGGATCAGCCCTGCCGCAACGGACGCGGCGGCGTCGTCAACGGTCCCAGGCGATCCAGCAATTCCGGCAGCACGGCCACGACATGGTCGATCTCGTCCGCCGTCGTGAACCGGGACAGGCTGAACCGGACGGCGCCGTGGATCAGCTCCGCCTCGAGTCCCATTGCCTGCAGCACGTGTGAGGGTTCGAGCGAGCCGCTCGAGCAGGCTGAGCCGCTCGAAACGCAAATGCCATGGTTGCTCATGACCAGCAGGATCGCCTCGGCCTCAAGCGTGGCAAAGCCGATACTCGCGGTGTTCGGCAGGCGGGCATCGGCGTCTCCGAATCGCTGGGCGTAAGGGATGCGGCCCAGAATCCTGGTTTCCAGGCGGTCGCGCAGGGCCCGCACACGGCCATCCTCTTCCGCAAGGTGCTCAACGGCCAACTCGGCCGCGACGCCGAAGCCGACGATCCCCGGGACGTTTTCCGTGCCCGCCCGCAGGTCGTGCTCCTGGCGTCCCCCGAGCAGCAGGGGCCGGAGCCGCAGGCCTCGACGAACATAGAGGGCTCCGACGCCCTTCGGACCGTGCAGCTTGTGGGCCGCCAGCGAGAGCAGATCGACCGGCAACGCCTCGATGTCGATCGGGATCTTGCCGGCCGACTGTGCGGCGTCCACGTGCAGCGGGACGCCGTGCCGTCGTGCGATCTCACCGACTTCGGCGATCGGAAATATGACACCCGTCTCATTGTTGGCGTGCATGATGCTGAGCAGGGCGGTGTCAGGCCGGATCGCGGCCTCGACGGCATCGGGATCCAACCGCCCGGCATGATCGACACCCAGCCGCGTGACCTCGTATCCCTCCCGTTCGAGTTGCTCGCATAGACGCAGGACGCAATCATGCTCGACCGCCGTGGTGACGATGTGGCGTTTCTTCGGGCGGCCGCCCAGGACGCCGCGAATAGCGAGGTGGTTGCTCTCCGTGCCGCCGCTGGTAAAGACGATGCGGCGGGCTTGGCTGTGCAGCAGGGCGGCGACCTGTCCTCGCGCGACCTCGATCGCATGTCGCACCTGCTGTCCGGGCAGATGCAGACTCGACGGGTTCGCATAGCCCTCGCGCAGATACGGCAACATCGCATCCACAACCCGTGGATCTGGCTGCGTTGTCGCGTTGTTGTCGAGATAGATCGCACTCATGTCGCCACACTCGATTATGGGCGCCGCGGCGACGAAGGCAACCGGTCACCATTCGCCACCGTCTGGCTGGCATGGCCAGACCCGCAGGCCAACGGCCGGAGCGTGTGCCCGTGAATCCGTGTGCCGCTACTCCGCAAGCCGCGTGCCGCTGGTCCCCAGCACCGCAAAGCATGCAGCAGCGGTCGTCGAACGTCGCGCCAGCGCCCCCAACATTTCACTGTCCGGTTTCCCGTCTCTCGCATCACCGAGTTCCGACCCCGCGCGTCCAGGACTACCTGGTGCCATCTTCGACGCTGCGGCTGAAGCCTGTGTGCGGGCGTCGGATTACTTCGGCTTCGCGATGCCGAGGCCGCGCAGCCAGGTTTCGCACTGTACCGGCCATGTCGCAGTCGCTTCGCCCGGTTTGCCCAGCCCGAATCCGTGCGGTCCGTGCACGTACAGGTGCATCTCGGCCGGGACGCCGGCCTTACGCAGCGCCAGATAGAACTGGACGCTGTTCTCGACCGGAACCCCCTTGTCGTCGGTGCCGTGCACCAGGAACGTCGGCGGCGTCTCCGCGTTGACCTGCTTCTCGTTCGAAAGGCTCTCGGCCAGCGCCTTGTCCGGGTCCGCCCCGAGCAGGTTCTTCCGCGAGCCCGCGTGCGTGAACGGCTCGACAAACGAGATGACCGGGTAGACCAGGATCATGAAGTCCGGTCGGCAGCTCATGCGTTCGACCGGGTCGCCCGCACCAGGTTGGCCCGTATCGAAATGCGTCCCGACCGTTGAGGCCAGGTGGCCGCCCGCCGAAAACCCCATGATCCCGATCCTGGCTGGGTCGATGCCTCGGTCCTTCGCTCGGCTACGGACCATGCGGACGGCGCGTTGGGCGTCCTGCATCGGCACGGGATGGCCGTAGCCCGTCCCACGGTGGCGGTACGTCAGGATGAAACCGGCGACGCCGAACGAGTTGAGCCACCGTGCGACCTGATGGCCTTCGTGATCCATCGCGAGGTGGCCGTACCCGCCGCCCGGACAGATCACGACGGCGGCGCCGGTAGCCTGGTCGCTCGGCGGCAGATAGACTGTCAACGTCGGGATGTCGCCTTCCTTGTCGCCGACGGCGCCGGGCGCCTTATCCGGCCAGAGCCGTTCGACTGTGGGTGTTTCCCCGAACGCTATCGTTGTGGACAGGAACAGGATAACTGCCCCCATCGCGGGGGCCAGGCGAGGGTTGATTCGTAGTGAGAACATCGATCAAGTCCTTTCTTCAGTCGGCAACACGAGCGCTTATCGTGTGCCGCGCGGTCCACAGTACACAATACCACCGACGGTCCACATTGCGAAGCCGGGAGCGTCTCGCTCTGTTGTTTGCGGTGGCCATCATGGCGCCGACCGTGGCGAGCATGGCGCTGGCCGCATCCGATTCGGCCGCGCCGAGTCAGTGCCACGCTGAATCGCGTCCGTGCACGGCGGCTTCGGACGACCGTCCCATCTACGGCCGCAGCGTCACGCTCGACCCGACGTTCGCTTACTACCGCGATCGTACGCCGGCCAGCATTGCCGCCGAGATTCACGCCAACGGCTACCGCATCGTCCGCTGCGTGTTGCCGGCCGACAGCGTGCTCGATCCCGAGCTGGTCGACGCATTTCATCAGGAAAGCGTCGGTGTCTGGTATGTGACGTTCGGCAACGGCACGTATTCGACGGTGGATCTGCCGGACGGCTGGGAGTCGTGGCGGATGGTCACCCGCACCGAGCTTGCCGGTGGCAGACTCGATGACGGGTTCACACGGCTGTGTCTCAACAACGCCGACTATCGCACGTGGAAGAAGGCGCAGATCGCCCGGACGCTATGCCGCGGTCGCTTCGACGGCGTGGATATCGCTGAGCCGCACTGGCCGGAGTATCCTGGCTTCGAGAGCCGCGCCTACGCGTGTTTCTGTCCGTGCTGTCGTGAAGCGTTTCGTACGATGTTCCCCGAGGCGGCGGGCCTGCCGGACATTCTCGACGCCGACTCGCCGCGGAGTCCGAAGCGGGCTCCTGAGCTATGGAAGCAGTGGCTCGCGTTTCGCGAGGCGTCATTGATCGCGTTCCTCGACGACCTCGTCAACGGCCCGGGCGGCATCCGCGAGCGCGCGCCGGCCGCGAAGGTGTCGATCTGGACGCTTGCGCTGATGGGCGAGGACGGTCTGCGTCGCGTGCGTGAGGACAGTGGCGAGGACGCCGCCCGGATCGTCACGACCGTCAAGCCCGATCTGCATTGCTTCCAGACGCACTGGCCCGACTGGATTCGCGCCGACCTCGACGCGGCATATGTGAAGGCGTACGAGCCGTTCATTGCGTCCGTGCGCCGGGTCGCGCCCGATCTGCCGCTGATGATCCAGGCCGACACCGGTTCGCAGAAGCAGAACCGCCGATCGTGGGCCTGGATCCGCGGTTTCGAGCGAACCTGCAATCGGCTCGGCTGCGACAGCACGACGTTCTATGCGTACGATCTGGGGCTGTACATGTACACGGATCCGCCGCGGATTACCGAGGTTCGCCGACGCGGCAAGGTCACGGACCTTCTGTTCACGAAGCGGCTGGATCCGGCGAGCGTGGCTGACGGCGAGCGTATGACGGTGGCCCCCGGCCGCATCACGCGCGTGCAGGTGGACGGCAGTATCCTTCGCCTGTGGGTTGCCGATGTTCGCCCGGGCGATCACTGCACGCTGACGGTCCGTGATGTGGCGGACGATCCCGCGCGGCGTCTGTTCAGGGATCACCCACCGGCCCGCCTCGCCGAACAGACGGTGCGATTCGAGTATTGACGCAGCCATGTGGGGCCCACCTCAGCGGACCAATCGGCTGCGTGTGGGAGTGGTGGAATCCGCGGCCTCGGGCGGCCGGAGGCGGTCGCAAACGTCGCCGTGCGACGCCTTGCAGCCGACTCCCGTCTTCGGGCATAATGGCACTATCACTTCAATGGCAGGAAAGGAGAAAGTCATGCCGTTCTTGAAACGATACCCGCTTCTTGCGGTTCTGGTGGTCCTCGGTGCGACGGCGATGCCCGCCTCCGCATGGTGGGCGGCGGACTTCGATAGCGACAGCGATGTGGATCTGGCGGACTTCGCTGGTTTCGCCGCGTGCTTCAATGGCCCGAATCGGTCATACGGAGGCTTGCCGCATTGTCCGCAGGCCGACTTCGACCGCGACAGCGACGTGGATCTTGCGGACTTTGCCATATTCGCAGCGTGCTTCAACGGGCCGAACCGGGTGCCCGCCTGTCCACCGCAATACACGCTGACCGTGAACATCATCGGTAGCCACGGTACCTGCGTCCCGATGTCGGGCACATATACCGCCAACACGGTCGCTGATCTGCTCGCGCAGCCGGATCCCAACTACCAGGTCAAGGCATGGACGGGCACGGATAACGACTCGCTCACGACGAACGATAACACGGTCACGATGACGGGCCACAAGACCGTGACGCTTGAGTTCGAGAGCAGTGCGCCGTCCGGCATGGTCCTGGTCCCCGCCGGCGAGTTTCTGATGGGCGACCACCTCGACGGCTACGGGGATGCGCCCGTCCATGCGGTCTACGTGGATGCCTTCCACATGGACCGCTACGAGGTGACCAAGCAACTGTGGGATACGGTGCGGGCCTGGGGGCTGTCGAACGGCTACACGGATCTTATCGCCGGTGGCGGCAAGGCGGCCAATCACCCCGTGCACAGCGTGAACTGGTTTGACTGCGTGAAGTGGGCCAACGCCCGCTCCGAGATGGAAGGACGGACGCCGTGCTACTACACGGACGCTGGGTTGACGACGGTCTACAAGACGGGCGAGTTAGCGCCCTATGTGAAATGGGACGCCAACGGCTACCGGCTGCCGACGGAGGCGGAATGGGAGAAGGCGGCACGGGGTGGCGCGGCTGGCCGCCGGTTCCCCTGGTCGGATAGCGATCTCATCCAACACGCCCGGGCGAACTACTACAGCTCGACGAGCTATTCGTACGACACGAGCCCGACGCGCGGCTACCATCCGACGTTCAACACTGGCAGTACGCCCTACACCAGCCCGGTGGGCTATTTCGCGCCGAACGGTTACGGACTGTACGACATGGCCGGCAACGTCTGGGAGTTGTGCAACGACTGGTACGGCAGCACGTACTACAGCAGCAGCCCGTACGACAACCCGACTGGGCCGGCGAGTGGTACGTACCGTGTTCTTCGCGGCGGCAGTTGGGGCGACGCTGCCTACGGGTGCCGGGTCGCGTATCGCGACCTCAACGGGCCCGCCGCCCGCCGCTACTACAGCGGGTTCCGTTGTGCGGCCGGGACGTAACCCTTTGCCCTTGTGGTCCTTTGGCCCTTTATCCGAGCGCGGCGAGGATCGACGGAGAGAAACAGGCAGAAGCCAGCAGGCAGTAGCAGAGAAGACGGGAGGGAATTAGCCAGTCGCCAGTAGGCCGTAGCAGAGCAGACAGTCGTGAACGTATTCTGACCGTATCCCACACGAACGCTTCCGTGCGTCAATCGTGACAGCGGAACGGGCTTCTTTCGCTTTCACCGAGGGCTGCGGGGCCCGGTGTTGTTAGGGGCGGTCGGAGGGCGGATGCCCTGATGCTGGACGGATGCTCAATTCGCGGCCAGAATACGGGCGATGTCACCTTTGCGCTGAACGGGAAGCCGCCGATGGATTGGATGACGTGGTACAACGGGCTGGCCAAACCGAGTTGGACGCCGTCGCCGCCAACCATCGGCCTGATCTGGCAGATCCTCTACCCGATCATCATCGTGACCTTCGGATTCGTCTTCGTGCAGGCGTTTCGCGGCAAGATCCCCTGGCTGGTTGCCTTGCCTTTCGCCATCAACCTTGTGGTTAACCTGATCTTCACGCCCATCCAGTTTGGAATGCGAAACCTGCCTCTGGCATCGGCGGACATCGTGATCGTCTGGAGCACGATCATCTGGTCGGTGGTTGCCGTGTGGCCGCATTATCGATGGGTTGCCGTGGCTCAGGTGCCCTATTTCGTCTGGGTTTCCACCGCCACCGTGTTACAGTTGTCGATCACCGGGATGAATTGGGGCAAGTAACGGGCCTCCAAGCTTATCTCAGGCGCAGCAAACAGGGCGTGGGGTCGAGATTTGGTGCCATATGGGGCTTGTTGGGGTTGTCCTTACGACAAGCTGCCGGACTTCTGCTCGCTTGCCGCCAGACTCGACACTCAACAAAGCACTCCCGATGGGTTATCATGTTGCCCGTTCATGATGGAGTGCTGGCTGATGGCGAAGATCGACCTTCCCCAATCGACAATCGAAGCCGTTTTCCAGGAACGAGGATGCCCCGCCGTTGTCCGTCGAGTCAACCGTGGCTACACCATCGTCTACAACGAACAGGCCGTCAGCCGGATTCGGCCATGCGGTCGGTCCTGGGAAGTCTTGTGGTGGAGTCATCGTGACAAATGGGAATCCATCGGCGACTTCGGAGGCGTGCTCTTCGATACGGTGGAGGAAGCGGCTGAATACGTCCTCGAAGACCCGATGAGCATCTTCTGGCCAGCCTGTGTGGAGGACGACCTGCTCAGCCCGCCGCTCGTCCAGATGGAGGCCGAGCCAAGAATACCCGCCAAGGTCCGTCCCACGTATGACGCCATCGTCGGTCTGACGGATTCATTCTGTCGAGAGCATTTGAACGACGAGTATGCGGAGGCATGCCGACGACTCGCTGGCGTCCTCAGTCGCAAGCGCCCGACGCCGATCACCAGCGGCAAGGTGGGATCGTGGGCCTGCGGCATCGTGCGGACCATCGGCTGGGTCAACTTCCTGAGCGATCCGAGTCAGACGCCGCACATGACGACAGAGGCGGTGAATGAGGCGTTCGGCGTCTCATCGGCCACAGGGGCCGCGAAGGTCAAGGTGATCCGAGAGACGCTCAAGCTCATTCCCATGCACCCGGATTGGACACTCCCCAGCCGGTTGGAGGATACCCCGTTGGCCTGGCTGGTGGAGGTTGACGGGATCCCGATGGATGCGCGGGGTTTGCCGAGAGAGCTTCAGGAGGAAGCGTTCCAGCTCGGGCTGATTCCCTTTCTGCCGGAAGAAGATGAATCGGGCGGCTGATGGGCTTCAGGGGTGTCGGGTCGTGCCACGAGGTAGTGCCAGGGCACGGTTCGATCGTTCAGGGAATAACGGGGCTGACGGCAGGTGATGGCAAAAGCCCGTGTGCCTGATTCGGTCCGACGGGCGTTGTGGGAAAGCGGCGCGCAATCCGGCGCAGCAAGCCACCGCAGGGGCTCACAACGACTTGTCCACCGCTAAGACGATTTGTCGTAAGTCGAGTGGTCGCGAAAACTTACGAAAACCTGCCGTGTTTTGCGAAAAAGGGGATCGCGCCGGGCAGGACTCGAACCTGCGACCGCGGGATTAGAAATCCCGTGCTCTATCCAACTGAGCTACCGGCGCAACATTTTTATTATCAATCACTTATCTGCATTTGACCATTTGGCCAATTCGCATCGCGACAACCGGCCCGCCCGCCATAATCCATGCGTTTGGGCTGACCCGATGGCCGCACTGGACGAGTATAACCGGCAGGCTGCCGACTTGCACGCCGGAAGGCTTCCGCGACGGACGGCTCCAACGCTGCATGCCGCGTGTCGTGCAGGAACCGCCTGGGCGGCCACGGTCCAGTGCTCCATGGTCTTTGACAGGACTAACCGGCGGGCCGCCGCACCGCTTCTTGAGGGAAGCATCATCGTGACGCTACCGCACCACGCGCGTGCGCCGCCGGTTGCGGCCGCGTCGCCGACAACAGCATCGCCCTGGCCCTTCCCCGCCCCTCCGGAAACTCGGGGTGCTCCTTCTTTTGTGATCTGCTGGAAACCTCGTTAACAGACCGCGTTGGGTACTACCCCACGCCCCGAGTACGGAGCGACACGTGAGCGGCCGGCGAGATGAGCACGTGCCACACGGGTGGCGTGCAGTACCGGCAACAGACCGCTGGCCTCAAAAGTCTTTTTCGAAAGTGCCACGTTCTCGTACCTTGCTGCTTGCGTGAACACGCGCGCGAGGGTATTGTAACAGCGGTACGATAGAATCCGGCGGCTTTGCCATGTGTGGGTGGTGTGTTCCTGTGCGTCACACGACA
>JAFGKA010000080.1 GCA_016928855.1 Phycisphaerae bacterium
GGGGAAACCGTCCTGCGCGACGACATTACGGACGCCGACATTCGCACCGCCGTCGAGGAGGTGCGGGCCGCGTCCTGAGAGGACCGACCTATGGGGCACGACACGCAGCCGGCCGTCGCTTCGGATGCGGCGGCACAGTATCTTCGCCTGAGCACCGCCCGCGGCGTCGGGCCGATCAGCTTCAACCGCCTCCTCGCGAGGTTCGGTTCGATCGAGGGGATTCTTCAGGCGGGTCGCAGCGAACTCGAAAGTGTCGATCGTATCGGGCCGAGAGTCGCCGCCGAAATTGTCCGCGCGCGGACATCGAGCGAGCATGAGCGCGAACTCGAGCTGGCCGCGGCGCACGGCGTGCGGATCCTCTGCCGCGAGGACGCGGCGTTTCCGTACGGCCTGCGGCACATCCCCGACCCGCCGATCTGCCTGTACCTGCGCGGCACGCTCGACCCCGTTGACGCAATCGCAGTCGGCATCGTCGGCTCGCGCCGCTGCACGCACTATGGCCGCGAGCAGGCCCGGCGATTCGGCTACGGCCTCGCCGAGCGCGGGGCGACGATCGTCTCGGGACTGGCCCGCGGGATCGACGCCGCCGCCCACTGGGGCGCGATCCAGGCCAAGGGCCGCACGCTGGCGGTGCTGGCCAACGGGCTGGCCGACATTTATCCGCCGGAGCACAAGGAACTTGCCGACCGCATCGCGGACGGCCACGGCGCGGTGCTGACCGAGCTGCCGATGGAGACGTCGCCGGATCGGGGCAACTTCATCCCACGGAATCGCATCATCGCTGGCCTCTCACTGGGCGTGCTCGTGGTCGAAGCCGCCCAGCGCAGCGGCGCGCTGGCCACCGCCCGGCAGACGATCGACTACAACCGCGAGGTCTTCGCCATTCCCGGGCGGATCGACTCGGCGTTCTCGACGGGCCCGAACGACCTGATCCGCACCCAGCAGGCCAAGCTCGTCTGCACGATCAAGGACGTGTTCGATGAACTCGGCGAGGTGGGCGCGACACTCGCCGGCGAGGCTGCCGCACCAACGCCCCCCGCACCGCTGACGAAGATGACGCCCGAGGAACAGCAGCTCTACAACGCCCTCGACGGCGAGCCGCGTTCGGTTGAACGGCTCTGCGACCGCACCGGCCTGGCCACCGAGCGCGTCATGGCCACATTAATGACGCTGCAACTCAAACACCTCGTCCGCCAGCTCCCCGGTCAGGTGTTCGTGCGGGCGATGCGCGAGGGTTCCTGAACGGCTGCAAGACAGCAACACAAGCGAGTTGTCCATCCGGCGTGGACAAAACGCTCGTTTCTGAAACAGGCACGACTTGTAGCGTTCATCCGTAACGCAGGCACGACCGATGGTGGGACTGTCTGCGTTGTTCGCCGAATCGAGTATCGCAAGAAACTCACAGCCGATCGCCCAGCGGGTATTCCGACGCATCTCTCCGTGAAGAAATCCAGCGTGATTGCCGATATTCGTCCCTACGGCGCCTAAGATTGTATGGCGGAACGTGGAATCGCCGTGGAGGTCGCGCGATGTGGATGGAACCGGCAGACAGCGAGGCTTGCCCGATTTGTGGGCATGGCACCGAAGCGGTGCAATGCCGGCTGATCTGCCGCAACTGCGGCTACACGGAAGATTGCAGCGATCTGTTCCCCGCCGATCCGCCCGCGTGTCGGCGACGCCAGACTCGCACGACCGCCGCATCCGTCATGAACACTGGCGGGTCCCGACGTGACGTCGGGACCAGTGGCACCCAAGCCGTCAGCGGCACCCAGCGAACCGTCATCATCATCGACGCACCGGCAGTGCCGCCGGCCGACGACGAGTTCGACTATCCGCTCAACTGACATTCATCTCGAATTGATAGCACTGGAAGACGGGTAGAAAGCCAAACACGGGCAAACCGGGAAAAGCAGGCAGAAGCCAGAAGGCAGTCGGCAGTAGCAGAGGAAGACGCTGGCGGACGAGCCGCCAGCCGCTTCGTTGCACTGGCTGCTTCAGGCTTCTGTCTCCTGACTCCTGTCTTCTGTCTCCCGCCTTTGTGCCTCTGTGCCTTTGTCCTCTGTCCTCTTCCTCAACTCACCGTCGTGCCCACATCCGACCCCAGCACCACCTTCTTCATGTTGCCGGGCCTGTTCATGTTGAAGACGCGCAGGGGTACCTTCTTCTGGCGGCAAAGATCTACCGCACTGAGATCCATCACGCCCAATCGCTCGTCGATGACCCGGTCGTAGCCGAGCCGGCGGTACAGTTTGGCCTTCGGGTCTTTCACCGGGTCGGCCGAATAGACGCCGTCGACCTTGGTCGCCTTGAGCAGTGCGTCGGCGCCTGTCTCGAGCGCGGCCAGCGCCGCGGCCGTATCGGTCGTCACGAACGGTCGGCCCGTCCCGGCGGCGAGAATCACCACGCGCCCTTTCGCGAAATGCCGCAGGCATCGGCGCCGATCATACGGCTCGCACACCGCGGCGATCGCGATGGACGACATCACGCGAACTTCGACGCCGGCCGCCTCTAACGCCGCCTGCAGCGCGAGAGCGTTGATCACCGTGGCCAGCATGCCCATGTGGTGGGCCGTGGCTTCCGGAAGGTTGGCCTTCTTCGACGCGGTGGCGCCCCGCAGGAGGTTGCCCCCCCCACAGACGACGGCCACCTCGACGCCAGCCTGCCGCACCAGGCGGATTTCCTTCGCGATACGGGCGAGTTCGTCCGCATCGAGGCCGAAGCCCCCAGGCTTGCAGAGGGCCTCGCCACTGAGCTTGAGCACTACGCGCTTGTACGCCGGACGTGTTGCCTTGGCCATGCTCGCCCTGCCTGAGAAGAGGGGGTCAGGCACCTTTTCGCCTGGAAACCTCCGCAAACCGACCGGTGCTGCCTGCCACCCTGATCGCTCGTCCGGCCGCCGAGGTCAGCCCGGGCAAGAAGGAGCCAGACCCCACCATGGGTCTCAACCACCCACTTCGAATCGCTGATACGCCACAAGTTTGACGTTGCCTCGCGAAGCCAGAAGCTTGGCCACGGTACCTTTGAACTTGTCCACGTTGGCGAACTCCTGGTCGAGCAGCACGTTCTCGCTGTACCAGCGGCTGATCTTGCCCTCGACGATCTTGTCGACGATCTGGGCGGGCTTGCCGCTTTTCAGCGCCAGCTCGCGCGCGATCTCCCGCTCCTTCTCGATCAACGCCGGATCCACCGCGTCGCGCGACAGGGCCGTCGGCTTCATGGCCGTGATGTGCATGCACAAGTCGGACAATAGTTCGGCATCCGCCGCGCCCTCGACCTGCAGCAGCACACCCAGCTTTCCGTTGAAGTGGACGTAGCTGCCCAGCGTGCCCTGGAGCCGCTCGACGCGAACCACCTGCATGTTCTCGCGGATCTTGTTGACGACGTCGGTCAGCAGATCCCGGCACTTGCGTGACGGGTCGCTCGGCAGCGGCAGATCGAGTACGCGTTCCGGCGTAACCGCCTCGCCCGCGGGGACAGCCACCGCCGCCTTCACGAACGCCTCGGCCATCTCCTTGAATTCCGGGTTATTGGCCACGGGAGCCGTTTCACACCGGAACTCGAGGATCGCGCCCATCTGCTTCGCCGCGTCAATGCAGCACACGATGCGGCCTTCGCCGGTCTCCCGGTCGGCTCGCTTGTCAGCCGCCGCGGCACCGCGCTTGCGAAGAATATCGACCGCCTTGTCGGCATTACCCTCGGCCTCCGCCAAGGCGCTCTTGCAGTCCATCATCGGCAACCCTGTCCGATCACGTAGGGCTTTCACTTGCGCCGCGGTAATCTCGGCCATGGAATCTCGGCTCCTTCTCTATCGATAGTGAAAAAGGGGCCCCGGCCCAGAACAGCCGAGGCCCATGTTCGTCAAACCCGAATGGTCCTGAGCGACCCGACCAACCCCCCGTCGTCGATCAGGCGCCCGCGTCGGTGGAACCCGATGGCGACGCCACCTCATCAACCGGTGGTTCCGAGGCCGCCACTTCAGCCGGTGCCGCCGTCGCTTCCTCGCCGGCGCGAGCACTGACGTCGCGGGCTCGCTTGGGCTGCTTCGGCCCGGCGTCCGCACCCGGCGGCGGCGTGGCGGGCCGCGCCCGCTTGCCTTCCTCGATCGCCTCGGCCAGTTGTTCCACCATAAGCACGATGGCGCGCATCGCGTCATCGTTGCCCGGAATCGGGATGTCCGCGTAGTCCGGATCGGAATCCGTGTCGATCAGGCATACGGTCGGGATACCGAGCTTCTTCGCTTCCTTGAGCGCAATGTGCTCGCGTCGCACGTCGACGACCACCATCACGCCCGGCAGCCGGTTCATGCGCCGGATACCGGAGAGGTTTCGCTGAATCTTCCGCCTCTCGCGGGTCAGCGAAGCGATCATCTTCTTGCTGTACTCACCGAGCCGACCTTCGGCTTCAATCGCCTCCAGTTCTTCCAATCGCTGCAACCGCGACCGAATGGTTCGGAAGTTGGTCAGCGTGCCTCCGAGCCATCGTTCTGTTACCCAGTGCATCCCGCAGCGCTCGGCCTGCTTTTCGATCGCAAAACGGGCCTGCCGTTTGGTACCGACAAACAGCACGTCCTGCCCCCGGGCCACGACCTGGGAGAGGAACTTCTTCGCCCGCAGCAGACCTTTGAGCGTCTCGCGGATATCAATAATGTGAATCAGATTTCGTTTGCCAAAGATGAACGGGGCCATCTTCGGATTCCACCGGCTGACACGGTGGCCGAAGTGAATCCCCGAATCAATCAGCTGGCGGGCCAGCTCCGACGCCAAACAACACCTCCACCGACACCTAGGGTCGATACGTTTACGGACATCCCGGAAACCGAATAGGCTACCCGCGCTCTGCCGCGAAATCAAGCACGCACCCGCAGCCAGCCCGAGAGCCCCCTGGGGCACCGGCAATCGGCCCCTCCACGGGGGCGGCAATCCGCTTGCCCTGCGGGGCGGGACAAGGTAAGGTTTCGCTCCGCCGTTTGGCAAGTGCTCCGACCGCACGCCCGGCCAGATTGTCGGCGGCAAGCCCCCTGCAGGCCTGACGAATGGCCATTGGGACAGATTCCGCGGTGCAGAACAGCCCCTCCGATGACTGCCGACCTGAGCCCCCAGCCGACGCCTCGGCGCCCCGTCAGCCCGGTTCGACCCCTCCCCCAGCGATGCGACTGCCGACCGTTTTCCTGTCAGCGCTGGAGCCGAGCGCGGACCTGCATGCGGCGAACCTGATCGCGGCCATCCGGGCGCGTGAGCCGGAAACCCGCTTTCTGGGCGTTGGCGGACCGAAAATGCGGGAAGCCGGCTGCGAGACGCTCTTCGACCTGACCACTCGCTCGGCCATGCTGCTCGGCGCGGTTGGGCTTGTCGCGGAGGCGTTCCGGATGCTCTGCCGGATCGACCGGCTGTTCGGCGCCGGCGTTGCCGACGTGTTCGTGCCCGTCGATTCGCCCACGTTCAATCTGCCCGTCTCGCTACGAGCCAAGGCACGCGGGCTTCCCGTGGTGTATTTCATCGCCCCGCAGGTCTGGGCATGGGCGGAATTTCGGATTCATAAGGTACGAAAACGGACCGATCGGCTTGCCGTGATCCTTCCGTTCGAGGAGCCCTATTTCCGAAGCCACGGGATCAACGCAACGTTCGTGGGGCATCCGCTGATCGAGTCGCTTGCCCGCACACCGATCGACACCATGGCGGTCTCGGCGTTCAACGACCTGGGCGAACCGCTCGTGACCTGCATGCCAGGCTCGCGCGGGCACGTGGTCGATGAAGTGCTGCCCGGCCAGATCGAGGTCTGTCAGGCCATCGTCCGGCGGCATCCGAACGCCGCGTTCGTATTCGCCGCCGCCAGCCGGGCGATCGCTCAGCGCATCGCTCGCACGCTGGACCGGGCGGCTCAGACGCAACGGCTCCGCTGCCAGATCGTTACCGGCCGCAACGCCGAAGCCATCAGCGCCGCGGATCTCGTGCTGGTCGCCTCCGGCACGGCCACACTCGAAGTGGCCTACCACAACCGGCCCATGATCGTGATGTACAACGCATCGAAATGGGGGTATCGGCTGATCGGGCGTCGGCTCATCCGGACCGAGCATCTGTCGCTTGTGAACATCCTGGCGCGCCGGCGCATCGTTCCGGAGTTCATGCCGTACTACGACTCGACCGCACCGATCACCCAGGTCGCCCTCGAAATCCTCGCCAATCCATCGCGGCAGGCAGCCATGCGAGACGATCTGGCCGACCTGATCCAGGAGTTGGGGAGCCACGATGTCGCGCAGGAAGCGGCCGCCATCGTGCTCGACGTCCTGCGGGCGCAGCCTTGCCCCACGAGACACCCGGCCCTCCGCGGCTCCCGGCATCGCGTCTGGTAGACAGCCGCACGGGTCGTCTATTCGTAGCGCAGCACGGTATGCACGTCGTACTCGCGGAACTTGTCCCGTCCGTTCAGGGAGGCCAACTCGATCATGACGGCCACGCCGACGATTTCGCCACCGAGTTCGGTCACGAGATCGCAACATGCACGCATCGTGCCGCCGGTCGCCAGCAGGTCATCGACCACGAGTACGCGCTGGCCGGGCAGGATCGCATCTGTATGGATCTCGAGCGTATCGGTGCCGTATTCGAGTTCATAGGTATGGCTGCGCGTCTTCGCGGGCAGCTTGCCGGGCTTGCGCACCGGCACGAAGCCGGCGGAGAGGTTCCGGGCCACGGCCGTGGCGAAGATGAATCCGCGCGACTCGGCGCCGACGACTTTATCCACGCGCATCGACCGGTACGGCTGCGTCAGATACTCGACCGCCAGGGACAGTCCCGCCGGATCGGCCAGCAGAGGTGTGATGTCCTTGAACACGATACCCTTCTTGGGAAAGTCGGGCACGTCACGAATCAGCCGCTGCAGGTCCTTTACGCTTTCAATCGTCAACTGCATCGAAGCGATTCTCCTTACACGGCCGCCGCGGCGACCTGAATAGCCTCAGCAAGGTCGATCTGTTGCTCGTAGATCGCCCGGCCGATGATGATCCCGGTGATGGGCAGCCTCGCCAGTCGGCGAACGTCCTCAATGCTCGTCACGCCACCCGAGGCGACCACCGGCACACGGGAGCACTCGGCGAACGCGCGGATCGCCTCGATGTTCGGGCCCAGCAGCATGCCGTCCCGCCCGATGTCCGTGAAGTTGATTGCGCCGAGCGGCCAGTCGGCCACGGCCTCCGCCAGCTCGACGGGCAGGCGATCACTCACCTCAGTCCAGCCGCGCACGGCGAGCTTGCCCTCGCGGGCATCCAGGCCCAGCACGATGCGATTCGCATGCCCCGGCGCATGGGCGATCGCGCGAAACCACTCCCAATCCTCGAGTGCCTGCGTACCGATCACGGCGCGTTCGGCCCCGACGTCGAAGAGCGCCTTGACGGTCGCGTCGTCGCGGATGCCCCCGCCCACTTCGACGCGCAGCGACGTCGCGCGAATGATGCGTTCGATCGCGTCCAGGTTGCACGGCCGTCCCTCGCGGGCACCGTCGAGATCGACCACGTGCAGCCACTCGGCGCCGGCCGCCACGAATTGCTCGGCCTGCGCCACGGGATCATCGGCGTAATCGATCTGTCGCGCGTAGTCGCCCTGCAGCAATCGCACACATCGACCGTTCCGAAGATCGATCGCCGGCAGAATGTTTATCTTGGCCATGCCTTGCTCACAGCTCCGTGAAGTTCTGAAGGATCGTCAGGCCCGCCCGCTGGGATTTCTCCGGGTGGAACTGGGTCGCGTATAGGTTATCACGCCACGCCATCGCCGTGAACCGCACGCCATAGTCGCACAGCCCGAAGCTCGCGGCAGGATCCCGCGGCACGACATAATACGAGTGGACGAAGTAGAAGTACTCGCCGCTGTCGAGCCCCCGCATCAGCGGGCACGGCCGGTCCCACTCGACGGCGTTCCAGCCCATGTGCGGAATCTTGAAACCCTGTGCCGCGGGAATCTGGCGAAAATCGAACCGCACAACCTCGCCCGGAATCACGCCGAGGCCGCGATACTCGCCATCCTCGTAGCTAACGTCGAAAAGCAACTGCAGGCCAAGGCAAATGCCGAGAAACGGCTTGCCTGCGGCGATGGCCTCGCCGATAGGCTCAACGAACCCCTGCCGGCGCAGATGTTCGATCGCATCGCGGAACGCCCCGACGCCAGGCAGGACCACCTTGTCGGCGGCTGCTATCATCTCCGGCCCGGTAACGATCCGCGCATCCGCGCCGACCTTCTCGAAGGCCTTCTGGACGCTGCGAAGGTTCCCCATGCCGTAATCGATGATCGCAATCACACGCCACCACGCGAAAAAACGGTGCCCGACCCCTGGCGGGAGCGGGCACCGAAGACACTCATATCATCCGCCGAAGCGGTGCGCTACCCGCTCCAGCATACCCGACCTGGCGCAGTGGTCCAACGTCGGGAATCTCACCGAACAGACGGCCCGCCCGCCCCGCCTTTCCGAACCGGCCAAGGGCGCAATCCGTCAATCGCCTATCGCCACACGCTGGCCCTTGATGTTGCCGTGCGGCGCCATGACGAAGATCTCGACGCGCCGATTGAGCGACCGCTCGGCCTGACTCGTGTTGCTGGCCACCGGCCGATACTCGCCCCAGCCGCACGCCGCGAGATTCGCCGACGTGATCCCCTGCGAACGCAGGTGGCGCACGACGCTCAGTGCCCGCTGGCAGCTCAGCTCGTAGTTGTCTTTCCAACTGCTGTGCTTGATGGGATCCGTGTCGGTATGCCCGAACACGTAGACGTCGTGGTCAGGATACTGCGCCGTGATCGCCTTGGCGATCTGGCCGAGCGCCCCTTTGCCCGTGCTCTTGAGGGCCGCTTTGCCCGAATCGAACAGAACGGTGCCTTCCAGCGAGATCATCGCGCCGCCGGGGATCGTCTTCCACCCGTCAGGCGCCTCACCCGCACCGGCGCCGCCAGCCAGTTCCGATTTCAATTGACCGTTCTCGCTCTCCAGCGAGTTGATCCGATTGAGATGACCGGCGTTCTCGGCCTGCAACCGGGCCAACTCATCCTGCATCTGCTGAAGCTGCGCTGCCTGCTCGTTGAACGCCTGGGCATCGGCGTCCTTCTTCGGATCGGCGCATCCTCCGCAGAGGAATGCCCCCAACACCACGCAACCCACCAATACCTTTGACACGCGCGCCATGGCCGTACCTCCTTGCGCAAATCAGGTGACCGGAGTGAGTCGTCGCCCCACCGGGGTCCGACGGCCTGTCCGTTCGCCAACGGTTACGATTCCTCCGTGATCGAACGGCGCAGTTTTTCGTCAAGTCGTTTTTCGCGTTCGACCAGCTCGCCCGCCAGTTTCTCCCGCTCGGCAAGCTGCTCGGCCGCCTGTCGCTCCTCCCGCAATGCCCGCGCCTCGCGCAAAACCCCGCGAATCCGCGTGACTGCCCAGAACACGGCAATCGCCGCGACTGCCGTGAGCAACATCAGGTACAGGACGTTGACTTCCCGATACGTACGGAAGAACCAGACGTCCGCGACATTGTTCCGGTTGAAGAGGACGATCAGCAGAACGAGTATCGCGATCGCCCAGATCAAACCGAGCCTACCATATACCTTGATGGGTCGGAGTGCAAGCCTCATTGGGCCATTTTCCTTTGTTCTAGAGGCTATTTCTGCCAGGGTGGCATGGGCAGGCCCAGAGGCCTTCAGGCCGGAGGGTTTGCCCGTGTTCGCATGTCGCGCCACCGTTCGTGGTGGTGCCTAGAACCCATACGCTTCCCGCAACGCCACCACGATCCAGTCCTGCATCGCCGCCGCAACGAAGAACCCGATCGCCAGCCACGGCCCGTACTGGATCGCGCGGCTGCGCCGCCGCAGTGTGAAAACTGCAATTCCAACAAGCGCCAGCGGCGCGGAAATAAAGAACCCCAGCACGACCGCCGGCCAGCCGAGAACGGCACCGGCGGCGGCCAGAATGTGGATGTCACCCACGCCGAATGCCTCCTTGCCGAGCGCGAGCGTGAAGATCAGCCGCACCGCCCAGCCGAGCGCCCCAGCCAGCAGCCAGCCGCTCAGGCCTGTCGCCACACCGAGCAGTGGCCGCCACGGCCCGATCGGGTTCCAGTGGAGCGTTTTCGCCGCAAGCTCAAACGCCCCAGAGGAATACGCGCAGCACAGCATCGCCGCGAGGCCCGCGACTGTTGCGGGTATCAGCCACCCAGCCTCCCCCATGGCCATCCGCCGGGCGGAGAACCGCTCGGTCTCGATCGCCTCGAACAGAGTCTCATCCGCCGCCCGCGGGACGCTGCCGGCGGCAATTGTCGCGAGCATCAGGACGGCCACGACCACGGCCAGCCGGCCGGCAGCTATCGGCAATCCGACCACCGCTGTCCGTTCGGAGCCTGGTGCGACGGCGACCCATGCAACGTAGCCGGCAATCGCCAAGAAACCCAGCGCAAGAGTGATCCGGACGACCGGAGGAATCGCCTTGGCGACGGGCAGCACGGGCATCTCGTCTGGCGCCGGGTCATGCTGTGAGTTCTTTTCCAGGTCGGCCTGTCGGCGGCGGGCGTACACGAATGTCAGAACCAGCGCCGCGACTGCCGCCAGCGTCGCCGCGGCCAACGCCGGGCCAGGCCGGACCCATCCGGCGCTGGAGTCCGGCGTCCAGAACGCGTGGCAGAGCACGCCGACGGCCGCGACGAACCAGGTTACGCGAATGTCGAGATAGTACAGCTCGAGGTCCATGACCGCGGTTGCCAGCAAACCGGCCCACAGCGTCCAGAACGCGATGACGATTGCGGCATCGTGCGGCCATGCCCCAATGCCCTCGCGCCAGCGCGCCACCACGAGCACATCGTACGTCGCGACGAACAGCATCGCTGCGACCAGCTCGACGATTGGATACTGAATCGAGATGGGTTCTTTGCAGTGGCGACATCGCCCGCGCAGCAAGAGGTAGCTCAACACGGGAATGTTGTCATAGCCGGCAATGGACCGTTCACACCGCGGACAGAAGGAACGTCGTGGCTTGCTGACAGAGAGCCCCCGCGGCAATCGGTAGATCACCACGTTGACGAAGCTGCCCACGCACGCCCCAAGCGCCCCGGCCAGCACCAGTATCATGATATTCAACAACGAAGCCATCAACCTTCCCCGCCCCGGAGGGGCGGCGGTCTGTAGCCAGGGGCGTAAGCCCCTGGAGCCGCCGCCATCGTAACCAACAAGCCCCAACGGGGCGATAGAAACCAGGCCCCAAAAAAGATATCAATAGGACATTTTGGGCCGACGCTGCCAAGCGCCGTGCCCTGTCCCTGCCGCCCCTTCAGGGCTGTACGGCACGGAACGTATCTCCCCCAGGGGCTTACGCCCCTGGCTACATACCCCTGCCCCTTTGGGGCACAATCCGTTGCATGCCCGAGACGTTGCGATGCACGCAAGAACACGGATGCGCTCGTCGCCGGCATCAGTGAAGACGCACCCGAGGAGTGCCATTTGTCGTACATAATGCTCACCGGCATTCCATCATCGTGACCCCACCCCTGCTCCGCAGGGATGGGCCACCCAATCGCACACGTGTTGTCACTGTACGCACCCGGCGACCGCGTCACAACCCAAGCCGGCTGCCGCGTTCAACCGCCGGTGCGTGTTGTCGGGCGCGCGACACCCTCGCGTTCGATCAGCTCAACCGGCGTCTTCGTCGTCACGCCGAAGCTGTATTCCGCACCGTTGCGAAACGGTTCCATCAGCTCGACATTTTCGAACGAGATGCCGCCGGGGATCGGTGCCTTGCTCGACCAGTACATGTACCGCCCGTTGACGAGACCCATGAGCGCCGGGTCGGGCCGCGGGCACCGCCAGTACTGCGTGGCCACCTTCCCTTTGTATCGCCACCAGGGCCGCGTACCCGGAGCATACTCGGCACGCTCGGGCTGCGCTTCGTTCGGCGTGGCGACCAGCATCGCCGCCCCGTCGGCCGTCCGCGGCAGGTCCGCCAGCGGAAGCCACATATGCGGCGAGAACCCATCACCGCGATAATCCGGCCACAGCTCGCCGGCGGTCTTCGTGCCACCCCGCAGGTGCAGCGCCCGCAAGCGCGCGTAGTTGCCCATCGTCGCCGTCACGACGCAGTGTTCCAGCGGAACCGAGTCCTTCCAGGCGAACGTGGCAATGCCTACCTCTTCGGGCCGATCCGCGCGAAACCGTAGCCGCAGGTACACGTGGGCCCCGTTTTCAAATCGCTCGACGGGAATGAATACCGTCAGCGTTTCGACGCCGCTAACGGCTTCGACAACGCCGCGTGCCGGCTCGACGGCGGGCTTCGGCGTCGGATCGATGGGTGTATCCACGCTCCACAATCGCTTGCCACGCACGTTATCAAGCGCACTCCGCTCCAGTTCGGAAAGGCCGCGGTCGGTCTGACCCCTCGGGATCGGCTCAACCGCGACGAAGTTGATCACGCGTCCCTCATCATGCCCAAGATACGGCGCATAGATCCGCAGGAGCCCCCGCGGTCCGCGTGTCGGCGGCAGGCCCACGCGCAGGCCCTTGGCGTACCCCCAGATTGGCTGGGCGGGTGACCCTTGCGCCGGCTGGACCCACACCGGCCCCACCTCCGGCGCGGCCAGTTGCCGCCACGGCACGTCCGCGCCCAACGCACACCCGGGCACGAGCCAAGACAGGAGCACACAGCCGACCAGGCTCACACCGCTGCACTTCACGTCGTTCATCTCCCCATCGTACCGGCTGGCCGCTATCCAGGCTCGGCCGTCTGCCGGAACCGCCGCCAGTCGATGCCCAGTTTCCGCATCCGATACCGAAGCGTATGCGGATTGACCTTCAGGCGTCGAGCTGCTCCGTGCGGGCCCTCGATCCGCCCGTAGGTCTCGCGCAGCGTCTCCTCGATATGCCGCCGTGCCACGTCGTCCAGCGAAGTCGCCCGGCCAGCCAGCGGCACATCCCGCCCCACGGGTGCGGCAAACCCGAGCGTACCCGCCGTATCCGCTATCCGCACAGCGGGCATGGACACCCCGCCACCCGGCGCCACCTCGGCGATCGACGGCCCGGTGCCCAACGCCGTCGCCACGTCGAGAAGCTTTCCGTTTCCGAGCAGCGCTGCGCGGTCCACCACGGTCCGCAGCTCCCGCACGTTGCCGGGCCAGGAATACTGCCGAAGCAACCGCAGATCGTCGGGCGTCGGCATCACCAGCGGCAGGCCGAACCGCGTCGCCGCCCGTTCAGCGAAGTGACACGCCATTGCCGAGATATCCTCCGGCCGCTCGCGCAACGGCGGGATCGGGATGGGAAACGCGGCCAGCCGGTACCACAGATCCTCACGAAAGCTGCCCTGGCGTACCATCGCCGCCAGGTCACGGTGCGTCGCGGCCACGATCCGGACGTCCACGTGAATGGATTGCCGACCGCCGATCCGCTCGATGTAGCCGTCCTGAAACACGCGCAGCAGACGAACCTGCGCCGCGGCCGGCAGCTCGCCGATCTCGTCCAGGAGCAGCGTGCCGGCGTCGGCCCGCTCGAACCAGCCGCGGTGCGTATCGACCGCGCCGGTGAAACTGCCACGCTCATGCCCGAAAAGCTGCGAATCGATCAGCTCCGGCGGGATCGCGCCGCAGTTCACGCGGATGAAGGGTTTATCACGCCGAGGCGAGCGTTGGTGAATCGCGCGAGCGACGACCTCCTTGCCCGTACCGGTCTCCCCGAGCAGCAAAACCGGCACGTCGGACGCGCAGACGATATCCACGCGCTCCATCACCTGGCGCAGCCCGGCTTCCACGCCGACGACGACATCCTCGATCTTGTTGCGACCCAATCGCGTCAGCAACGCCCGGCGCTCCGCTTCGGCCACTTCCCGCAAAGCCGTCATCTCGCGCAGCCGCCGATCATTCGCGAGAGCCGCCGAAAACGGCTCGAGCAAGGCACTGAACAGATCCACGTCGGCCCGCTCGAACTGACGATCCGGTTTCGCCACCACGATCAGCGCGCCGCCGGCGCCTTCCGCCGCCAGCGGGCCCATGAGGAAATCCCCGTGGAGCGGCCCCGGCAGGAGCAATTCGCGTTCATGCCGCCATTGCGCATCGTCCGCGTGGAGAATCCGGCCGCTCGCCTGCCATGCGGCCAGGGCCGCGATCTCATCGGCCGAGCACGGCGTGCGTCCCGTAACGCCGGCGCCGCCACGCACGGCCTCCCCACCGACGGCGACGGTATCAACGCAGAGATGCTCAAGGTCAATCTGACGGACGATTAGCTGCTCGATCGGCAGGCGATCGGCGAGCCGTCGGGTAATCTCCGCCGCCGATTGACTGATCTCGATATGCCGGCAGGCTTCGCGCCAGACGTCCAGGATGACCGGGTAGTTGCGGTGCATATCAGATATTCCATCGATATCAACGGTTATTCTATCGTA
>JAFGKA010000579.1 GCA_016928855.1 Phycisphaerae bacterium
GACGCCCATACCGGTCGGAGCATCTGCCTGAAGCGAGTGGCATGGGCCCCGACGTGCGTCGGGACGAGCCTTCAGGTCGGAGTTCTTGTTCTTCCGCCGTTACCTCTGTTGCCTCCGTGTGAGATTCCTTGCGGGAGCTTCACCTCAAAGCCTATGATGACCGGCAGAAGAGATGCCACAAAAAGCACGGCAAGCCGCCGGGAGCCAGATCCCATGGTGTCATATAAACGTCAATAGAGTCCCGACCCCTTTCTTCGCCTTCAATAGAGTCCCGACCCCTTTCTTCGCCTTTTCTTCGCCCCATGACAAATAAGCGACGGTTTCTCATTTCATCATCTTTGCCTATTCCTTCGCCCCATGCTCAAGCAAGACGGCCTCCGCTTCCTTACGTTCTTGCAGTCTCGCACTTCTGGCGTCTGTCAGATGCCTTCTTGCCCACCGTAGAGGTGTCCACCCGTTCTTGTCCTTGGCGTTCACGCCGGCGCCGTGTTCCAGCAGCAGTTTGATGAGTTCCTTTGAGCCATCCCGGGCAGCGATGTGCAAGGGCATCCCATGAGCAGTCAGCCTCTCGACCACGGCCCCATTCTCGAGCAGGACCTTCGCCACCTTCGGCTGGTTCATCTCGGCGGCGTCAATCAGCGCCGTCGATCTGTTTTCATCGAGGGAGTCCACCTTGGCCCCGGCCGCAAGGAGTACCTCTACCACCTCGGCGAATCCCTGCTTGGCCGCCAGGTGAATGGGCATGTCCCCGCCGTATCGGGTCTTTGCGGTCATGTCCGCCTTGTGCTCGACCAGAAGTCTGACGACCTCCACATGGCCGAAATCCGCCGCCAAGTGTAAGGGCGTATGGTGATAGCCATTACTCGCGTTCACAACTGCGCCTTGGGCGATGAGTTCCTTGGCCGCTTCCACCTGTCCCCGTGCGGCAGCCAAGTGCAGAGGGGACCATTGCTTGGGGCCTCCGGTCTGGGCCTTGAGATCCGCCCCCTTGCTCAAGACCAGTAGCGCGACTTCGCGGCTGCCCTCGCCGGCGGCCCAATAGTGCAGCGGCGTCCAACCCCCCAGATCTCTGGCATTCACGTCCGCGCCCGCCTTCAGCAATCGCCCTGCGCAAACCTCGCGGCCGGCCAGCATCGCCCAGTGGAGCGGCGTGCGCCCGTATCCGTCTCGAGCCGCGGCTGACTTCGGCGCGTCGTCCAGCAGGCGGTCGAGTTCAGCGACTTTCCCCGATGTCACAAGGTCGAAGATGGTCGCGGCAGGCTTTGTTGCAGTGGCTTCCACCGGCAGGGACCACACCTGAATCGTCCGGCCGTTGACGCCATTGGCTGCCAGGAATTTCGAGTCCGGGGAAAAGGCCAGACGGTACACCGTTGCCTGGCCCGTCGTCAGCGAAAGAACGACCTTGCCCGTCGAAACCGCCCACACGTGGACGTCTCCCGTGGGCCCCAAGCCGGCCGCAACGAAGCGCCCGTCAGAACTGGCGGCCAGGCTGGTGATGCGTTCGCCATAGCGGATTTCTTTGCCTTCCTGAACGGGCCAGCAACTCAGGATTCTGCCGGTTGCCGTTTCAAAGGCGTACACGGCCCCTTCCGTCCCGGCGGCGTAGAGCGTCTTGCCGTCAGGGGCAAACGCGACGCCGCCGAATGCATTGGAACCGTCTGGGACTCTCTCCCACAGGGACTTGCCCTTGCCGGGCGCGACCACGTGGACCCAGCCGCCGCTGCCGTCGCACCCGACGACGGCAACATATTCGCCGTCCTCAGAAACAGCGAGCGCGCTCAGCGTGAGGCCTCCGTTGCGATTCCTGTGGATGATGGGCTTGACCCAAGACGGCGAGAGTTTCTGAGCGTTGATCACCCCCACGGCGTAGTACGTCTGCTTGCCCAGGGATGTAATCACGTCGCCGATCACGCTGTCAAAGGCAAGCAGGCAGGCATGGTGCTGTCCATCGCGACTGCTCGCCAGTTTCTCGACGTACCACTCAACCCCGAGTTTCGCCATATCGTCAGACTTGCCAGTCTGCGGGTTTCGCGCCACAAGCCAATGGGCCTTGTTAGGCCCTTCCGTGCGGTCCTCAGGCTCGATAATGCGGTTGTGATCGGTCCACGTCGCATCGTGTTCGCCGGCCGTGGCGTACTCCTTCGGAGCAGCCGTCAGGTCCTGCCAGTTCCACACGAAAAGTCTCTTCTTGAGGGTGGTGCCCACCAAGGCGTGTCCGCTCGTGAACAGGTGTTCCAGGCCGGCCGGCAGTTGAATCTCTCGAGAAGGTGCGTTTAGCGAAGCGCCTTGGCCCTCTGCCAGGCGGCAAGGAACTGTGAAGAGACAGGCACACATCAACAGCAGCGACATGTCTCGTCGTGACATCTGTTTGCATATTGGCATTACGCGTTCCTGCTAGCAAGTAACAGTTTAGCCCGGAAAACGAGCCCGGAAAACGGGACAGCCTGGAAAACGGGACAGAGCCCGGAAAACGGGACAGGTTCGTTTACCGCTTCAAGGCCTATCTGATCATCCCGCTCCATACATCGCTCAAAACGAACCTGCCCCGTCTTCTTAATCCGCTCACACCCGTTCGTGCGGAAGAAAAAGGCGCCGGTATTCGTCCTGGCAGAAGCGGTCGGTCATGCCCGCGATGTAGTCGCAGACCACGCGGTGGAGCCCCTGGTCGGCGATGCGGTTCACGAAGCGCTGCGGGAGCAGCTTGGGCTCGTCCAGGTAGGCCGCGAAGAGCTGGCTGATGAATCGCTTGGCCTTGTTATCCATGCGGATCAGTCGGCCGTGCTGATAGAGGCGGCTCTGGAGAAATCGCTCGAGCGTTTCGAGTTTCAGGAGCACTGGAGCGGAGCAGTCGACGACGTCGTAGTCGCAATGGCGCACATCAGCGACTGTCTTGATGTTCGCCTCGGCGATTCGGCGGTGGGTTTCGGCCACAATGTCCGTCAGGAGTTCCTGCTCGAGGGCGTCGAGGATCGGACGTCGGATGGCCGGCAATGGCCGATCGCGAAACGCTTCGGCGAACGTCTCGGCCGTCTCGCGCCAGATGGGCAGCGCTTGCAGTTCGGCGGTATTGACGAACCGGGCGCCGATGGCGTCCTCGAGGTCGTGGCAATCGTACGCGATGCGGTCGGCGACGCAGGCGATCTGGCCTTCGATCGGGGCGCGGGTGTCGTCGGCGAGTTCGTGAACGGCCGGGTGGTCGTAGTTCGTGCGGTGCTTGGCCAGCCCCTCGCGCACTTCGTGGCTCAGGTTCAGGCCGCGGAACGGCGGGTAGGGGTGTTCGAGGAACTCGATGACGCGCAGGGACTGAACATTGTGTTCGAATCCGCCGTGATCGGCCATCCCGGCGGTGAGCGCCTGCTCGCCCGCGTGGCCGAACGGGGGATGGCCGAGATCGTGGGCCAGGGCGATCGTTTCA
>JAFGKA010000580.1 GCA_016928855.1 Phycisphaerae bacterium
CACGCGCTGGCCCGGCAAACCCACTGTCACTTGTTTCCGAAACCCGCGTGCGAGGCGTGCTCACAACACTGCTACGATCCGGCCTATCGCCGCGAGATTCGGGATGCGGTGCGCGACGTGCGCCGTACGCTTGGGCCGCGTGTGCGCCTTGGCGTGATCGATCCCGGATCGGGCTGAGGCTTCGTCCGTTGCCGATGTGTGTTGTCTTGCGGGGGGGGTGCAAGAAGACCGGTGCCACGCGTGTGGACCTGTCGCGTGACACCGGCATCGGCGGCAACCATCGCCGCCGCGCTCCAGGCTGAAACGTCGGACGATCGCACTATCATAGCGCGGGTTTATCGCTTGGCTACGGGATCCATCATTTTTCGGTCGGCAACGAAGCAAAACGGCCTCGCCGCCCTGGAGCAGGGACTTGCCGCAGGCGATCATGCTGCCCGCCGTGTCGCTGCCGAACCAGGCGGAACGGTCGGCAGGGCCGTACGCCACGTCGGCGGTCGCCGGTTTCCCGGCGCCGCCGACGCAGCCTGCACATGATGCCCTATCTGTCATTCGCTATGAAAGTGTCGACCGCAGCCGCATCGTCCATGCCAGTCTCGTGCACTCATTGTGGGAGGATGACCGCGTCGATTGCGTGGATCACGCCGTTAGCCGCGGGCACGTCCGCCTTGATCACGCGGGCACCGTTCACCTTCACACCGTCCGACGTGTCAATGTGGACACTCTGCCCTTCCGCCGTCCGGGCCTTGTCGATCTTGACCACGTCGGCGGCCGTAAGCTTGCCCGGGACGACGTGGTACAGCAGAATCTGCCTGAGTTTCGGCACATCCTTCAACAGCTTGTCGATCGTGCCGGCCGGCAGCTTCGCGAACGCCTCATCGGTCGGGGCAAAGACCGTGAACGGCCCCGTGTCCCGCAGAGTGTCTGCCAGCCCGGCCGCGTCGATGGCTGCCAACAACGTCTTGAACGAACCGGCCTCCCGGGCGACATCGATAATGTCGTGTTTCGGCAGAATTACCGCGTCAATGACGTGAATGACGCCGTTGGCACCGACGATGTCGGTCTTCACGATCGTGGCGTTGTCAACCTTTGTCGGGCTGGCCGTCTGCAGTGTGATCGACTGTCCAAGCACCGTCGTGGCCGACGATCGCTTGACTACATCGGCGGCCATCAGCTTGCCCGGCACCACGTGGTACTTCAGAATCGAGCGAAGCCTAGGTAGGTCTTTCAGGAGTCCCTCGACGGTGCCGGCTGGCAGCTTCCCGAACGCCTCGTCCGTCGGCGCGAAGAGGGTGAAGGGCCCTTCACCGCGCAGGGTGTCGGTCAGCTCGGCCGCATCCACAGCAGCCAGAAGGGTCTTGAATGAACCGGCCTTGGCCGCGACATCCACAATGTCATCCTTCGGCAGCATGACCGCATCGATCGCGTGAATTACCCCGTTGCTGGCCGGAATGTCCGTCTTTACAACCGTTGCGCGATTCACCTTTACGCCATCCGACGCGTCGATCGAAAGTGCCTGCCCCAGCAGCGTCTTGGCCGAGGAAAGCTTCACGACGTCTGCAGCCGTCACCTTGCCGGAAACGACGTGGTACTTCAGCACCTGCCGCAGCTTCGGCGGGTCCTTGAGCAGCGAGTCGACGGTACCTGCCGGCAGCTTGCCGAAAGCATCATCCGTCGGTGCGAAGACCGTAAACGGACCCTCACCCTTGAGCGCATCGACCAAGCCGGCCGCCTTGAGCGCAGCAGCAAGCGTGTCGAACGACCCGGCCGATACGGCCGTATCCACGATGTCCTTCGGTGCGGCACAGGCGGCCGCTTTCGTTTTCGATGCGCATCCATCGCTCGCTTGCGCGTTGGCAACAAACAAAGCCACCGAAACACCCGCCACGTACCCGATCATTCCTGATTTCGTCATCGTCTTCATGATGAAGGCCTCCTTTTCACAAGCACCGTGTTGCCACCGGAACCTACCGGCGACAGTGATTGACTAAGCCCATCGCTTGGGCGGCGCGACTGCGGTCGATGGAACGTGCCGCAATGCGTCTGCCCCGAACGATCGTGCTGGCCGTCACGGCCGCTCCGAACGTCCAAGGTGAATGTAGGCTCGCCGAAGACAAAGGCAAGGAGAAATTCATTCAAATCGTTCATCAGGCGCGATATTGCGATAAGACTCGGAATAACAGTATTTTACGCATTTTGTGAAGATTTCTTTCATAATTTTTTGGCAGATGAGGCATTGATGACGATGGTGCATGTCGATATAATCATTCAAATCGTTCAGCACAGGGGGTTTGCCGTGGAGTTGCTCACGCCCAACCAGGTCGCCCGGTCCATCGGGGTAAGCGAGGCGTCAATCAAACGCTGGTGCGACAAGGGCACCGTTGCCTCGATTCGAACGGCGGGCGGCCACCGCCGGCTGCCCCTCAACGAGGTCATGCGGTTCATCCGACAAACGGGCCAGCCAATCGTCCGGCCGGAAGTGCTCGGCCTGCCTCCGCGCACCGGTCGGGGCAAGGAGACACTCAAGCGAGCCCAGGCCCAGATGCGGCCGGCGCTGGAAGCGGGAGACGAGCAGCGGATCGCCCGAATCGCGTTCGACCTGTACTTGGCCGGGCATATGATATGCGACATCTGCGATCAGGTGCTTGCGCCCGCCTTCCACGGCATTGGCTCGCGATGGCAGCACGGCGAGATCGAGGTCTACGAGGAACGCCGCGCGTGCGAAGCCTGCATGCGCGTGCTGTATCAGATGCGGAACGTCCTGCCATCCGTTCCCGACTCGGCCCCGCGTGCGATTGGGGCTACACTCGAGGGTGATCCGTACACGCTGCCGACGCTGATGGCGGAGACGGTCCTGCGTGAGGCGGGCTGGCGCGCCGACTCCTTTGGCACCGGCCATCCGTTCTCGACGCTCTGTGCCGCGATTGGCGACGTGCGGCCGCGCCTGTTCTGGTTGAGCGTCTCGACGATCGGCTCGGTGCCGGACTTCCTCGCTGGGTACGCAATGTTCTATGAAACCGCGGTCCAATGTGATGTGCGCGTCGTTGTCGGCGGACGGGCATTGACCGAAGCCATTCGACGCCGCATCGAGTACGCCGCCTATGGCGACACCCTTCGGCACCTGATCTCATTTGCGCGAAGCGCGCACTCATCGGCCTGATATGACGAGCGATTCGATGATCACGACGCTGCAGTCGAGGCCCGTACTGGTGACGGGGGCCACGGGGTATATCGGCGGCCGCCTGATTCCGCGCCTGCTGTCGCGGGGCTATCGAGTCCGATGCCTGGCGCGGGAGCCGCGTAAAATCAGCGGTCGACCGTGGGCCACCGATCCGAATGTCGAGCTGCTGCGCTGTGATGTCGCCGATCGCGAGGCGCTGACCGCCGCGATGGACGGCTGTGGTGCGGCGTATTACCTCGTCCACTCCATGATGGCGGCCGGCGCCACGTACCGGCAACGCGACCGGGACCTGGCCCGGTGCTTCGCGGAGGCGGCGGAGGCGGCCGGCCTCGAGCGGATCATCTATCTTGGGGGCCTCGGCGAGCTTGGCGACCAGCTGAGCGAGCATCTCGTCTCTCGGCGAGAGGTCGAGACCGTGCTGGCCGCGGGCGCGGTGCCCGTCACGGTCTTCCGCGCTGCGATGATCATTGGATCGGGCTCAGCGTCGTTCGAGATTTTGCGCTACCTGGTCGAACGCCTTCCGGTCATGATCACGCCTCGATGGGTCGCTACGGAATGCCAGCCGATCGCCGTTCGCAACGTGCTGTATTACCTCATCGCGTGCCTGGATGAACCGGCCACCGTTGGCAAGACGCTCGACATCGGCGGTCCGGAGATCATGCCCTATCGCAGAATTCTGCAGACCATGGCCGAGGCCCTCGGTTTGCGGAAACGCCTGATCATCCCGGTCCCGGTGCTTACGCCGCGGCTGAGTTCGCTCTGGATTCATTTGGTGACGCCAATCAGCCGCCGCATCGCGCGGCCACTGGCGGAAGGGTTGCGCAACCGGGTCGTCTGTCGCAACGATGAAGCCAGCCGACAGATGCCGCAGCGGTTGCTGACGGTGCGCGAGGCAATCGACGCGGCGCTGGGCAAGCTCCGGAGCTATGGCGTGGAGACAAGCTGGTCTGACGCGGGCACCCTGCCGGGCGACCCGGACTGGGCAGGCGGCACGGTGTTTATTGACCGTCGGATCCTGCCGGTGGCAGCCACGGCGAACGCTGCGTTCCGCGCGGTCTGCCGCATTGGCGGCGGGCAGGGTTACTACGCGGCAGACTGGCTCTGGCAGGTGCGCGGCTGGCTCGACCGGCTTGTCGGCGGCCCCGGCCTGCGGCGGGGCCGGCGCGAACCCGAGGCCGTCGGCTACGGTGAGGCGCTCGACTTCTGGCGCGTGACGGGTATTGAGCCCGACCGGCGATTGGAGCTGCGTGCTGAAATGAAGCTGCCCGGCAAGGCATCGCTGACGTTCGAAGTCGAGCCGGACCCGCAAGACGTTGGCCGCTGTACGATCATCCAGACGGCACGCTTCGAACCCAAGGGCTTGTTCGGGCTGGCCTATTGGTACGCCGTGCTGCCGCTGCACAGCATCGTGTTCAGCGGGATGCTCGAGGGCATTCGGCGCGCTGCGGAGACAGGGAGGTCTCGCGAGTCGGCGCACGAGCGGCCACCTTGACGACAACACGCGCGGCCACGGACGAGCCGTCTATAATCCACACGGACACTCGAGCTGCGCCCGGTAAGCCAGGAGGCCACGTGATGAGCAGGCTTGCGAACACTGACCACCCGATCCACGAGATTCTCGCACAACGCTGGAGCCCGTACGGTTTCGCCGAGACCACGGTGTCGCGCGAGGATCTCGCGTCCCTGTTTGAGGCGGCCCGCTGGTCTGCCTCCTCATACAATGAGCAGCCCTGGCGCTACATCGTGGCGACCCGCGACGAGGCCGACGCGTTCAAGAGGCTGTTGTCGTGCCTCGTCGACACCAATCAGGCGTGGGCGCGGTTCGCGCCTGTGCTTGCACTCGGGATCGTGCGCGAGGCGTTCTCGCGCAACGGCGCGCCGAACCGGGTGGCGTTGCACGACCTGGGAGCCGCGTCGGCGAGCCTGACGTTCGAGGCCGGGGCTCGCGGACTGCTCGTGCATCAGATGGGCGGCATTCACCCGGACAAAGCTCGCGCCTTATACGGCATCCCGGGCGGCTTCGCCGTCGTGACCGCGCTGGCCATCGGCTATCCCGGTATACCGCCGAACCTGCCGGAAGAGTATCGGCAGCGCGACATCGCCACACGCGAACGAAAGCCGCTGCGGGAGCTGGTCTTTGCGCAGCGCTGGGGCAATTCCTGGAACGGAGCTGCGGCGGGTGAGGTGCGCACGGATTGAGAGCGCAGCGCGGCCCAACCCGTCTGAGGGTGGACCGTAGCCGCGCGGCACCGGCATGCGGCGCCTCCGCAACCACATCAGCAAAGTCGATCGCCTTCTGGTAAACGGCGACACCCTCGACCAGGAAGGCCATGCGTGCCTCCCGGATTGAGCAGTAGAACAGGTGAGCAGGAGATCGTCCCGATGGGCATGGGGACTCTATTGAAACGGCCCGTTTCGGGCCTTTTCAATGGGCGAGGCGGGATTCGAACCCGCATGACCTTTCGGTCAGGGGATTTTAAGTCCCCAGCGTCTGCCATTCCGCCACTCGCCCGGGCGTTGTCCGCGAAGGACTTACGGCGCGCCCTATTGCGCGCTTGATCGGGAAGGGCGCCGATTCGTACGCGCGCCCGCAATGATCTCCGAAGATCGTGCAGGGTGCAATGCGGGATATCCCGTGAAGCGCCAGAATCGCCATCGTACCTGGCCGGCCCTGCGAAGCAGCCACGAATGTGGTTCTACCGGCAAAGCCGACGCCTGAAGAAACCAACAGCGCCGGCAAGCAGCAATGCCGCGGAGCAGGGCTCAGGAACCTCGACGACACGGAACCCGAGGACGTTACTCTCGTACGCCGGGTTGTCGTCGACGCAAACCGAGGCATGCAGGCCGACGACACCGACGTAGTCGCCGAACGACCCACCCCGCAAGCCGCGATGCGAACCGATCACGGCTTCATTCCACTCCCACACGTTGCCGCCCTGGTCGAACGTGCCGTAGGGGCTGGCGGAGTTGTCGAACTGGCCCACGACGGTGGTCGGATACGGCGAGTCGAGCGGGAACGGACTTCCGTAGTAGTTCGCATTGTTGCCGGATACGTCGTTCAGGTCTCGCCCAGGGGCGGCATTGCTGCGTGTCGGGTAGTCGCAGTAGCTGCTCGTGGTCGGGTCGTAGTACGCCGCCTTGTACCACTCGTCCTCGCTGGTGATCGCCCACTTCCAGTTGCTGTTGCGGTTCACGGCCAAGAGGGCCGCATTGA
>JAFGKA010000581.1 GCA_016928855.1 Phycisphaerae bacterium
CCTCTGTGCCATCGGTGTTGCCGCATTGGTCCTGTCGACCAATACCGGCTGTTACTACGACCAGCTTCTCGAAGCGCAACGCGCCAATGGCGTGCTGAAGGAAGAGCTGGCGCGCGCCAACGTGGACCTGCACGACGCGCAGTCGATGAATCAGGTTCTCAACGGGAAGATCGATTCTCTCAAGGGGCAGCTCGACGCCAAGCAGCAGACGGTCGAGAGTCTGACGGCGGAAAACGAGAGCCTCCGCAGCAAATGGGACAAGGCGATGGCCGCGCTGGAGAAGATGGCGGGGCAGGGCATCGGCGAACCGGTCATCGTGACGCAGGCCTTGCCGAAGGAACTGGACACAGCGCTGAAGGAATTCGCGGCCAAGTATCCGAACGCGGTCGAGTATCTTCCCGAGAAGGGCGTGGTGCGCTGGAAATCCGATCTGCTCTTTGACGTGGGAAGCGACCACTTGCAGGAGAGTATCTCCGCAGCGCTTCGCGAGTTTGCGCAGATCGTCAATTCTCCGAGCGCCAATGGCTTCGACGTGATCGTGGTCGGGCACACGTGCAACACGTGGAACAACGTGCCGGCGGTCGTGGCCGAGCACAAGACCAACTGGCACCTGTCGACGCACCGGGCGATTTCGGTGATGAACGCGCTTCAGGGTGAAGGCATCAGCCCAACGCGGATGGGCGTCATGGGCTACGGTGAGTTCCGGCCGATCGCCGCGAACACGACCGCAGCGAGCAAGGAACAGAACCGGCGGGTTGAGATCTTCCTCATGCCGTCGGAAAAGGTCGCGGCCACGGGGACCGCGGGCGTCTTCGAAGCGAAGGACGCCAACCTCCAGTTCGCCAAGCCCAGCAGCCTCGAGGGATCGAGTGAGGAAGCCTCGCCCGTCGCCCCGAAGGTGGAGTAACGGCCTCGGCAAGCGGCCGTGACCGTTCGATGAAATGAACGACCCCGGTATCCGTGTCTCCCGCGGATGCCGGGGTTTTTCTCGCTATGCACGGGCTGGCCAGTGGCGTTCTTGCGTCGACGTCCTGAAGGGCCCGGCTGGGCGATGAAGGCCTTCTTTGACGTTCGGCGACTTGGCGTCGCACCCGTGTGGCGTCGCTGCGCGACGCGCGGGTCCGAACCCGGCCTGGCGGACGGTGAAGAGTTTGCGCACCGGGAAGAACTGAAACCGATGGCAGACTCGGATGAGCAGTAGAGCAGGAGAAAGTAGACCGCAGGTGAGCGATAGGGTCACCGCAAAGCCGAGACGGCTTACAGGTCGAGCGTTCTTCTCACCTCCTCTTCTGCTCACCTGCTCTGTTGAAAAGGCCTGTCGGATGACAGGCCTTTTCAACGGAGAGGGCGGGATTCTCAGATTCCTCTGGAACCTCTCGCCGCGGGCCAACCTGCCATCCATGCACAAAGCCAGTTTCTGTAGCGACTTATGCTAACGCCTCATCACGACCCTGATCATACCAGGTCTTTGCATATCGCGCAACCTTCGATTCTCATGTGCACAAAACGTGCACAAACCCCTCTTCAGCAGAAGCTCGCCAGGCGGCCAAATGGCGCGCATTTACCCGAAGGTCGAGCTCGATCGGTTTCTTGTGGTGAAGACCGAACAGTGACGCAATGCTGCCGCTACACGCTGGTGCCCGGCAGGCAATGGGTGAGCCGTGCTGATGCAGGGTATAATTGTCTTCTGCTTCGGCGGTATCCTGAAGTGGCCTGTGGCGGAGACGCAGCGGCCGTGAGCGGTACGTGTCGCCAGCCGTCGAACAGCGCGACGGATGCCGCGCAGAGACAACGTTATGAATCAGGCTCACATCGCTTTGCTGGATCGGCTGATCCGAACGGGCGGGATCGAAATCCGCCGAGGCCAGCTCTTCGACCTGGAGCCGGGTCTCAAGCCGCAGGATTTCGATTTCGGCCGAATCGAAGGCATGATGCTGGCTCTGGCAGTCGGCGATGCACTGGGCAATCCAACCGAGAGCCGACACCCGTTTCAGCGCCGTGAAGCGTTCGGCGAGATTCGCGATTATGTCGTGCACCCGTACACGGGGACGGCCATGGGGCTGCCTTCGGACGACACGCAGCTTGCGTTCTGGACGATCGAGCAGATGCTCGAAGACGACGGCTTTGAGCCGGAGCGGCTTGCGGCGAAGTTCTGTTCGGGCAGGATCTACGGGATCGGCGGCTCGGTTCGGGAGTTCGTCGCCCGTTTCAAATCAGGAACGCCCTGGGAGCAATGCGGCCCGGAATCCGCAGGCAATGGCGCTCTGATGCGGATCGCGCCGATGCTGATTCCCCACCTGCGGACCGGGCAGCGCGACTTGTGGGCGGATACGGCCCTGTCCGCCATGATCACGCACAATGACAGCGCGTCGATCTCCGCCTGCCTTGCGTTCGTGTTCATGCTCTGGCAACTCCTGGACATGGATCGGCCGCCGAGCTCGGATTGGTGGCTGAAGACATACGTCGACGTGGCCCGCGAGTTGGAGACGGGCGAGAACTACGTCTCTCGGGCTGGCGGCAATCGATACGAAGGGCCGATGTGGGCGTTTGTTGAACGGGAAGTCGGCAGAGCGTGGGCCGACGGCCTGGATGTGCTGACTGCCTGCGAAGGCTGGCGATCGGGCGCCTTCCTGCTCGAGACGGTGCCGAGCGTGCTGTACATCCTGATGCGATACGAGGCGGACGCCGAAGAGGCGCGCGCAGCCGCTCTTGTCCCAGAGCGACTGCACCGGTCCCGCTGCTTGCCTCAGCGTCCCAGCCGTCGCCAGATGCGCGACCAGATGCTTGGCCGCTGCCTGCCGCTTGGCTGAGCCGCTTCCGGCGCGGACTCGCTCTGCCTCGGTGGCGAAGCGGGCGCATCCAGCAGCGCCTGCAGCGTTCGTTTGGCCGGCCTGTCAGACGGATCGTCCGCCGGGAACAGCTCCACGTGCACCGGCCGGTCATCAACGACCAGACCCGCCCCGACCAGGCTCTTCGACTCGATACGGACGTCACTGCCGATGCCGGGCGAATCGAAGCGCTCGAACGTCGCATCTCCAACCGCCCGCAGCCACCGCTCCACATCCTCTTTGCCAGGGGCGGGCTTGCCATCGTCGCTCTCGATCGCATCGATCGCGTAGCCCCGAACCAGCTTGGGCATCAGCTTCTGCAGCGTGGCCGGCCGGTCGAACAAATCGACGCCCGCCACCCGGCCATCAAAGGCAAACACGATGCCGTAACAGTCCGCCGGTACCCGCGCCTGCTGCACGACGTCGTCCAGCTTCGCCGCATGATCCACGTACGCTTGTTCCAATGCATCCGACCCGGAGACTGAGCCCATCAAGTGCAGCTTCTGATCCACCTCGGCCCACACTTCGCCCTGGTCAGAACCGGCCACGCCGCGAGTCCTGTAGCTCTTCAGTGCCTGCCGCGTCATCTTCGCCCGCAGATAGCTGTGTGAGGAACTCCCGCTGCCGTAGAAGGCCTGCGACGCATAGCCCCAGCGGCCGCGTTCGACGCAGCTTACGGGGATCGTCGCCCGGGATTTCTCCGGCACGAGCAGGCTGACGTTCAGCACCCGGTTCTGCTTCGCACCGATCAGGTGCTCGCCGGCCATGAAGAAGACCATCGTCTCGCCCACGTTCGTCACCGACAGCGTGGGCACGCTGCCGCCTTCGCTGACCTCGGTCACCTCGATCGTCTTGCCGGCCATCGCGTCGTCCAGCACTGCGTACTTCAGCTCGCCGGGTACCTCCCAGCGGAGGCCGAAGATCCGCAGCGGCCCCAGATCGAGCGGATCCGAGACCACCAGTGTGCCAAGTCGCTCCTTCAGCGTCGCCACCATGGCTGTTCTCCTGTGCTCCGTGCTCTCATCAAGTCTCGCGTATCGTAAACCCGCTCTACTTCATATGGTAGCGCGGCCGCGGCATGGACCGGGCGAAATTCGGCCCGCACGCTCCTTCTTTGCATGCGGGTGCCCGCACTGCCGTTCAACTGACGCCCATCAGGCTGACCGCCCACGTACTGAACACGTGAGCGGCCAGCCGCCAGAGCGCCCGGCCGTGCCGCGGAACCCATGACCTATTCCCGCGGCTGCTCGGCCACGTGGAAGAACTTGAGGGGCCCCGCATCCGTGCCAATCGTGACCGGCCGCGCTAGGAAACGCGCCGTCTGCGGCACCGGATCAGGCTCAAACCAGCGACGCCGACCAGGGCGAGCGACGCCGGCTCAGGAACTGGAGTGATATCCGCTGTGCAGTAGCCGCTATTACCGATGGTGTTGTTGTCGGCGATCCTAAGTCTTACCGGAGTTCCCTCTCCGAGATAGCGTACTCTGTAGGTATGCAGGGGACTGAAGACGCCTTGTTCCCAGGTTGTAGCGCCCGTCTTCGCCCACCAGTCAGAGTACGTAGGGTCATCGGGGTCCCAATACCCCTTTTCTCCGATGATCAATTCCCCGAGGGTGTTTGGATCGCTCAGGCTGTAATGCTCGTGATACCATCCATCCGTAGCTCTTGGATCGTCAGCGTAGACATCATGGTTGTTCCACTCCGCATCGCAGAGCCACGCCTCATGGACTGTCCAAGTCCCCGACGCCTCGATCCAGTACTCCGTGCCCGCCTCCAGAGCGGCCGAATACACGCCGCTCAAGTTGTTGGCAGGTATCTGAATGGTCTCTCCTTGCGCAGGAAGTGCGGCTGAACACACACCCAGAGTCAGGCAGATCAGTTCCCTTCGAAATCTCATCATCATATCCTCCGGTGAAGGTTTCGCGCGAAATCGCCGCGGCTGTCGCACTTTGACAGCCTCTTCACGGCGTCGCGCTGACAGGGGCCACGGACCGTTTGGCCGCAGGTTCGGGTTGGCGTGGCGGCGGCCTCTGAGGAACATTCCTATTCCCCGGCTGGTCACAGCCATTCGCTGCTTTTTCCTCGCTGGGAACGCTCCGCCACGGCACGATGCCGGCCTTGGACCCATTCGCGGGCTCGGTCTACCCCGACTCCAGCTAAAGGAGAGGGAGTGCGGGATGCCGAGAAGACGTTGGACGTTTGCGGCGACGCGATAGAGCCAGGCAAGCTTGAGAGGGTGGCCATGAAGTCTGCGGACGCTGACGACCGCTGTGCCGGCTTCCTCAACAATCGTGTCGAGCATCGTTGTGACGGTGGGCGACATCTGAGCCTCCTCTTCGTGGAGCCGGCCGCAAATAACATCTGGCCTGTTCAAAACGCGGCAAGCAGTCGAACGGCTGTCACCGTCAACGATTCGGCGCGACCAACGTCTTCTTTCTCGGATCCACGGGAATTGTGAGACGTTTTCGTGCACCGATTGCCGCGGGCGTTGCGCGCGGCCTGCTATGGCTCCTGGAGTGCCGGTGCAGGCCTGGGAAGGGCAGTGTGGGGTACGCGGTTCGTGCCAACTTTGAAGCCGTCTATTGCAGTGCTACTGTACCGCTAAGTCAGACGTGAGCGTGGGCCATCGCAGGATTTCCATAGGCGGCAATCCGGTTCGATCCGGGAAACGGGCTGAAAGAAGGCCGGGGGCCGGGCGAAGTACCAAAGGGAGGCGTCCCGAGGGATATCGAGATGGCCGGAGTCGCAATAGCCCGAAAGCGGAATCGCACGGCGCCGAGGAGGCAGGGCCAACCTTCCACATCGCGTCTGGAATGTGGTACTCTACGACTTAGCAGATCCAGTATCCGACGACAACGGGCATTCAGCCGTGCCGACATCGGAGGCAGACTCTTGCGAACAGTGACCAGTACCACGCTTCTACAGGCCCTGCTTGATCCGAGCGATTCGCGTGCATGGAACCGTTTCCATGAACGCTATTGGCCGATGGTGAAGTCATTTGCCAGGAAACAGGGACTCAACGAGAGCGATGCGGAGGACGCGGCGCAGGAGACGGTCATGGCCTTCATGGAACGTTATGGCAAGGGGGGTTTCGATCGCAAGAAAGGACGGCTCCGAGGCTGGCTCTTCAGTATTGCGTACAACAAGGCGGTTGACATCTTGCGGAAGAGACGCGGGGTGGACGTTATCTCGGCAAGGGCCGACGGAACCTATCTTCTACGATCGATTCCGTCGAGAGAAGATGCGGAAACGAAGTGGGACGCTGAATGGCAGGACTTCGTTCTGCAGGCGTGTCTGGCGGAGGTGGCTCAACAAGTGAAGGAGACGACGTACCAGGCCTTCAACCTGTACGTCTTGCGTCAATTGCCTGTGGAACTTGTGGCGGAACAGCTCGGCATATCCGAAAACGCTGTCTATATTGCGAAGAATCGCGTGATCTCCCGAATTCGGGAGATCATGCCTCCGATGGAAGACATATGGTAGGAATGCAATCCATGTCCGTTCATCCGACCGCCAAACAGATCGAACTGTTGGCCTTGGGCACGCTGGAACCAGCGGAGGCCGATGCCGTCCGGTGCCATCTGGAGGACTGTACAGAGTGCCGTGCGCTACACGAGGAATGTGACCAGAACCTCAGATGGGAGGTTGACCTGCGTCGCGCGGCCGTCAACAGCCCCGGAGCACCCGTGCCTGTAGCCGATGAGTCTGCACATGGTGAGGGGAAGAAAGCCCGGGCTACCATCGACATTGAGGGCTACACCGTCATCCGGCGCATCGAGGCAGGCGGGCAAGGTGTCGTCTTCCTCGCCGAGCAACACTTTCCGAAACGGCACGTTGCCATCAAGGTCCTGCATGAGAGGTTCAGCGACTCCCCCATCGCCAGAAGGCGATTTGAACGTGAGATCCTGGTCGCCGCGAAACTCAGGCACCCGCACGTCGTATCCATCTTCAACTCGGGCGTGCTCCCGAAGGGGCAGAGATTCTACGTGATGGAGTATGTCCGTGGCCTCCCGCTTACGGCATACGTCCGCGAGAACAAACTGGACCTGCCTGCCGCCCTTGAGTTGTTCGCCAAGGTCTGCAACGCCGTACATTACGCCCACCAGCGCGGCATTATGCACCGCGATCTCAAACCTTCGAACATCTTCGTCGATGCTGATGGCAGCCCGAAGGTGCTCGACTTCGGCCTTGCCAGGCCCGTGGTCGGCTTCGAAGATGCATCGATTTCCGAAACCGGCCAGGTGCTCGGTGCGCCGGCCTATCTCTCGCCCGAGCAGACACGGGGCAACCCCGATGAGATCGATATCCGCACCGACGTGTACTCGCTCGGCGTAATTCTGTATGAATTGCTGACCGGCTGCTATCCCTATGATGTGGAAGCAGGCTGGCCCGACCTTATCACGTCCATACGGGAGAAGGCCCCGACGCCGTTGAGCCGAGCATGGAAGACAGGCTCCGGCATTTACCCCGCACGCCGAACGTCCGGGATCCGAAGGCCTCGGAGCCATCACTGCCCAATCGACAAGGAGCTCGAAACGATTGTGCTCACATGCCTGCGGAAGGAGCAGGACCGCCGATACCAGAGCGCTGGAGACCTGGCCAGAGACCTTCGCCGATACCTCGTCGGCGAGCCGATCAGTGCCTATCCCGACAGCGTGCTCTACATTCTGCGTAAGAAACTCCAACGACATCGCAAGCCGCTCCTCCTGGCCACTGTTGCGGGACTGCTGACCGTAGCAGCTCTGGTCTTTGGTCTAGTTCAGAAGTCGCGGCTTGCCCGACAGGCCGCACAACTCGATCAGAGCACGGCACGCGAAATCATGGCCAGTTTTGTTGCTGATCCGATTCGTGCTACAGAAATGGCTCGTACGACGAAGACGCAGGTCCGCGACCGGCTCGTCCGGTCGTGCAAAGAGAACCTGTCGTCGCAGGCCTTCACGGATCGGATTGCCGGCGTTCGCAGCGCGATCGTGCTCGACCCGGCCAGTTTCTGGTCAGCCGTTGACGGTGGAGCTGTGTGGGCCAACGGTGAATGGCTGGAAGTATGCCGGATGGAATGGCCTGACAAGACTCCACTGTTCAAAGAGCTTATGCAGAAGGCTGTTAATGGCAGCGACCGGCAGAAGTACGTCGCATTGTGCCTGATTGGTCAGCTCGCGCAGGATGATGAGGAGGCGCTGAGCGCTTGTGTCAACGCAGTTCGTACGGAAAGGCAGCCTGGCGTGGTGGCTGCAGCGCGTTGGGCCGCAACGCGACTGGGGACGAACGTTCCTTTCACCGCTACCGCGGGCGTCTTTCCTGACCCGCTTACGGGGGCCACGTTTGTCCGAATCCCGGCGTGTGATCGTTTCCGGCAGGGCTCGCCCGCGAGCGAGGCCGACCGGCATCCAAACGAGACCCAACCCGCTGATGGTGTGCCCATCGGTTCGTTCTGGCTCGGTGTCACTGAGGTGACGTCTCGCCAGCTCGACCGGTTCCGAGAGTGGGAACTGACCGGGGTCGCGCCGGTGCTCCGTGATGAAGATCGGGACGCCGGCTTGGCAGCCGGCCGCCTCGATCTTGTGTTCGCGCGGCGATGCTGTGAATGGCTGAGCAGCCATGGGCGTGAGATGAACCCGCCGCGGCGCTACCGAATGCCCACCGAGATCGAATGGGAATGCGCCTGCCGAGCCGGAAATGCCGGCCGGTTCTGCTACGGCAACATCGCCGATTACCTGCCCTACTTCGGCAACTGCAACGGTGATGAGCAGTCTCACTCGGTCGCCATGCGAATGCCCAACTGGTACGGCCTGTTCGACATGCACGGTGGGCTCTGGGAACTGACAGACACCCTTTTCCCGCCTGAGCTTGTCGAAGTACCGAAGGATAAGGATAAGGAGCTATTCGTCACCCGGGGCGGTGCCTTCTACTCTCCGGCAGTCCGCTGCCGATCCGCGCAACGCAACTACGCTATGAAGGACACCAAGGAGCCCTGTGACGACCGCTACTACAATGGCTTTCGTCTGGTTATGGAGATCGAGCAGCCGTGAGACGCTCAATGGCTATATCGTTGGCGCTTCTGCCATCACTTGCAGCGTCCTGTGTTCCCGAGTTCACGGGATTGCCGGTTGACACCGAGTTTGCCTTCGTGAATTTCTCCACTCGATACTACGCTGCGTTGGCTTTGCGAGACCACACGGTTACCGACGAGCCGGGCGATTTCATTCTGACGGATTTGTTGCCGCCTGGGGCCATGTTCCGTGCGGATTTTGGTGATTTCACCGCCAGCACCTGCCCGACATCCCTGGACGTTCGGGTGTTCCTGTATCGACGCGTCAAAGACGGCCAGGATCCCCCAGTGCCCATCGGCCTCGATGAAGGGGAAGCCGTCGAGCCCGAACCGATCGTCGCCGCTCAGATAGACGATATCCCGGGACCATGCGGAGGGATCATCCCACTGGGCATCTACACGATCGTCAACCGGGAAGCACCGACGGGAACCGCTCGCGTCAAGTTCGCCCAGGACAGCGAGATTGATGCGATGCTCCGCGCGTCTAACCGATTCCCCAATCCTGACGCCGCTTGGGAAGTCACGGGAGTGGACCCTGACCTGAAAAGCGCTATGCCGCCAGCCCAGATGGCGTCTGTGCCAATCGCCGGCCGCGTTGTGCTCGCCGACGGCACGGGCCTATCGGATGTCGGCATCCTGCTTTGCACGAAGTTCCGTGTGCGGCTGGACGACGCTGACCCGAACAATGATCCCGACTCGGGCTTCAGCGAGCCGATCGACTATGTCGTGACGGATGCAACGGGCGCCTTCACGTTCGATCGGCCGCCGGGAACGTACCAGCTCGAGTTCTTCTCAGACGAGTACGCGTTCAGGCCGTACCTGGTCGAAGTGGAATCACCGGTAAGCACGATCGCAGTTATCGCGGAACCGTTCTGATGGCCAAGTTAGTGCATCGAAGCCAAGGGGGGAGAAAGATGCTTGCGCACTGGGGGCGCGTGGCAGCAGGTCTGTGTATCACAGCCTGCCAGGCGGGTTGCCCGGCGGTCTGGCCGGATGAGGAGCCGCTGAATCCCTTCCGCGACCTGCCGACATTTGAGATGAACGGCCAGGCCCAATTCCTGCAATATACGATCGCCCCACTGGGAGACCTGGCACAGGATCAGGTCATCCGCGTGAAGGTCGACGGACAGGCCGTCCAGGCAGTTCTGATTCTCGCGGCGGATGAGTCGTCGGCTGACGAGGTCGGCCTTCTGGCCGGCGGCGGACCGCCCAATGCCTTCTTCGATTACCACATTCAGCTTCCCGGCCGGTACTTTGTCTACGTGCTGTTTGACCCCGCACAGCCGGAATCCCGCAAGTCGGCCACGCTGACAGCCATGCCGGGCGATCCCGCCTATATGCCACCGGCGACGCAGTTCGTTGTGGTCAGCTTCGAAGAGAACTTCCTGACCGATCCGGGCCTGGTCGATCCGGAGTCGTTTACCGACGCGGAATGCCAAGTGCTGGCGGACATCGAACCGCTGGTCCGCGAGGGCATCGTCGAACAACTGCGGAAGATCTTCGCCGATACGCCGATTGAGATACTTGAGGCCGGCGAGCCCCTTCCGGACGGACCGGTCTCGCAGGTGGTGTTCTCGCCGAGGCGCGAACTGGCCGACAACGGTACTTCGGGCGGCGATATCGTCCTGCTGCCCGTGGACATGGACAGACTCGAGTGCCAGCAGAGCGTGGTGTTCGGCGAGGTCTTGCCCCGGCCGACCATGGCGGATCCCGGAAACCATGTGCCCGATGATCAAGCCATTGTCTATGTCGGCAGTTTCCAGGGACGCGGTGCCGAATGCCGATCGGCCGCCCTCGACTCACTGAACACCGTGATTCTGGGCTTAGCCAACACGGCAGCGCACGAGATAGGCCACCTGGTCGGCCTCTACCACGTCCCGCTGGTCGACATCATGAGCCGATCTCCCACGAACGCATTCAGACGGGAACTCACGTTCGGGCAGGGCCAGATCCTGATCCCTGGCCAGGACGAGAACGTCCTGCTGACCAACGTGATCCAGGACCCCGCCTTCTACTTCCGCGCGAACTTCGGCCCGTGATCCGACCCGGTTCCGGCTTCGCCTCGGATCCGATAGTTGACCCTCCAGTTGCATGAAAGCGAACCGCCAAGGCGCCAAGAGCGCCAAGAGCGCCAAGCAGAGGACTCGTACTGCTCTTGACCTGCGGGTCTGGATTCAACCTGGAGTGAGGTGCGCGGCCTTCCCGCGTGCTTATCAAGAACTCCCGTCTTCTTGGCGTCCTTGGCGCCTTGGCGGTTATTCTTGTTGCAGCGCTGGGGTTGACTATCACCTGCACCGGTTGCGGCAGGCAGCCTGGTTGGGGAAGAATCCCGCCCGGATCAGCCGCTGGCAGGCTCCGGCGGTCGGGTTCCGCCCAGCGGTCAGGATTGTGTGCCTCGCGGCGAATCCCAGGCCGGCCGTCGGGCCGCGCTGCAAACCGGGGATGCTATTGACGGCGTTGAGTGTCCGCGGCGCTGGCGCCGCCAGCCCCGGCCGACCGCCGCTCAACAGCGACGGCCCCGGAGCTCTGATGCCGGCCTCGCCGAATACCCGATCTGAACGAGTCACGGTGCCCGGGGCAGCAAGAAGGCTGGGGGCCACAAGCAGCGTCACTTTCTGGGCGGCTAGGCTCGGACTCGTGTAGGGCTGCCGAGCCGGCCGCGTCGTCGCACCCGCCGCTTGCGATCGGTCTCCAGCAAATCGCTTAGCATCGCGCACGCCGGGCTGGGCGGCAGTATCGTCTGGCTGGCTCGCCGGTTGGCTGGTGCTGCAAAGTTCAACGCACGCGGAATGGATGATAGCTGCTTCCGGTCTAGGACGAGGGTGACAAAGTACCGAATTCCGCGCGGCGTGGCGGGAAGCTCCACCGCGGACAAGATCACGGTCGAGTTGGCCCAAGGAACAACCGCAACCGGCCGTCAGATAGGCCGCGAACCAGAACGACCTGCGATACCAGAGCTTCATCGGATCATCCTCGTCTTGTTGTGACTCGCGATTGTTCGCTTCTACACCTTAGCGTCGTCAGGTAGCATACGCGAAAGACATTCTCATCTTGTTCCGCGGTGTGCGCGGGACAATCGCCGTTCGCATTGTCCGCAAACACGCGCCACCGAGAACAGGACGATGGAACGGCGAAGACCGCACCGTTCCGTCATCCTGCCGGAAGACCTATCTGCATGCATGGTCAGCCTCCAGGTCTTCCCTTGTCCGATACACCACTACGGCATCGAAGCGGTTGCCAAGCCTACCGAATTAATGTAGTCCCATGCGTTGTCATCGCCGAGGCCGGTGTAGTAGAGTCGGTACTGTGCACCAACTCGCAACAGCGAGGCACCGGCACCCGTGTCGGCATTGTCAAACGCGGCCGAATCACCGAGCGGGACAATAGGCTCGCCCAGCCGTTCGAAGACGTAGCCGTCATCAGACCACGCCATTCCCAGCTTCGTGGGAGCGGATTGATCAGCCTTACCGCCGTACAACAAGAAGATCTTGCCACACTCCCTGTAGACTGCGCTCGCGAATACACCGGAGGCGTCGAAGCCGGTCCCATCTCCCGAAAGCACGGGACCTTGCTTCGTCCAGGTCATGCCATCGCTTGATGTAGCCAGTGCGACGGTATGAACAGCCGACGATCCGCCGGAACTTGCCGAATAGTACATCTTGTACGAGTCGGAACCGTCTTTCACAACTTCAGGCTGGGCAATGTGGAAGTAATCATAGCTTCCCGAAAGCCCATCCTCCAGGACGACACCGTGCTTTGTCCAACTGTTGTTATTGCCAGTCGGGGAAGTGGCATATTCGATCCAGTTGCAGCCATGCACGCCGCATCCGGACTGAACAAAGAACCACATCTTGTATCGTTGCTGCGGATCGGCGTCCGGATCAATCATGACGCACGGATGCCCCAGTCCGTAAGAGTGTCGAGGTAGTGCGAGAGCAGGCGTAGTGAACGTTACGCCATCTGTGGACTCGCAGTACTTGATATCGAGGCTCGAATAGCCGACCCACATCCTGTACTTGCCTTGGTCATAGAGCACGGAGGGATTCTGGTGCCATTGATACGCGGCAATACCAGGTACAACGGGATTGTTAACGTGCTTCGTCCAACTGGCAATTGGCAAGGGACAGTCGCTGCACGCGTCACCGACCCCGTCGCCATCGCTATCGGTCTGATCGGGATTGAAGACGGTCGGGCAGTTGTCAATACAGTCCGCCACACCGTCGCCATCCGTATCGGTATCCGGGACACCACATCCACAATCGCCCGGCTCGGTCTTGTTCGGATCATCTGGACACAAATCGACGATATTCTGCACGATTACGCTGACGGTGTCCGTGTCGGTCTCGGTCCCGCTGGAGACGGTGAGCTGGAACGTCAGCATCGTATCCGAATCCACGTCCGGCGCCGTAAAGGTCGGGCTTGCCGTCTGGGTGCCCGAAAGGGTCACCGTCGGTTGGCCACTGGTCTGGCTCCACGAATAGCTCAGCGTCAGGTGGTTGGGATCGGAACTGCCCGAACCGTCCAGCGTGACCGAGTCGCCTTCGTCAACCGTCTTGTCCGCGCCGGCGTCGGCCACCGGCGGCATATCGTCCGGCGTGCATTCCTGCAGGACGGTGATGGTCAGCGTATCCGTGTCGCTGTACGTGCCGTTACTGACGGTCAGCACGAAGACGAGCTGGACATCCTGGTCAACCAGCGGTGCGGTGAACTCGGTGTCGGCAATGTACGGGTTGGCGATATCGACCGCCGGCCCTCCCGTCTGGCGCCAGCGGTACATCAGCGTCAGCCCCTGGGGATCGATCGAACTCGCTCCCTTCAGTTCAACGAGATCCCCGGCGCAGACCATGCTCTGATCCGTCCGCGCCCGGGCCTCGGGAATCGCCTGCGGGTCGACGTCGCCGACCGAGACCCGCACGGTGTCCTCGTCGGCTGCCCCGCAGAGATCCGTAACCGTCAGGGCGAGATCGTAGGTCCCGATCGCTGACGGTACGAACGAAGGCGTCGAGGTCTCTTGATCGTCCAGAACGATTGCCTCAGGGCCGTCGACAAGCTGCCAACGGTACGAGAGCGGATCGCCGTCGATGTCGTTACTGCTCCGGCCATCCAGGAACACGCGGCTGCCCAGATCGACCGTCTGGTCTACGCCCGCGTCGGCCGTCGGCCGAGTGTTGTACGTACAGTCAGCCGGCGGCGGCGGCGTCGGGGCGCACCCCTGTCCGCTGCACGCAAACCACATCACCGCACACATACAGGACATGGTGAATACGCTTCTGATTCTCAACATGATTGGCTCCGTTTCTTCGATGAAAAGCCTCACCTCAGCCGCGCCCATCGCACGGCCTCCCGGGCCAGGGCCCTTGGGGCGCCTGTCCCACTGCCCATTCGCAGTGGCAAGGCGTTCCTTTCAGCGACGTAGATTTTCCAGGAGAGCAGCCTGCCAGCATTGCTGACACCCCCCCCATTCCACTCTTGATTAAAGCGCGACTTTATGGTAGGGCAATTGGAGTTCCAGTGTCAACTGCGGGAAAACGCTCGATTGCGGGTCACCGGCAGCCGGACCTCGCTACCCGTGAGAGAGGACGGCCGCGGACTGCGAACCAGCCAGAAAGGATGGCCCTGGAGAGGCGTTCGCCGACTTCGAGGACAGGCGCCCGAGCGCCCGGCAGACGCATGCCGGAGCTCGACGTTTTCGCGAAGAACGTGCCGGAGCGGTCCGGGCACGGCGTCACATTGCAGACATGAGATGCGGAGGCCGATTGAGCGAGGCGGCCGCCTCTGTTAAGATCGGGCCGGGTCAACGTTTCTGAGGCCCACCTTTCAGCGAACGCTCGTTGTTGCACAGGAGCCCCGAAATGACGATGCGACGGTTGATTGGCGTCAGCCTCTTTCTGCTGGTCGGCACGGCGACGGTATGTCTCCTGTCTGGCCAAGGCTGTCCGCCCCCCCCTCCTCCCAAGCTTCCCGCGCTCACCGCCTGCGGCAGCTACGGCGGCTCGTGTCAGTTTGACTTGCTGCCGTCACAGCCGAACTCCGTAGTCAGTTACCGCCCAGCCATACGCTGGCCCACGCTGGACCTGACCTGGTCGCTTGTCACGCCCTGCTCAAGCCTGGATCAGCAGGACCAGATTGCCGAGATCCAGCGTGCATTCGACGCTTGGGCGGCCGTGTCTACTCTATCGTTCACGCGCGTCGAGCGCGATGGTGATATCGTGGTTTCGTTTGAGACCGGCGATCTGGGTGACGGCTCCCGGTTTGCCTCATGCGGCGAGTCCTGCGTGGAGTTGGGCCGCGCGTTCTTTCCGGGCACGGCCCGGCAGGGACTCGTGCAGCTCAACGGGAACGAGCCATGGTGTCTGCAGCCCGATGGTGGTAAGCGCCACCTGCTCACGACGCTTCTCCATGAGATTGGGCATGCCCTTGGCCTCGATCATGTCTCCAGCCCCACCGCGGTCATGGCTCCCGAGAATACGGGTATCTGCGAAGCCCTGACGGCCGCGGACATCAGTGCGATTCAGTCTCTCTATGGAAGTGCCGACGGGACGATCCCGCCGCTGGCGGTTACGACGCCCGGCAACCTGCCACCCGCGCCGGGCAGCGTCGGGCCGGCAACCAGCGACACGGACAGCGACGGCGATGGCATTCCCAACGCGATGGAAATCCTGGCTCTGGACACGGATCCGTACGCGGCCGACAGCGACGGTGACGGAGAAGATGACTACACCGAGTTCTTCGTCAATGGGACGCCGCCCGCTGCAAATGGTGTGGCGCCTTCGCGCAATCCCGTAGCCCACGCCCATGCTCTCTACCCGGCAATCCAGACTGGCTGGATCAATACGCTCGATGGCCGGTTGTCGCAGGATCCGTTCGGGTTGCCTTTGCTCTACGGTTGGCGACAGCTTGACGGCCCCGAGGTAGTCTTGAATGCGTCGAATACTGCGCAGCCCTCGTTCACAGCTCCACGCATCAGCCAGGACACCTGGGTGGAGTTTGAGCTGACGGTCAGCAACAGTCGGGGAACGGACACGGACACTGTGTCGGTTCTCATCCTGAGCGAATACGCACCCACCACCGTATCGACTGCTGATGCCGGCCCGAACCAGGTCGCTTACGAAGGTCGTCAAGTCGAACTCGACGGCTCAGGTAGCGTGGACCCCAACCACCTGACGCTGAGCTATTCGTGGAGTCAGACCAGCGGTGCGGATGTCTCGTTATCGAACTCGGCCGCCGCTACGACCACCTTCACCGCCCCCTCTGTTCAGCAGGAGACGCAACTCGAGTTCCAGCTGACGGTTTCAAACGGTTCGAGCACGGCGAGTGATTCGGTAACGATCCTGGTTCGACCGCTGAACGCGGACACGGATCAGGACGGTATCACTGACGGGGATGAACTGTACTTCCTGGGGACCGACCCAAACCAAGCTGATACCGACGGTGACGGCGTGCTGGATGGACAAGACCAATCCCCCACAAATGCCAGGTTTCAGTGACAGCACGCGGCCCTTACCGAACAACGGATCTCGCTGCTTGGCGTTCGACTCGTTGCGCATCCGCTCCCGAAGCGCCGAGAGATCCTGCGCTTGGTTTTGCTGGGACGGCTTCGTCGCTCCGACCAGCGTTGGCTGACCGGCAGTCATTTTCTTCGAGAAACGCGGAGAAGATATCGCTCTCACCCCCTCACCGACCGGGCAACACCAGCCGGACTAGTTCCTGAAAACTACGCCAATCGTCCTTGCCGTGGTCAACACGCGAGAAGATGGGTGCTCTGGGGAAATGGTCTTAGAAAGATCGGAGAATCCATCTCGCACAAATGTGCACAAACGGTCGCACAAGGGTGGCGAGCATTTGCGCCGTAACTCTCGCAGCAAGAACCGATTGCGACGGTTCTCGGGTGATCATAACGGAGAGGGCGGGATTCGAACCCGCGGTACAGGGTTTAACCCCGTACGCCGGTTTAGCAAACCGGTGCATTCAGCCACTCTGCCACCTCTCCACCGTGC
>JAFGKA010000582.1 GCA_016928855.1 Phycisphaerae bacterium
CTGTTCCGCCTGAACCCGACGCCGTGCCGCCGGTCATCCCGGTCGCCCGCCCCGTTGTCGCGCCGTACGCGCGGCCCGCCGCGACAATCGAATCCGGATTCGGCGCCTGTGGCTCGGCGTGGCGAGCGCTGGCGGAGCTCACGGTGCTTCTGACCGTGTTCATCGTGACCCAGATCGCAGCCGGCGTGGCCCTCTTCTCCCTCGACCCAGACACCATGCCACGGTGGGCCAATGTTGCCGCTACGCTCGTCGCAGGGACCCTGATGCTCGCGACGGTTCTGCTGATCGTCCGTTGGTCGGGCCGGCCGCCTGCATCGATCGGTTGGCGCAGTGATTTCCTCGCGTTGGACATCGGCCTGGGTGTCGGCCTGTTGTTCGTCGTCCTGGCGTTTTTTTACGCGGTGACGGTCGTCCTGGCCATTTTCTCACCCGAATCGTTCGACCGGATGCGCGACACGCAGCGAAACATCGAGGCCGCATTCCCGCGCATGACACCGCCATGGATCCTCGCGATCAATGCGTGCGTCGCGGTCTACGAAGAGTTCGTCTTTCGGGGATTCCTGCTCACGCGGCTGCGCCGGCTGGTGCGCTGGTGGCCGGCCGCGATCGTGATGGGCGCGGCGATGTTTTCCGTGCTCCACCTCTACCAGGGCGGCATGGCCGTGGTGATGATCTTCCTGCTCGGCCTGTTTCTGGGGGGTGTGTTTGCGTGGCGGCGCAGCCTCGTGCCCGTCATTGTGCTGCACTTCCTGTTCAACAGTTGGCAGATGCTGATGCTGTACCTCGTTTCGCCCGAGTGGACCTGAACGGGGGCTACCATTGAGCTTCTTCGAACGGCCCGCGCGGCCCGGACGGGCCGGGTTTCGGGCGAAACTTGAGGATGGCCGCAGCCAGTGTCATGTCGGCGCGCGTCGTGATCTTGAGGTTGGTGAAATCCGACGACACAACGCTGACCGGATGGCCAAGTTGCTCCATGAGCTGCGCATCGTCGGTCGGCGTGGCCTCCAGTTCGTCCAGCTTCGCGTACGCATCGACCAACAGGCTCTTCTTGAACACCTGCGGCGTCTGCGCCTCGTACAGGCCCTCGCGTGAAACGGTAGCATCGACCACCATGGCCTCGCTGACCCGCTTGATGGTCCCGTGCAGGGGCGCGGCCAGAATTGCGGCGCCGGTCTTCTCGGCTTCGGCAAAGACCGCATCGATCATGGCCGTCGACACGCAGCACCGCACAGCATCATGCACGGCGACGTACTCGGCGTCCTCACTGACCAACTCCAACGCCTTGGCCACCGTCTCGAACCGTTCCGCCCCCCCGACCACAAGCCGCACGCCCATGAAGCCAAGGTTCGCGGCATACTTGGTTCTTACCTGCTCCTGATCCTCCGGCGCGATCGCCAGAATGGTCTGGCACACGTCATCCCGCTGAAGAAACTGTTCGATCGAGCGCAGGAACACGGCCCGCCCGTCCACCTTGGCGAAGATCTTCTTCTCGTTGCCGCCGAAACGCTCGCCCTTGCCGGCCGCTGGGATGATGACTGCGAACTTGGCCATGGTCGCCGCTCCCTGACACCGCCGAAAGTACGGGGTACGCTGGTCTCGCCCCAAAACGACATGGTATTAGACGGCAGACTTGGCCGATTGGCAAGCGCGCGACCCGACGCGGGCCGAACGTCAACTCGTCGCCGCCCGTGTGCGACGGCGACGATCGGGCGGCGGCGTGCCCTCGATTCGACCAAAGACCATGCGCCCCGCGCTGGTCTGCAGAACGCTGGTCACCTGAACGGGTACAGTTTCACCGACCCGCTCGCGGGCCGCCTCGATGACCACCATCGTACCGTCATCCAGATATCCGACGCCCTGTCCGGCCTCTTCCCCCGGCTTGATCACCTTCACGACCAGCGCCTCGCCCGGCAGGAACACCGGCTTGAGCGCGTTGGCCAGATCGTTCACGTTGATCACGAGCACGCCGTGCAGTTGGGCCACCTTGTTCAGATTAAAGTCATTGGTGACGACGCGACCGTCCATCTTCTTGGCAAGCAGAACAAGCCGTTCATCCACGGGCTTTTCCGACGCGGTCCGTGATTCGATGAATTGCACATCCAGCCGATCGTTTTCCTGCAGCCGATGGAGCACATCGAGCCCGCGCCGCCCGCGATTGCGCTTCATGCGGTCGGAGCTGTCGGCTACGGCCTGCAGCTCGGTCAGCACGAAACGCGGAATCACGATCGACGCGTCGACAATCCCGGTGGCACAGATGTCGGCAAACCGGCCGTCAATGATGACGGATGTGTCCAGCAACAGCGGGTGTGCCCCCTTCGTCTGCTTGGCAAACTCGACGTACGGAATGACGAAACGGATATCATCCTTGGTCTGAAGGATGAAACTGACGGAGAGATAACAGCTCACAATCCCGATGAACATCTTCACCGTACGAATGAGCATCGCCCAGTCGCGCCAACTGGGATTCACGATATCCAGGAGAAGATCGAACACGAGGATGATGCCGTATGTGATCACCAATCCGACGAGCAACCCGAAGAACATCGCCACGATGCCCGCGAGCGATTTCTGCGGAATGAAGATGTCGATCAGGAGAACGATGGCGCCGATCCCCAGGGCCGCAATGAGGAACGCGACGGCGTACGCCTGGGCGCGTTCGTCGGGGGAATCGACGAAGCTCATCGCCACCCCGGCCATGATCAACAGGAAGAGCCCGCGAAGGATGTACAGAATCATGACAGGCCTCTCAACGAAACAGGTCCGACGCGTTGGCCCGTCTCCCGGCGACCGACAACACGCAACGGCTGCCTCGCCGGCAAGGGCCCGGCCGGTTCGGCCGGCACGCCAGAACTGGATTCAGTATAACAGGCTCCGGCGGCAACGCCAATCAAAAAGGCCGCCCAAGCCCCCGCATGGGGGAGCCCGGCCAACCGGAAGGGCGCGTCCCCGACCGGCCTGACGCCCGCCGGGGGCATGAATTCGTGAAAAAGAAGTGGTGTCGGAAGCCGGACACGATGGGGCATCGGAGAGTTCTTCGACCCTAGGCACCACTCTCCATTGTTCAATTACCACCGGCTTCCGACACCGTCCCTCCGACGCCCCTGTTTACACATTCGTTCAATCACTGCCCGGGGCGTAACGCCCCGCACGATTGCCCTCAAGCGACAGCAGCCTCAGCCGGTTCGACCCGCTGGGCCCGCCACTCCTCGTGCAACAATCCATAGCGAACCTCGTCGATCCACCGACCATGGCGATAGTACGCCTGGCGGTTGACGCCCTCCCGCACGAAGCCCGCCTTCTCGTAGGCGCGGATCGCCCGCGCATTGCCCGCAAAGACGGCCAGCGCGATCCGATGCAGATTGAGCACCTCGAAGCCGAACCGCACGGTCAGCGCGGTCGCTTCGGAGCCGTAGCCGCTGTTCTGGCACTCGGTCTCGCCGATCAGGATGCCAAACTCCGCACTGCGGTTGATCGGATCGATCCGATGCAGGCCGGTTGTCCCGATGTGGCGATCGTCCTCCTGAGCCACGATCGCGAAAACCACATTGCGCTCGTCGCCGGCCAGCGATTCGATCCACTTGCGTTCAGCAATCTCATTGACTGGCAAGCATCGATAAAGCGTGGCCCACACCCGTGGATCGTTGATCCATCTGCGCAACCGCGTTTCATCGGCCGGTTCGACCGGCCGAAAGTAGATTCGTTCACCTTCATAGAATCGCACGCTCATCACACTGACTCCTGCCGCGCGCACATGCCAAGCGCACGAGTGACACTCGTGCTGTACAGAAGCGACAACCGCGTTGCGCGTCCACGATTCGTGATCCGGCCACGGATGCGTGAATCGCTGTGCCCTGTCGCGGTTTGCTCCGGGGGCGGTGGCAGGTAGCGTAACCACCGCCCCCATCATTCGTTAGAGAAACGACAGCTCGGCGGCTCAATCTCCTTGTTTGCCAACAAAAAAAGCCCTGCGTCCTTTCGGGGCCGCAGGGCTTTGAGAATCTCGTTTGCTCAAAACAGCCCTACGGCCCACCTCCCGTGACGTCCATACCACAACCCAGGAGGACGACGACGTACGCGCACGAGCGCGACGACGGCGACGAAATCTGGGAACTGGTCTGTTTGAGCGAATGGTTCACGATACTGCTCCGACAAATCCTTAGTACCCTAATCTACACCATTTCCCGCCGTTGTCAAGGCATTTTGCCGGATTCCGGATTTTTTTCAAACCCGGGACACGCTACGTCGGGGGCGCCAGCTCGCGGATCGCGGCCATCATCAGCCGCGAGACGGCTTCGACGCTCGCCCGGTCGCGCCGGTGTGCATCGTAGCCGCTCAGGTCAATCGGCTTGCCGAACCGCACGCGCGCCCGGTGCCGCCGAAAGAACGACCACGCCACCCCCGGATGATACCGCGTGCCGCTTATGTGCGCGGGGATCACCGTGGCATCCGAATGCAGCGCCAACATCGCAGCACCTGGCCGGGGCGGCACCTCTTCATCCGGTGCCGGAATCCGCCCTTCCAGAAAGATGCCCAACGCCTTGCCAGCCTGCAGGTGACGCAGGGCCGCCCGCGTACCGGCGCTGTCCCGGCCATCGCGTCGCACAGGGATACATTCGACCATGCGTGTAAGTCGCCCGGAAATGGGAAGCCCATGAAACTCACGTGCAATCAGGAAGCTGATGTACGGCCGTGTGCTCGCGGCGATCAACAGAAGCGGATCAACACTGCACGTGTGATTGGCCACGACGAGCACGGGCCCTTCACGCGGTATCGTGCAGATCCCGTCGCGTCGGAGGCGAAACCACCAGCGGCAATAGAAGTCCGTCAAACCCCGCCAGAATCCGATCGCGACGGACAGGGATGAACGCCGGCGCCGCACGAGCCACGTTGTCAGACCGGCCGCCAGTATCGTCACCGCCACCGCAACGAGCAGTACCCCTACCCATCGATCGATGTTCGGCCACGCCGGGATGCCAAGTGCCCCCGTCGCCGCGAGCAGACCGGCCATCGTACATAGATCGGTCACGCCGAAGACGCGGCCACGCACCCGGTCGGGCACGATGCGCTGCATCAGCGCCTGGTAACTCGCCATCACGCCCGTGGCTCCGACGCCCGCCAACACGATCGCCGTGCCTCCCAGCCCCATCGCCACGGATGCCGTCGCGGGAAGCCACACGCTGCCGGCCAGCAGGCCCATCGCCACGCCGATCCCGGTCAGCGAAAGCGTGATCGCCACCTCGCTGCGAAGCGCGTCGCCGAAGAGCGTCAGGACCAGTGCCCCGCTCAACATCCCCGCGCCGAGCAGCGCCTGAAACACCGTAATCGCGAAGTAACTGTGCAGGCCATAGGCATCCCGTACGACCGCCGGGATTGTGCTGCGGACCACCGCCCCCGTACTCCAGACCAACACGGCCACCAGAAGCAGTTCGGCCACGCGCCGATGACTCGCCACATACACGAAACCCTCGCGCAGGGCACGCCAGGTCCCGGCTTCACCGGCGGGGATCGCGTGCGTGCCGCGCTGTGGCAGCCGGATACAGAAAAGCAGAGCCGCACTGAAGATGAACGTCGTTGCGTCCAGCCGGAACGCCACCGTCGGCGCGTAGTGCGTGGCGAGGTACCCGCCGAGCACGGCGGAGAGCATCGTCGCGATCACGCCGAGACCGCTCATGGTCGCGTTGGCTTCGATGAGTTGCCGAGGCCGAATCAGCGTCGGCAGCAGCGCCGCTCGCGCCGGC
>JAFGKA010000081.1 GCA_016928855.1 Phycisphaerae bacterium
GACGATGGCGGCCGTCCGCACAGACCATTCGGGCGAGGCGAGGATGTAGTCGATCTTCTCGCCGTCGCGTTTGCCGGCAAATCCGTTGAAGGTTCCGGCCGGCGACACATCAGGATGGAGCACGCGGAACGTGTCCACCAGTGGGGGGACGGCCGCGGAGTCGTCCAGCTTCGAGCCGACGGCGGCCAGTTCGCCCTTGAGGTGGCGGACCGCCGGGTTGCGCTCGTCCGCGTTGAAGTCACCCATCAGGAGGATCGGGTCGCCGTGCGGTCGCTGGTTGATTCGCTGGGCGATCAGTTCCGCTCCGCGTTCGCGGGCCGGCTGCGATCGGTGATCCAGGTGCGCATTGAACACATAGAAATGGGCGCCCGTCCGCCGGTCGTGCAACCGGGCCCACGTGCAGATGCGGGTGATGGTGTTTCCCCAGTGTTTGGAGCCCGGCACTTCGGGTGTGTCCGAGAGCCAGAACGTGCCGTGCGCATCGACCTCCAGCCGCGCCGACCGATAGAGAATGGCGGCCGTCTCGCCCGCATCCTTGCCGTCATCCCGGCCGACAGCGATCTCCCCGTATCCCGGCACCGCCTCGTGCATCTCGTTGATCTGGAATCGGAGCGCCTCCTGCAGCCCGAGCACGTCAGGCTCATGGTCGCGCAGCACCTGGAATACCATCTCCCGCCGGTGCTTCCAGTGATCCTCGCCATCGTTGGCCGTTCCGAAACGGATGTTGAAGGTCATCACCCGCAGGTCGGCCGCTTTCGATGTCGGGTCACCCGGCCTGATCGCGCTGCAGCCTGCCACGAGCCCCGCCGTTACCGCAATCGCAATGAATCTGTTCATGTTCGCTCCGCTGGTCTGCAAGTGTCCCCACTACCTTGCCCGATGGCCGGTATTCGCCAACTCCGCTATGACGTTCCCCGGCGATGTCCCCGGGCCGTGTTCGCCGATTGTATAGCGCCCCCCGCGCAGCGCCCACCGTACGGTCAGGGTTTCTTGCGTGCTCGTGGCTGACGCGGGCGTGCGGCAGGGTCGGTCAAGCGAAGCGGCCCCGTCCACTCCGCCAGCCGCTCAACGATCACATCGCCATCAACGCGAGCACGCACGCACAGGCCACCGTGCGATATCACTCCTCACGCCTTTACAGTCCGCAACCGTCAACCCCCAGATATGTTCAATGGTGTCATGATAACGAGTACGCGCTGCCCCGCATCGGGGTTCGTCATGTGCTTGGTTTACCGTTTCCTGCCCCGTGATGCTACCCGGCCCAGGGGGACTCTACGGAGACTTCCGATTCTCGCAGAAATCGCTCCAGTTCCTGAATGATGTCCGCCAGGTAGGATTGATCGGTGCGGAGGCCCGTGACCACGAACTGAGTATTGGGTCCGAAAGGCCCGGGCGGAAGCGACGGCGCCGCTCCGCTACCTTCGACGGTTGGCACTTGGGCTCGGAGATCGAGTCTTACCGTACCTCGTCCGGCATCGACGACTGAAAGGCGCACGTCGAGCAGTTCGTCGAAGGTCACCAATTGCGCGGTTCCCGCAAGCGTCTTGCGCAAGCGGTGGAGTTCATCGACAAAACGGGCTACGTCGTAGCCCAGCAACGTGTATTCTATTGAAGCCGAATACCCGGGAGCGGCTGTTCGCACCTCGCACGCCACTTCCCTGTGGGCTCTGCTGCGTGCCGACAGGAGCAACTTCAGACGGGCAGGCCGTCCGCAGACATCGCACAAGAACACGATCGTCGAAGGCATATTGTCACCGTTCGCTCACACAAGTCCGGCTGTTGGGCGCTGCGCTCGGCTGACACGCCAGCATGGATGTGATCATACACAAAACGCGCCCACATGCCATCTGCTGCCAACGTTCCAACCGCATTGACCGCAGTCGCCCAGTTGCTGTTGCGATTGGCTGCTCAGCCGAGCCCGTCGAGCACGCGGGCTACCGTGGCCTTGGCGTCGCCGACCAGCAGAATGGTCTTGGCGTTCTGGTACAGGGGGTTTGGCACGCCGGAGTATCCGGGGCGCTCGTCGAGATTGCAGACGATGACCGCGCGGGCTTCATGGACGCACAGCACCGGCATGCCGGAGATCGGGGTGTTGGGTGTGTCGATCGCCGCCGGGTTGACCACGTCGCACGCGCCGACCACCAGCGCCAGATCGGTCGACGCAAACTCCGAATTCACGTCCTTGAGTTCACGGATCATGCCGTAGTCCACCTCGGCCTCGGCCAGCAGCACGTGCATGTGCCCGGGCATGCGTCCCGCGACTGGGTGGATGGCGAACAGCACATTGGCGCCCCGCGCCGCCAGCGTTTCGGCCAGTCGGGCGACCTCGTCCTGCGCATCGGCCAGCGCCATGCCGTAGCCGGGCACGATGATGACCCGCTTTGCCGCGCGGATCGTGGCCAGTGCCTGTTCGAACGGGTCGGGCGCATCGGCCTGCGCCGGCGTGGTGGTTGCGTCGGACGCCGTGTTTGTGTCGGCGGCGGCGGGCGCGGCGTTCGATGTCGGCCCGGTCGCGGGGGCGATCGCTTCCTGTTGCGGGATGCCGGTGAAAACGCCCGCAAGACCGCGATTCATCGCCCGGCACATGACATACGTCAGGAAGGAACCCGAAGCGGCCACCGTCGCGCCGCACACAACGAGCAGGCGGTTGTGGATCGCGATGCCACAGAGCGCGGCAGCCAACGCGGACATCGTGTTCAGAAACGAGATCAGCACCGGCATGTCGGCGCCGCCGACCCGGATCGAAAACACCATGCCCATGGCGATGGATACGACCGCGAGTGTACCCGCGAACATCCGGACCGCCGATGCGTCCGCCGGTGACGTCGCCAGAACGATGACCAGGATGACACTGCCGGCCAGCGTGGCGAGGATGGTATTGTGCCGTGGCAGCGTCGTGGGTGTTTGACGAATCCAGTTCGAAAGCTTGCCGCAGGCGACCATACTCCCGCTGAACGTCGCCGCCCCGACCACGAGCCCGAGCCACGCGGAGAGCCCCGACGCGGAGGCCGCCGATTGGCCGCCGGCCCGCGTCAGTTCCACAAACGAGACGAGAGCGGCCGCGAGCCCGCCCATTCCATTCTGGAACCCGACCATCCCGGGGATCTGGATCATCGGAATGCGGACGGCGACGATCCAGCCGACGGCGGCGCCCACGCCCGCCGTAATCAGCACCAGCGGCAGCGACACGAGCGTATGCCGGGCGAGGAGGAAGGCGAACGCGCACGAGAGCGCGAGAGCTGCCACCGCGTTTCCGAGCCGCGCGCGTCGCGGGGATCGGAATAGCGCGATTCCGACCACCAGCGCCAGGATGATTCCCCAATCAAGCAACTGCGCGGTCATGCCGTTTCACCGCTTCCGTTCGGGCCCGGCGGCGCGGTCTGTTCCCTTGCCGTGTGATGCGGGCGGCGGAGGTCGCCGGCCTCCGGGCCCTTCCTGCGGAAGAAGCCCAGCATCCGGTCGGTTATCACGAACCCGCCCGCGAGGTTGAACACGGCCGCCGCGATCGCAACAACGCCGAGCAGTGTCTCGGCCGGGCGGAGCGTCCGCGTGAACAGCAACAGCGCGCCGACGATCGTGACCGCGGAGATAGCGTTCGTCATGGACATCAGCGGCGTATGGAGCATCGGCGGCACGCGCAGGATCAGCGCGCGTCCGACGACGAACGCGACCACGAACACGACCAGCATGACCAGGACATCCGCCATGGAATTCGCGCTCCTCGCTCTATTCTGAGCCGGCAGCCCGGCCCATGGCCTTGAGAGCGCCCTTGTGGACGATTTCTCCGCCGATCGTGACCAAAGAGTGCTGCACGATCTCATCGTCCAGACGAGGTGCCCCCGGTCCGTTCGGGAAGAGGTTCTCCACGTAGTGCAGCATATTGTGGGCGTACAGCCAGGTGGCATCGACGGCTATCGAGCCGGGGATATTTGCGGTTCCACAGACATACACATCGTTCACGACGATTTCGCGTCCTGGCTCGGTCATCGCGCAGTTGCCGCCCTGGTCGATCGATATGTCCATGATCACGGATCCGGGCCTCATGCTTCGCACCATGTCCTCGGTCACGAGGATCGGCGCGACCTCTCCCGGTACGAGCGCACTGAGAATGATGATATCCATCTGGCTTACGATGGTTCGAAGAAGCTCGCGTTCGCGTTCCAGCCACTCCTCCGGCAGCGCCTTGGCATACCCGCCCTCGCCGTGGGCCACTTCCGCGGGCACCTCAAAGCCCACCACCTGCGTACCTTTCAGGCTTCCGGCTTCGCGACGGGCTTCTTCGCGGATATCGATGGCCTTGATGATGCCGCCCAGACGCTTGGCGGTCGCGATGGCCTGCAAGCCGACCACGCCCGTGCCCACGACCAGGATCTGGGCGGGCTGGATGGCCCCGATCGCCGTGCCGATCATCGGGATGAATCGTGGAAAATGGCCTGCGGCGATGAGGACGGAACGATACCCGGTGATGGTACTCATCGACGTGAGCGCGTCCATGGTCTGCGCGCGCGTGATGCGCGGAATCCCGTCCATTGTCAGGGCGGTGACGCGCCGATCGCGGAGCACCCGCACGGCGGCATGGTTGCCCGGGGCTGCCGGGTGCAGGAAGCAGATCAGAAGGGCCTCCGGCCGCACCAGTTCCGTCTCATGTTGGCCGGCATCCTCGTTGAAGCACGGCTGCTTCACTTTCAGGATAATGTCCGCGCGGTCGTAGAGCGTTTTTGCGTTCGCAACGATTTCCGCGCCCGCGGCGGCATATTCCTTGTCGGTCCGATACACACCCCGGCCCGCGGCCGCTTCGACAAGGACCTCGAAGCCCATGGCCACGTACCGTTCGACGGTCTCGGGCAGAGCCGCGACTCGCCTCTCTTCCTTTAGTATTTCTCTCGGAATCCCGATTACCATCGCCCGCACCTCATTTTCACAAGGACGCCGTGCGTGCCGCTGCGGCAGGCGCATAGCGCCCGCCCTTGCCGACCGGCATCATTCGATCGTCGGAAGAATGCGACGCGCTGCCTGATGCATCACCGGCGGCTGAGGGGAACTCAGCAGCGCGTGAATCGTCTCCCTGACTTCGTGGCGGATGTCCGCCACGGGTGAGTCTGACCGCGTCCTCAGGCGTTCGAAGAGGGCGGCGAGCGCTTCGGCGGCGAGCACGCGAACCTCGAGATAGAGCCCGTCGTCCATCAGAATATGGCAGGTGGCGCGGACGAGCGCGTCGGTGGGCTCGCGGATCTCCCGGATTGCCTCGAGCGCCGCTTCGCGCAGTCGCCAGTTGTCGGGATGGCCGAGCAACTGGACCAACTCCTCCTGGTGCTGCTCGAGCGTTCCTTCGCGGCTCCATTCGTCCAGCCGTTCCAGCACGCGGGCCCATTCGTCCAGGTTGCCGGCCTTGCTACATCGCATTCCAGCCTCGCCTTCTTCGCCTGACGCGCGCCCAGGCGCCTCCGGCAAGAGAGACGACCGGACACCGTCCATCTCAAACGTACCACAGGATCGGTCGAACGGTAGTGCACCTTGGTGAAGCGCGAGGTATACGTTGGTACTATACAGGTGGGATGTGGCGGACGTGGGCGGTCATGCCGAAGCCGGCAGCACCCCGGCGAGCTGGGCGAGTACGACAAGCTCCGCCACCGAGTCTGCCTGCATCTTGCTCATGACCCGGCCCCGGTGCAGCTTGACGGTCTGTTCCGCGATGCCGAGCGTGGCCGCGATCTGCTTGTTGGCCCGGCCGGTCACGACCTGCGTCAGAACCTCGCGTTCCCGGGGTGTCAGCATGGCCAGCCGCGCTTGCGCTTCCGCACGAGCGGTGGCGGCGCGCTGATGCTCCGCATCGCGCGTCAGGGCGGCATGAATCGCGTCCAGCAGAACCTGGTCGTCGAACGGCTTCTCGATGAAATCGACCGCGCCTCGTTTCATCGCCCGGACGCTCGATGGGACCGTGCCGTGCCCGGTGATGAACACGATCGGAACGGCCACGCCCATCTCCGCCAGGCGCTCCTGCAGTTCCAGCCCGCTTTCGTCCGGCATGCGCACGTCGAGGACAAGGCAGCCGCCGGCGCCGGGATCGTAGGCATCGAGAAACTCCCGCGTGCTCGCGAACGCGCGCGGAGACAATCCCACCGACCGGACCATGCGGGCGATCATCTGGCGAACGCCGGGGTCATCGTCGACGATGAAGACCGTAGGTTTGCCTTGGTCGTCTGTCATTCGTCACCTTTCCGAATGGCCGGTACCGTGAACAGGAAGGTGGCGCCCGGGCCCTCGTTGGACTCCGCCCACAGTCGCCCTCCGTGCGCCTCCACGATCGACCGGCTGATCGACAGGCCGAGGCCCAGCCCCGCCGCCTTGGTCGTGAAGAACGGTTCGAAGATGGTTTCCGTGTTCTCGCCGGGCAATCCGGCGCCCGTGTCGCTTACGCCGATCACGACTTCGTTCGACTCGTCGCGCCGACGAACGTGGACGATCAACTCGCCGGCGGCCTCCGACGCCTCGCGCATGGCTTCGAGCCCGTTGCGCACGAGATTCAGCAGCACTTGCTGCAACTGAATGGGATCCCCGCGTACCACCGGGAGGTCCGGGGCAACAGCGAACCGTACCCGCCGGCCGTGTTGTCGCGCATCGGCTTCGATGAAATCGGCGACTTCCTCGACGACCCGCTCGACATTCAACATGACGAACTGGGGCTGCTGCTCCCGCAGGAACGCCCGAAGGCGGCGGATGACCTCGCCGGCATGCTTGCCCGCGCTGACGATGTCGCCGAGAGCCTCGCGCAGTTCCTCCCGATCCAGCGACGCCGACGAGAGCAATCGCTGCGCGGTCTGCGCATTGCCCACGATCGTACAGAGCGGCTGGTTGAGTTCATGCGCGAGCTGGGCGGACAACTCGCCCATCGTGCTCAGGCGAGCCACATGCGCCAGGGCCGCCTGGTGTCGTTGCGACTCCTCTTCCGCTTGCTTGCGCTCGGTGATGTCCTGCGCGGCGCCCAGAATGCGCACCGTGCGATGTTCGGCCTCATGCCAGATCGGGCGGGCGTGATCGCGAAGCCACCAGATCCGACCATCGCGCCCGACGATGCGAAACTCGGTCACCATCGTGCGTCCGGCGAACAGACCCTGCCCGCGCCGTTCCACGACCGGCAGGTCATCCGGGTGGACGATCTGCGTCCATCCACCGCGCCCGGCCAGTTGCGAGGCGTCGTGGCCCGTGATACGCGTGAACGCGCCCGTCACCCATTCGACCCGGCAGAAACCGTCGGCGTCGGCGTGGAAGGCGTAGGCGTAGTCCGAGGTCAACTCGGAAACCAGACGGTACTGCTCCTGGCTGACCCGCAAAGCCTCCTCGGCTCGCTTGCGCTCGGCGACTTCGCCTTGCAGCGTCTCATTTGCGCGGGCCAGGTCCGCCGTGCGCTCGCGGACGCGGCTCTCGAGTTCCGAGCGGATCTGCCGCAACTCCGCTTCCACACGTTTGAGTTCGCTGATGTCCGTGTCGATCCCCAGCACGCCGCAGACCTGCCCGTCCGCGGCGTGGAGCGGAACCTTGCTCGTGAGCAGGATCGCCTGGCGTCCGTCCGCCTGACGTTCGACTTCCTCGATGTTTAGCAGCGGCCGGTCTTCTTCCATCACGCGACGATCACACGTGCGAAAATAGTCGGCCTGTTCCTTCTCCCAGGCGAGTTCGTAGTCGGTCTTGCCGACGATGTCGTCCGGTCGAGCGACGCCTGCCGATCGGGCGAAAGCCTCGTTGCAGCCGAGATATCGGAAGTCACGATCCTTCCAGAATACGCCGCTGGGAATGTGCGCGATGATGTGCGTAAGGAGATGGCGTTCCTCTGCTTGTTGAGTCTGTCTGCGGTCGGAACTGCCCATTCCGGTATCTCCGTGGCGGCGACCGGATCGAATCGCCTGGCCGGCGCCCACGCGTCGCGTTTTCGCGCGAACGCGGTCCGGCGCGATTCGATCGGCACGGCGTCACGCCGGCGAAGAGGCCGCACGGCACCATTGTAACCAAGGCGTAGCCTATTGCGAGTTTCGAGCCCGATTCGGGTCGGCTCCGGTTGCCGTCGCCGGACTGGTTTTGCATTGGCGGCTGGTCGTGCTATAGGCATGAGGTGACGGCGGCGCCGGGGCC
>JAFGKA010000583.1 GCA_016928855.1 Phycisphaerae bacterium
AGGCAAACCTCGTGCTGTGATCTCCTTCTCCACCTCATTGGCCCAGGCGTATGCGATGATTGCGGGCACAGTCATCAGCAGCGATATGACGGTGGTGCTGCCGAGCATGACCAGAGTGACCGTACGCCGCCATCCCTCCGGCGAAATGAGCAGGTCGACGGCCGACGAGACCATCACGGCCCCGGCCCCGAAGCCGAGCATGCAGATGCGGGCGGCAAGGCGATGGTGTCGACGGAGCGTCGTGATCGGCGCGTCATCCGCGTACTTCCAGAGCACCGTCCGGGACAAGCGTGAAAACATGCCGTCGCCTCCGTCAGACCAATCCGTGCCGTTCTAACGCTTGGGCCGTTCGGATTGCCTGCCTCACGATGCATTATGCGGCGAGCCGCTCGCCGATTCAACGCAGGTGAAGCCACGATCCGCCTCGCGATCAGGGCGACGTCGAAGTGCGTGAGCATGTTGTGACGGATCTGGCCGCTTCAGCGGCCGCCCGCGCCACGGGCGGGTCCATAGGCTGGCCCTTTGAGGGCCGCTGGAGCGGACGGCCTGTGGCCTTTACCATGCGGTGGGCGAAACGCGCCTGCAAGACAGCGTCGCGACAATCGCACTCTGGAGGGCTCATTCCGCTTTGATGACGCCTGCGCGGCTTGCTCTTGCGCCAGAAATCGGGGATGCTTTACGCGGGTGCTGAATTTGCCTGTCGGCCCTGACGAAGGAGGAGTTCATGACGTTTCGTGGTTTCCTTTCGCTCGTGTTGGCGGCTTGCGTTTTTTTCGTAACACCGGCGCTGGCTGCTGACGCCAAGCCCAATGTGGTGTTGCTGCTGGCCGACGACCTCGGCTATGGCGACCTGGGCTGCTTTGGACAGAAGCTGATCCAGACGCCGAACATCGATCGGCTGGCCGCCGAGGGGATGCGATTTACGCAGGCCTACGCCGGCGCGACGGTCTGCGCGCCGTCGCGGTGCTCGTTGATGACCGGGCTGCACAACGGCCACGCTCCGGTCCGCGGCAACAAGGAGATCAAGCCCGAAGGCCAGCAGGCCATGCCCGCCGATACGTTTACCGTTGCGCATCTGCTCAAGAAGGCCGGCTACAGGACGGGTCTGATCGGCAAGTGGGGCCTGGGCCATCCCGGCTCGGTCAGCACGCCCGACAAGATGGGCTTCGACTACTTCTTCGGCTACAACTGCCAGCGCAAGGCCCACGAGTATTACCCCGAATATCTCTGGCGCAACGACGAGAAGGTGATGCTCGACGGAAAAGTCTACTCGCACGACCTGATGGCCGACGAGGCTCTCGAATTCGTCAAGCGAAACCAGAAGCAGCCGTTCTTCCTCTATCTCGCGTTCACGATTCCGCACAGCAAGCTACAGGTGCCCGACCTCGGCCCGTACGAGAACGAAGCGTGGCCGACCGACCTGAAGAAACTCGCCACGATGATCACGCGGATGGACCGCGACATCGGTCGGCTGATGACGCTGCTCAAGACGCTCGGGCTCGACGAGAAGACGCTCGTGTTCTTCACCAGCGACAACGGGGCGGCCTACGACGATGACCTGTTCGCGCATTCCGGGCCGCTGCGTGGCATCAAACGCGACATGTACGAAGGTGGCCTGCGGTCGCCGAGCATCGCCCGCTGGCCCGGCCGGATCAACGCCGGCACAGTCAGCGAGCAGGTCTGGGCCTTCTGGGATATCCTACCGACGATGGCCGAGCTGACCGGCCAGAAGCTGCCCGTGCCCACCGACGGCGTCTCGATCCTGCCGACGCTGCTCGAGGGCAAGACGTTCGAGCGCCCGCCGCTCTACTTCGAGTTCCACGAACGCGGCTTCACCCAGGCCGCCCGGATCGGCGATTGGAAGGCGGTCCGCCTCGGCACACGTCAGCCGATCGAGCTGTACGACATGCGGACGGACATCGGCGAGGCCCGTGATGTCGCCGCGGAGCACCCCGACGTCGTCGCCCGATTCAAGGCCTTTCTCGAAACCGCCCGCACGCCGACGGACGACTGGCCGATCCGCGACAAGGCGGCCACGAAGCCCAGCGGTGGGCGCGGCGAGAAGAAAGCAGCATCGCCCTGAGGTGTCAATAGCGACCTCTCGTTGCCGCTATTCCGGTCTCAACCGGCAGCGACGTCTCTTCGGCACGAGTCCCGAGGGAGCCGTCCGCATCATGCCAGCCATGCGAAGAATGCCCGGCTCTACGGCGGCTGAATAAGCCTCAACCCGTTTCACCGTTACACGGTCTTACGTCTGCCAAACGTCTTCTCGATCAGGACGTAAAACAGGGGCGCAAACAGGACGACCAGGATGGTGCCGGTGATCATGCCGCCCAGCACCGCCGTGCCAATGGCGTTCATGGCGCCCGCGCCGGCGCCTGTGCTGAAGGCCAGCGGTAGCACCGACAAGCCGGTCGTCATGGACGTCATGATGATCGGGCGGAGCCGCAGCTTCACCGCCTGGAGCGAGGCCTCGATCAAGCCCGTTCCCTGCCCCACGCCGGCCATCGCGAACTGGACGATGAGGATGGCGTTCTTCGTGGCCAGCCCCAGGGTGTTCAACAACCCGATCTGGAAGTAGACGTCGCTCGGCAACCCGCGCAGGTTGGAAGCCGCAAAGCCGCCGATCACGCCAAGCGGCAGGATCAGCAGAACCGCGATGGGGATGTCCCATTTTCCGTACAGGGCCGCGAGAAACAGAAAGACGATCAGGATGGAGAAGGTATAGAGCAAACCGGTTTGCGCCGCGGCCTGCCGCTCCTGGTAGGAAAGCCCAATCCAGTCATACCCGAAGCCCGGCGGCAGCTTGGTTGTGATTTCCTCCATGGCCCGCATGGCCTCGCCGGAACTGCGGCCCGGCGCCGGCTCGCCGAGGATATTCATGGATGGAAAGCCATTGAAACGTTCCAGCTTGGGAGAACCGCTCGTCCAGTGGCTGGATGCAAACGAGGCAAAGGGCACCATCTGCCCGGTCCTGTTGCGGACGTAGAGTCTGTCCAGGTCGGTGGGCAGCATTCGGTACGGAGCGTCCGCCTGGACGTAGACGCGTTTGACACGCCCAGCCTGGATGAAGTCGTTGACATAGGCGCTGCCGAAAGCGGCTGAGAAGGTGTGGTGGATGGACGTGATGGGCACACCCTGAGCACCGGCCTTCTCCCAGTCCACGTCAACACGGTATTCGGGCACATCCTCCATGCCGTTGGGTCGGACTTTCACCAGCCGCGGATCCTGCGCTGCGATGCCGAGGAGCTGGTTGCGGGCCTGCATCAGGGCATCGTGTCCGTTTCCGCCGCGGTCCATCAACTGGAAGTCGAATCCTGTGGCGTGGCCCAGCTCGATGACGGAGGGTGGCGGAAAAGCAAACACCAGGGCATTCCGGATCTGGGCGAAATTCGCCATGGCGCGACCGGCGACCGCCTTGGCCCGCAGGTGCGGCTCGTCGCGCAACTTCCAGTCCTTGAGTTTGATGAAGCACATACCGTTGTTCTGCGCCCGGCCGGAGAAAGCCATGCCGACAATCGTCATACAGGAGTCCACCGCCTCCTTCTCCTGCTCCAGGAAAAAGCGCTGAACCTCGTTCGCGACGGCCTGGGTTTGCTCCGCGGTAGAACCCGTGGGCAGCATGATCTGGGCAAACAGGATTCCCTGGTCTTCATCCGGCAGGTAGCTGGTCGGCATCCGCATGAACAGGAAGCCGAGGCCGGCCACAATCAGGATGTACAGGACGACGAAACGCACTATGCGGGCAAGCGCGTAGCCGACGAGCCTCACAAAGCCATCACGGAACCAGTAGAACAAGCGGTCAAACCACAGGAAGAACGGGCGAAGGAACCAGATCGCGCCTTCTGCCGCCTCATGCCCCTTGACCACCGGCTTGAGGATCGACGCGCACAGCACCGGCGTCAGGATCAGGGCCACCGCCACCGACAGCAGCATCGATGTCACGATGGTCACGGAGAACTGGCGGTA
>JAFGKA010000584.1 GCA_016928855.1 Phycisphaerae bacterium
CCAGGCTGCTTCGTGGTCCGCCGACTTCGACGGCGACAATGACGTGGATCTGACCGACTTCAGCGGCTTCGCCGCATGCTTCAACGGGCCGAATCGATCGCCGTTGTCCGTATGTGGAGTCGATGCAGACCTGGACAACGACACCGACGTGGACCTGTCGGACTTCGCCACGTTCGCCGCCTGTTTCAACGGTCCTAACCGGCCACCGGCGTGCGATCCGGATCCCGTTCCCCCCGGTATGGTCCTGATCCCCGCCGGCGAGTTCCAGATGGGCGATACGTTCAACGAAGGAGGAACCGACGAACGGCCCGTCCACGCGGTCTACGTCGATGCGTTCTACATGGACCGCTATGAGGTGACCAACCAGCAGTATGCCGACGCGCTGAACTGGGCGAACAGCCAAGGCAACCAGATCACGGTCACCAGTGGCGTGGTCTACAAGTACAACAGCGGCACGAGCTACCCGTATTGCGACACGACGACCAGCTCCGGCTACAGTCGGATTACCTGGAACGGTACGACGTTCGGCGTGACACCCGGCAAAGAGAACCACCCGATGGTCATGGTGAGCTGGTACGGCTCGGTGGCCTACGCCAACTGGCGTAGCGCGATGCAGGGCAAGCCGCTGTGCTACGACCTGTCCACCTGGGCCTGCAATTTCAGCGCGACTGGCTACCGGCTGCCGACGGAGGCCGAATGGGAGAAGGCGGCCCGTGGTGGCGTGTCGGGACAACGCTTCCCGCATGGCAACACGATCAATCACGATCACGCCAATTACCTTGCGAACGGCAGCGCCTTCACCTATGACACGAGCCCGTATACCACTGATACGTATCATCCAACATTCGCGGTAGGTGGTACGCCCTACACCAGTCCGGTGGGCTATTTCGCACCGAACGGCTACGGTCTGTACGACATGGCGGGCAACGTGTGGGAGTGGTGCAATGACTGGTGGAGCAGTACGTACTACACCAGCAGCCCGTACAACAACCCGCGAGGCCCGACGAGTGGTACGTACCGTGTTCTTCGCGGCGGCGGTTGGAGCTACGTTGCCTGCTTCTGCCGGGTCGCGTATCGCTACGGCAACGGGCCGAACGACCGCTACAACTACGAAGGCGGCTTCCGTTGTGCGGCGGGGACTTGACCCTTTGCCCTGTAGTCCTTTGGTCTTTTCTTTTCCCTTCGCGGCCCGAAGGGCGGCGGGAGCCCTCTGGATTGCGGTGGCTCGACACCGCTTTTCCTGCGAAGGCGCGAGGTCGTCTCAACTTGGCTGCAGGCCGATGCTGCAGAGATAGCGTTGTGACCATCGGCAGCTCCGCCGCGAGCCAAAGCGGCGTCAAGCCGCCGCACTCCAAAGGCTGCGCTCATCCAGCGATTGTGTGATCTCCCCACTTTCCCCCGCGCCTCCGTCTCCTGCAGCGCTTGTATCAGCGGCCGAGGCGGTGTAGAGTCCCGCTGTACGACAAACCGTTTGGAGCAAATAGCGCCACCATGACCAAATCAGACACACACAAGAACCCCCCGGCCGTCCCGGATATGGACATTCCAGCCGGCGACTCGCCCCCGAAGCCCAAGTGGCCGCTGATCCTCGCGGCGGTCGCCTGGGGCGGTTGGTTCGTCTTTATGTTGGCGATGCTGATCGTCCGTCTCTGTGAATCGCCGGTGGGGTGAGGCGGTGGCCATGGACGGCGGCGAATCCCCGCTGATTGACCCGGCCATTTTCCACAACAATATTGCTGCGCTGAAGGGCGTCGATGCCGCGCTGGCCGATCGGCTGGCCGGCCTTGCGATTCCCGATTCGGTCGAGCCCTGCCACGCTCGCGACGGCGAGGCCACATTCCGCATCCGTGACGCCGATGGCCGGACACGCTGGTTCGGCGGCAGCAGTGTTCCGACGGCCAGCGCTGCAGGGCTGGTAAGCAGCTTCGACGCCGGCACCGGCAATGTCCTCCTCCACGGCATCGGCCACGGTACGGTCGTTACCCTGCTCCTGCGAGCACTGGAGCCCTACCGCGGTGTCGTGGTGCTTGAGACAGACCCGCTGGCCGTAGCGCTGGCCCTGCGTTTGCATGACTACGCCGACGCGCTGAGGTCGCGACGCCTGGTGCTGGTGCTAGGGCAGCCCGAGACCCTCGAATCCGAGTTCACGACGTTCCTGCGGACAAACGAAGGGTATCTCTGCCCTGAGCGTCTGCTCGTCTGGCCCTGGCAGACGCCCAACGACTCGCAGCAACTGCAGGCCATCGTCGAGCGATCACGCAACGTGGTGTACGCCGAGCGATCGGAGGCGTTGGCCGCGCTTCAGCGGCAGCGGCCGGCCGCCTCGGCTGAGCCGTTTCCTGAATCGCCCCGCGTGGCGGTCGTGGCCCTGGCGGCGAGCCCGGACCTGTGGGACTGGGCCGACGAGGTCGTGGAAGCCGGCCGGACGCTCGGTTGGACGACCGGAGCAGTGCTGGTACGCGGCCCCGGCGACTGTCATGCCGTTCGTCTCGCCCGACAGGTGGCGGACGTCGGCCCGGATTGGGTGCTGGCTCTGCGGGCAAGCCGCAGCGAGTTGGGCACCGTGGTCGGGCAGGACGTGCCCATCGTGACGTGGCTCGACGTGCCGGGCGGATGGTCGGCCGAACGGACCCAGCGGCTTGGGCCGCACGATTTCGTATCTGTGACTTCGGAATCGCTGAAGGAGACGCTCCGGCAGGGTGGTGTGCCGGCGCGACAGATGGCAGTGCTGCCGCACGCCGGCGGATGCGCTGATGCCGTTGCGAACGGGGCCAAACCGCGAGAGTTCGATGTGGCTGTGCTGATGGACCTGGCCTCACCCGATCCGGCAGCGGCAGGCATCACCCAGCAGACGCATCAGATGCTCTGGTGCGAGGCCGCGAAGCTGATACGGCGGGAGATCGATAGTTTCACTACCTCACGCGGTGGTGCGGTCGTGTCCGCCGCTGAGGAGAAGCTGAAGCTCGCCTTACGCGACGCGGGTGTGCGGGCGAAACTGGCACAGGGTATTGGCACACTGCTCGGCCCGGCTCTGATTGCAGCCGAGCTGGTGCGGCGGCTGTGTGCGGCGGGTCTGCGCGTCCATATTTGGGGCACCGGCTGGCCAGCCTACGGCGTAGAGGGCCCCGATTATCACGGGCCACTGCCCGCCGGTGACGCACTACGGACAACCCTCGGCAACACAAAACTCTACGTCAACCTGGGCTGTTCGGGGCAGGTGGGGCGAGCCGCATTGATAGCTTCGGCGCTCGGCGCGGTCATCGTCTGGCGGCGACATCCAGCGGATCGTACGGCTGGTGGCGTAGCCGTATTGATGGAAGAGGGGACCGATTACGTCGCGTTCCGTTCCGCCGATGAACTGGTTCGAACATGTCTGGGAATGCTGAAAAACGAAAATAGTCGAAACAAAACTGCCGACTCGGCGAAAAACCGTCACCACGGGAACCACAGAATGCCCGATCGCCTGTGTCAGCTTATCGCAAATATTCGCCCTCGTGATACTGAAAACGGCTAGTCCCGATAAAGTTTTCAATACTGGGACGCCGATACAGAGAATGTCACGTTTATCGGTCTGCGGGCGCCGTTCGAGCGACGGCGTTGGTGGAACCCTTTTCCCGCGACGACGGGTCATTGGAGGACCCTGCAGTGATGCGTACTATCGCTATCGCCAATCAGAAGGGTGGATGTGGAAAGACGACGGTTGCGATCAACCTGAGCGCATGTCTTGCGCGTGAAGGGCGCCGGACGCTCCTGGTTGACATGGATCCCCAGGGACACTGTGCGCTCGGGCTGGCTGTGCCCGAGGAACAGATCGAACTGAGCATGTTCGATGCGCTCGCCGGCATGAACGGCGATTCGGTCGAGTTGTCACGTGTCATCTGGCAAATCACCGCAAACTTCGATCTGGCCCCGTCCAAGGTGAACTTGGCCGGCTTCGAGCCGCGTATGCTGGATCATCCGGACCGCGATGTGCGGCTGCGGACGATACTGGAATCCGTGGCGGATCGGTATGAGTACGTGGTCGTCGATTGCCCGCCGCATATTGGGCTGTTGACGTACAACGCGTTCCAGGCGGCCGGCGAGGTAATCATCCCGGTCGATACGGGCTATTTCTCGCTGCAGGGGCTTGGCAAACAACTGGACACCATCGACGAACTGCGAAGGCGGTCCGGCCATGATGTTCACGTGCGAGTGCTGGCGAACCAGTATGACGTACGGACGAAGCTCGGGCGGGAAATCCTCAGCGAGCTGAAGCGGAAGTACGATTCGCTGATGTGCCAGTCGTTCATCAATTTCAACACGAAGCTCAAAGAGGGTGCGAGCTTCGGACAGCCCATTACAGAATACGACCCGGGGAGTATGGGTCTCCGGGATTTCGTGCGGCTGGCACGCGAACTGATCGCTGCGGGCGGGCCGGAACAAGAGGCGGTCCCGCCGTCGATTCTGCGTCAGGCCGACGAGCTGGCGGCGCGGGCGGAAAGACTGCTGGCGACCACGGCTCCGCTGCTGTGTGATCGGTCCGGCGAGAAGGCCACTCGGCCGGCGACGCACGAAGAGATCGAGAAGAAGATCGAGCAAATCTACGGCGTGAGCCAGACGGATGACGGCGTGGTCTTCCTGACCCGGGCACCCGGTGCGGCCGACGTCAAGATCGCGGGCGATTTCAACAACTGGTCCCCGGAGGCGACGCCGATGGTCCGCAACCACGAGTCGCAGGACTTCCGGGCGATGCTCCAGTTGGCGCCAGGCCGTTATCGCTACCGGCTCGTCGTCGATGGGAACTGGTCGCAGGATCCGTTCAACTCCTACGTTGAGAGCAACCCGTTCGGGGAGTTCAACTCGGTTGTCGAGGTCAAGTGATGGCGTCGCGGGTCGGCGGCTATACCATCGCCGACGTGACGGACTGGTACCTCAGCGGTGCGCGCCCGTCCGGTGATGACGCAGGGGCTAGGCTTGAATCGGCTGGTGGCGTCGCGCCGGAGCGGCTCTACGTAGAGGCGGTTCTGGCGGCGCATCTGGATGGTGCGCGCGCGGAGGCCGTGGAACGTTACGTCCGACGTCGGGCAGAGCGGGCGGAGCGGGTTCTCCTGCTGACCGCGGGGCCCGGTGGTCAGCAGTTGCGTGGTGTCGAAGCCGGCGTTGCGGCGGAGGGTGCTGAAGCTGGCCTTCCGGGCGAGACGGGTGATGGTGTCCTCTGGGCCCAGCGGCTGATGCAGGGCCAGTTGGCCTGCGATCGACTCGTCGTGCACGCACAGAAAGCTGACGGTGAGGAGGACGCGGGCCTGCTCGAGTTGATGCCGGCCGTCATCGTCCTGGCTGAGGGCAGCGAAGCGGGGCAGTTGGCGGCCTATCGGGCGGTCAAGCGCTACCATCGCTGGCTCGCGGATCGGGTGGTGCGGCTGTTCGTGGTGGGCGCGGCCGATGAGCAGGACGGGGCGGCGACCGGGCGGCGGCTTTCACAACTTGCCCAGCGATTCCTCGGGCTGAGTCTGACCTACGTGGGCTGCGCCCTGGCCGTGTCGCCGGTTCGGGAGTTCCTTCGGGAACAGGCCGCGGCCGGTGGCAACGGCGACCCGATGGCCGGCTGGGCGGCAGCGATGCAGGAACTTGTGGACGCGATCGGTCGGCCGCCGGAGGACGAGACGGAACCCGACGCCGTGCCGGTCGAGCGCGAATGCGAGATCGAGTTCGCGATTCCGATCGAGGCGCCGCTGGCGTCGATGGAGCGGCTCGAAGCGTTCGTGGCGGAGCACGGGACGACGCTGGCTGGCGAGGGCCGCCGATGCGAGCGCGTCGGCGAGACCACCGACGGCGAGGCCGTCGTGTACAGGACGATTTCCTCAGGCGGCGAGCGCGGGGCGCTTGTGGCGGCCATGGGTCCGGCGGTGGGTGCGATCGAATTGGCTCTGGCGCGGGCGGCCGGCGTCAATGGGCTTTCCGAGATCGTATGGGTGGGGCACGAGCCGGGCGAGGTGCACACGCTCGCAGCGAAGTGGCTCGGCGTGCCCATTCGCGCCATCGGGCTCCGGCATGTCTGTGTGGACGGGCGGCTTGGCGTTGTCTGTCACCGACTTTCGTCGGGCGACTGACCGCGTCGGCCCGACGGGCGATCCATCAGAAACACTACGCGTGAGGCGGTATCGGCGTCGAGCATCTCGGCGAGCAACTGCTTGGCTCGCTTGAGCGGGCTGCGCCGGGTCAGGTGCGTCAACACGATGTGCTTGCACGCCAGGCGGGGGAGAATCCGGCCAAGATCACGAATGTGCAGATGCTGGCCGGCGCGCGCGCGGTGCATGTGGTCGTCGTCGATGAACGTGCATTCGAGCAGCAGGATTTCGGCGTTCGTCACCTCGGGCCGTTCGAGAAACGCGCCGGCGGCCGTGTCGCCACAATACGCGACTCGCGGCACTTCGAGTCGATACTCAATCTCGATGCCCTTCTTCTTTAGTCCCACGAGCTGCGGGCCGGAATAGCCGGCGTACTCGGGCTTGAGCTTGTTGCGAGTCTCGATGACCGCGAATCCCAGCGACGGCGGCGGATGGGCGACGGCAAACGCGCGCACGAGGAGGTCGCGCCGGATGCGGTGGTCCTCGCCGGGCTGGAGGCCGACAAGCTTGGCCGGCGACGGGTGGCCTTCGATGTCGGCCCAGGCACGCAGGAGCCGACGTACCGGTTCGACCAGATCGGCATGCAAGATCGCGCAGCCGGGGGCGTTGTCCAGGAAGTGCCGCTGGCTGAAGTAGTAGGCGACGCCGGCGGCATGGTCCATGTGGCCGTGCGACAGGCAGACGTGGTCGATGGCGATCAGCTCGCGCGGGGCCCGGCCGAAGTCGAACCCGACGTTGAGTTCCGGAACGGCGATCACGGTCTCCTCGCCCGCCAGGGAGTACCCGAGCAGCTCGACGGAGCCCACAAGCTTCTTGACCATTCGCGTAGGCATGGGCGCCACTATCGCGTAGATTGGCGTTTCTGCCAAGGGCGCGCGTGGATTTTGTGGTGGGCGAAGATCTTGGGTATAATCCGGGCCGTGGCTCAATATGTGGGGGGCAGGCGAAATGGGGAGCCGTGCCGGCGTGGCGCGGGCTCTCGTGAACCGATCGGTGAGGCCACCACGTTATGCGTTGCCCGTTCTGCAAAGAGCTTGGTTCGGATCGGGTGATCGACTCCCGACTCAGCGACGCCGGCGCGTCCATACGCCGCCGCCGCGAGTGCGAGTCGTGCGGGCGGCGGTTCACGACGAAGGAGCGGATCGAGACGGGGGCCCGGGTGCTCGTCGTGAAGAAGGACGGCACACGCGTGCCATACGATCGCGGCAAGCTCATCGCCGGACTCCAGAAGGCGTGCTACAAGCGTACCGTCAGTGAGGCGGACCTCGAGAAGCTCGCCGAGAAGGTCGAGGACACGATCTTCCAGCGCTTCGATCGCGAGGTGAGCAGCCAGTTCGTCGGCGAGCAGGCCGCGCGGCTCCTTCGCGATCTCGATCAGATCGCCTACGTCCGCTTCGCCAGCGTGTACCGTCAGTTCCAGGACCTCGGCGACTTCGTGGAAGAGGTCGAAGACGTCCGCCACCGCGCGGAGACCGAGTCGCCGGATCAGCAGACGTTGTTCTGACCGGCGATGCATGCCTTGTCTTTGAGGTTTACGCGATCAGGCGTCGGGGAACAGGCCGGACAGCGCGTGCAGGATCGGCGTCTTGATGATCTCCGCCAAAGCGGCGCTGCTGCCCTTGGTGATGCCGTCGCGAAGACCATCCGCCAGGGCGCATCCGCTCGCGCCGATCGCCAGCATGATTGCAGACAGAATCGCAGTCCATTGAAGCCTCGTGTGCATGATCCAATTCCCCTTACGTCTCATTTGAATAGTCGAAAGCTCGTGGCCACGTAGAAATAGTCGCTGTCATCGGCGGGCCCGCTGTTCTTGACGAACGAGCCGGGCATAAAATACGAGTAGCCCGTCTCGATTTCGATGCGCGGGTCGAGCTGGTATCGGATGCAGATTTCGATCTCTTGGCCGACGAAGTTGCCGCTGTCGCCGCTCGTGTCGCGTCGGCCGGGCACCGCCCAGGCGTCATTGTCGCTGGCCAGCCAGTAGCCGCCATACGCGGCATCGATGCGGAACTTGCCGGTCGGTCGGAACTCGATGCGCAACTTCGGGTTGATCACGTTCTGCCACGACCAGTAGTCTGACGTCGAGCGGTAATGATTGGGGGCGAACAGACGGTCGAAGCGTCCGCTGATGGTGTCGTTCGGATCCCGATCGCCGCTGCCGTACGACGTGGAGAAGCTCAGCCGAGGTTTCCAGGCATGCTTCGCGGTGTAGCCCACTTCGCCGTAGGTCGCGAAGGCCCGGTGTGACCGGTCGCCGTCGTCGCCGAACTGGAACGCCGTGTCGGCGTCGTAGTCGAAGCCCGTGGTGCCGATGGGTCCGAAGACGTGCAGGCCCAGTGTGTGAATCTCGCGATCGGCCTGGGCCGGAGTCTTACGATCCTCATCGAGGATGAAGTAGTAGGGCTCCAGCACAATGAGCGTATCCCATTTGCGCCAAGCGCCGGTGACGGCGTAGAGCCATCGCTCGTCGTCGCCGTGATCGAAGTGGACGCTGAAACGCTCGACCGGCTGGACGGCGAGCACGTTGACCTCCCAGTCGGAGGCAGGCTCGCCGATGCGGACGCGGAAGCCGTCGAATGCATTCGTCGTGTTGCGGAACCGGTTGCGGCCGAGGATCTTGCGATCGACCAGATCCATCGACAGTCGCCCAAACTGGAACCGCAGGGGCTCGTGCTCGCCCAGGGCATCCTCGAAATACAGCTCGGTAAAGAGCTGCAGGATGTCGGCTTCGTCGACGTCGCGATTGGTCTCCGGGAATCGGCTGCCAAACTGGCGGGCATCCTGAAATTCGAAACCGAAGCGCAGCGGATCGATGAGTTTCTTGATGCCGATGTAACCCCGTGAACGCAGCAGAAACTGCGAGTCGTTATCCAGCACATCGCTCCGGTAGTCGTCATCGCGATAGTCCCATCGGGACCGGTGCTGCAGGCCAAACTCCAGCCAGTCGAAGTCCTCGACCGCCGGCAGGCCGGTTTCGCTGAGCGTTCGAACATAATCGGGGGGCTCGCTGTCCAGTCGCGCCCCGGCAGCCTTCGAGGTGAACGGTTTACGAGGTTTCGGCGGTTCCGCCGGCCGGCTGGCCGGCTGGCTCGTGGCCGGTTCGGCGGCGTAGCCTGCCTGGCTGTCGTTGAGGGCGGCGTGGATCAGTGCCATCATCATCGCAATCGTTGACGCCCTAGACCAGACGTTCCATGCCGATCGACTTGTCCGTATGCAGATCATGGCGCCGTTGTCCTCCAGTCAAAAGGGGACATCACTCATTCTTGCGGTCATATTCTGGCACGAGCCTCGTGGGGAGATCATACGTTAACAAGCGCGGG
>JAFGKA010000585.1 GCA_016928855.1 Phycisphaerae bacterium
ACGAAGCCATTGTGCCGGGGTCCGTGTGTAGCTCGCCAGTTGCTTGTCAGCCGCCGTGAAATCCGTTGCGGCACGTTCGACGCGGCGGACGCGCGCCTCGATACGCTGCAGCTCGCCTCGCGTGTTGAACGCCATCACGTCGTCTACCCGCGCCAGCCGGTGTTCCACCACGCGTCCTTTGCCACCGGCAGCCGTCAGTTCGACGAGATCGGTCAGGTAGTACTCGTCCTGGGCGTTATCGCGACCGATGCGACACACCGTTTCGCGCAGCATCGCCGCGCGACCGATATAGACGGATTCGTTGACGGTCGGGCTGTACTGCTCGATCTGATCCGGATCCAGCGTCGCCTTGCCGACTTGAATCGTGAGGCCCGTCTCGCGAATGGCCTGCGCGAGTTCTGACGCGCGCACCGTGCCCGTCCCGTGCGAAAACGTGGCCAGCGGCCCCAGGGCTCGCCACAGCTTCTTCGCCGGCCGAATCCGCTCGAGCCCGGCGGCGCGCAGGGCGCCGCGCGACAAGACGGCCTTGCGCGACGCCATCGCCAGCCAGTCCTCGAGGACCTTCCCTCGTTGAATATCACGCAATTCCACAATACCGAGGATGCCGTTTCGCGGATGCGCCACGAGACGTCCGGCCGAACTCTTCGGCGTCTTCGGGGTCGTCACGAGCAACAGATCGGCGCGGGCATCATGAAAACGCTGCAACGCGCTGCGCACCAGCGCGGGCTCGAACCACTTATCACCCATCGTGATCAGCACCAGCCCGTCGCAGCCGAACTTTGCCAGCGCATCCATCCCGATTCGCGCGGCATGCCCGGTTCCGAGCCGATCACGCTGGTACACGAAGGTTACGCCCGGATGCGCCGAGCCGACGGTCTCGACCACGTCCCCGGCACGATGGCCGACCACGACGACGAGCGGATCGACGCCGGCGCGGCGGAGGGTGCCAATCAAACGGACGATCGCCGGCCGACCGGCCACCGACGCACAAACCTTGTGCGACCGGGTTCGCCCCATGCGTGTCCCACTGCCGCCGCAGAGAATAATGCCCGCCACGCGTTCAGGACGCCCGGCGACGGCCACGGCATCGGCAGGCGCGCCAGATGCGGAAACGGCCTTTCGCCCCTTTGCCTTCGCTCGTGCAGCCATACTCCACTCATCTGTGAGGTGATGTGACGACGCGGCCCGAAGCCCCGTCTCCACCCTGCACCAGGACCGCCGCTCGGCCCCGTGTTGCCGGCCCAATGAAAGCCATGCGTCCGCAATTCGCATCCCGCCGGGCCAACCCCCGCTGCCCAAGCACGATCACTTCAGCTGCGCACGGAGGTTCTTGAGGAACCCCTGGTATACGCCTGAAGGGACATCGGCCAGCGCCGGCGGTGGAACCGCATCCGCCACCAGTCGTTCGATCGCCTGACGGGCAGCCTCGCGGTCCCGCAGCAACTCGGCGAGGACCTCCTCCGCCTGGACGAGCTGCGATTCGCGCATCAAAAGGAGGTAGTCAACGACGCGCTCTTCGGCATCGCCCCCGGCGTCCTTCAGATCATGCGGCATGGCCGATTCCGTCGGTCCCGTCGGCGCCGTCACTCGGTCGGCTGGAGGCCGACGGTCTGCCCGCAGTTCCTCCGCCGTGCGGCGCGCCTCCTCGGCCAGACGTCGCTGCTCGGCCTCGTCATTCTCGTCCAACGGAGCCAGCGGAATCTCCTCTTCATCGGCCACGCGCGACGGCACGTAGACGCTCTGCTCGCAATACGGACACTTGGCGCGCCGGCCGCCTGCGTCTTCCGGGGCACGAATCAACTTGGAACAATGGTCACAGTGAAATTCGATGCTCATGGTTTGCTTCGGGCTCCTTTTCGCCGGGGGCGCTTGCCCGCGGAAGCTTCGGCCCGCCGTGGTCGTGCGGCAGTTCTGGCTGCCCGGCCAGTACTATGACGGGACCGGAACAACAACCGTATCGGAACCTCATCGAACGGCAGCCGCTCACGCAGCCGTTTCAGCAGGAATCGTTGGTAGTCGGGGCGAATCAGCGATGGGGAGTTCACGAAGAACACGAGTGTCGGCGGTGCGACGCCGATCTGCGTCCCATAGAGAATCTTCGGGCGCTTCGCGCCGCGTTTGGGCGAAGGACCGCGCATCGCGAGGATCTCGGCCATCGCCTCGTTCAGCGCAGCCGTGGATACACGGACGGTGGCCTGCTTGTACAGCGATTTCGCCAGATTCAGCGTGGACTGGATGTTGCGCGATTGCGTGGCGGTCACAAACGCAATCGGCACGAAATCGAGGTTCGGCATGACCTTTGTGAGATACTCGCCGTACTGGTCCGTAACCGCCTGATCCTTGGCGAGGTCCCACTTGTTCACGACGAAGACGCATGGTTTGTGCTGCTCAGCGATATAACCGCCGAGGCGCTTGTCGACCTCACCAATCGGGACGGTCGAATCGATGAAGAACAGCACGACGTCGGCGCGCCGGATCGATCGCTCCGCCCGCGTGAAGCCATAGTATTCGATGTCGTCGGCCAGCTTGCGTTTCTTGCGCACGCCGGCGGTGTCGATGGCTACGTAGGTCTGCCCGTCGTGTTCGAACCGCACATCGACCGAATCCCGGGTCGTCCCGGGGACCTCGCTGACGATGACGCGTTCCTCGCCAGCCAGCGCGTTGATGAATGTGCTCTTGCCGGCATTCCGTCGCCCCACAATCGCGAGCTTGAGCACGGGGTCCGCAGGCCGCTCTGATGCCAGGGGCCGAAGCAGTTCGGCGATACGCTCCAGCATGTCGCTTCGACCCCGGCCGTGCAGCGCGGAGACGGAGACCGGCTCGCCGAAGCCAAGGCGATTCAGGTCGCCAAGATCCGTTCCGGTGCGAACCTCATCAACCTTGTTGGCAACCAGAATCGCGTCCCGATTCGCCTGCCGAAGCAGCTCGGCAACCTTGCGGTCCAATGGCGTGGCGCCCTCGCGGGCATCGACGACAAACAGGACCAGAACCGCGGCGCTGACCGCGAACTGGATCTGGGCCTCGACGTGGGCGGTGAGGCCGTCACGGTCCTCAATGCCATAGCCGCCGGTATCGACCAGCTCGAAGTAGACATCGTTGACGTCCAGGATCACGCTGACGCGGTCCCGGGTCACGCCGGCCGTGGGTTCGACGATGCTGATCCGCTGTTTCGCAAGACAGTTCAGCAACGAACTCTTGCCGACGTTCGGTCGGCCCACAATCGCAACAATCGGTAACGCCATAGCGAATCATTCTACGCGGTGACGGCACGCGATTCCATGGCGGCCACCGGCACACTCGGATTCGGCTGCCACGGTGGGGGACCGGTTGGCCCTTGGAGCCTTGCCCGGCAGGCCGCCACCGCTCATTCGATGGCGAGCATCGAGTTTGCCTCCGCAGCCGTGTACGCGGCCCGCACGCGATCGAGCACGCCGGCCGGCGCCCGCACAAGCGTCAGATGGCGGCCGGCGAGCATGCCGAGAATGTCCGGAATGTCGCAGACGCGGAGCACATTGAGGATCTGTGGGGCAGCCGGGTCCATGTGGGTCGCCGGTGGCGCCACCAGGACGACTGCGGCAATGTCCGGCTCCCAGAGCGTCGCATACGCGGCAAGGACTGCCGCGGGGCCCTTGCCGACGACCCGAACCGGACGCTCGCCGCCCGCCTCGGCCCGGAGGTAGCGCGCGGCTGCCGCGATGTCCCAGATTCGGCCGGCATCGACCGTACGGCCGAGCAAGGCATGGGACCGCTCGACGTAGTAGGGCTTCTTCCGCGTCCACCGTGTTGGACCGACGCCACGAGGCTCGCACACGTAAACGGCCTCGTTCGGTCCGGCGAGCGCGGCCAGTTCTTCCCGCACGGCGTCATCGTCGTCCGGACCGAGCACGACCAGCAGCACGGCGGCGCCAGCGGACGCACCCACGGCATTCGACCGTGTCAGCCGGAATTCGATCGACGGTTCCGATGTCATGCGCAGCACGCCCGGCTCGATCCGCTCCAACAGGGTGGCAGGAGGAATCTGTTGTGGGAAATACGTGAACGCGACACGCCTCAACTCATTGACGAGTGCTTGTTTCCATGTATCGAACGCCCCGGACTCCGGCGGACTCACACGAGCCATCGGCACGAAGTGCTCATCCATCATCGTGTTGAGCTGATCGCCGGGAATGTCGGCATCGGCTGGGAAGACGCGAAGTCGCTTCGGCTCAATCGGATGAACCGGATCTTTTCGCGTGCCTGTCACGAGGTCCACTTCGCTGTCCGTTACCACTCGCGGATCGTCCTTGAGATGCATATTGATGAAGCGGAACGTCGCTTTGCGAATATCCTCACGGTAGGCGTGTTTGCCAACGCTGATGACAGCGTCGACCATGTCGCCGGCACCGAAGAGCGAATAGGCCCGCTCCAGTCGAGCGGCCACTCGCTCATTCGCGTCCATCGGAAAGAGCCGGTCCGTATCGCTATTGATGAAGAGCAGCGGACGCGGTGCGACGAACGCCGCAATGTGCGTCCAGGGCCAGCCGAAAACATTGTAGAGAAACATGCAGTCGCAGTGCCCGTTGACCGTCCGGTCGGCCACATACGAAGGCAGATCCGCCATGCCGCTGACCGCCACGGCAACCTTGACGCGTTCGTCGGCGGCCGTCACCCAAAAGGTTACGGCGCCGCCCCCGCTGATACCGGTCATGGCAATTCGCTCGGGATCCACATCGGGCCGGCTGACGAGGTAATCGAGCGCACGGATTCCGTTCCACGCCTCCACCCCGGCCGGCGTATACCCGCGCGACTGCCACCACCATCGGTTCTCCCGGTACGTTCCGTGATGTACGCCCGCAATCTCACCGAGTTGGAGCGTGTCCACTATCAGGCAGACGTAGCCGTGCCGCGCATACCAGATGCCGTTGGCCTGATAGGCGGTCTTGTTGCCATCCCGCCCGCGGCTGCCATGCCCGCAGACATAGAGCACGGCCGGCCGTTTCTCGGACAAGCCGCCGTCACCGGCAGGGGGGCGAAAGAGGTTGGCCGTCACGTACAGGTGCGGCCGGCTCTGAAAGTGGAGCTTCTCGACCTCGAACCCGTCGCCGGCAAAGGTTCCGGTCACCGTCGCATGAAGCGGCGTCCGCTCGGGCAGCGGCGACAGACCGAGCATGTAGAGGTATTCATCGCGGTAGCGCTCACCTTGGGCGGTCCAGTCATCCAAGGACTTGATTCCCTCGAGGTATCGATCATGCAACTTCGCGGTTTCGACGCGCAGGTATTCCTGGATCATCACATCGCCGGGCTCTCCGCGGTCAGGCTTGTCGAACATCTGCCCAGCAGCAGGGAAGCCGATCGTCATTGCAACACCAAAGGCAAACGAAACAGCGAGATAGACCCTCATGAAAACTACCCTTTCAGTGAATCGGGTTCTCGTACCAGATGACGCCAAGGTTGGTTCGTTCCTCGCAAGTCAGCACGTCGAGATCGATATCGCCATCAAGGTCAAGCACCCGCACGAGATCGTACTTGACGCCCTCGGGCCCGCTGATGTCGTGAACATCCCAGATCGAAGCGGTGACCTGTGTGCGATACGACAGCCACACGACGCCAAGGCGCCCATCCTGGGCGTTCTCGCACGTCACGACGATGTCCAACCGCCCGTCTTCGTCCATGTCCGCCACGGCGACGGCCTTGCCCGTGCCAACACAGTCCGGCAAACGAATCGGAAAACTCTCCCACGCCGTTCCATCGCTGGATTGGCGGCGATGGAACAACAACTCCCGCGTGGAGGTGGCCGCGACCACATCAAGCATGGCGTCCTGATCCAAATCCGCAAGCGCGAGGAACATGTAGTTCCTGCCGTTGGTGCTGATATGATGAACGGGCCAGGGTGCCGTCCGTACCTGCGTGACACCGGGGTTCTCCAGCCAGAGACAACCGCGGGTATCTCCCTTCCGATCGGAAGCTACGATATCGGAGTCGCCATCGCCGTCCATGTCTGCGATGGCAAGCGACATAATCCAGCCAGCGTCGTACAGCGAATGCCATCGCCACGCCGCGAGATCGCGCGGATCGACTGGCGATTCGAGCCAGCCGATTTGCGCATCAGGTCCCTTCGCGCCAAGGACCAGATCGATGCCATGCCGGCTGTCCACGTCCATAGGCATACAGAACATCCACTCGCGCGCGTGAACGGTCGCGGGAATCGGCTGGGTCATCCACGCATGGGAATCGAGGTATCGGGACGGGTCCGGAGGCGCCCAATGAAGCCAAACCGTTTCGACGTCGCCTTCCGTTGCGGTCACCACGTCGATCGCTCCATCACCATCGACGTCCCAAAAGACGGCATCCTCGGGTGAGCCCACCTCGCCAACGGTCACGGCCGGCCACGGCCGGGTTGACCGCGTCGAACCGGGGTTCAGGTAGGCCCGAACACGCCCGCTCTCCTCCCAGGGCGTGACGATGTCGGGTAACCCGTCGCCATTCGCGTCCGCGAGCCGAACGCCGTCGGCGCCCCTGGGTGCATTGTCAATAACATGACGTACCCACGGTCGTTCGAGGGCGGGCACGATCGAATTGACACATCCCGCCCCGAAGACGGCAGCAAGCCCGATTACTACGGAAATGTGCTGCGAATTACCGAGCATCGTAGCCAGCCTCACCCATTGCGCGGGCCGTCTGACAACAGCCAGCGCGGAAACCGCCGGAGCGGTTACGCCAGATCCACCGGCTTGCCACCCTGCCGCGCGGACTCGTAGACCGCAAGGATGATCTGCACGGCCTTGCGCGCCTCATGGCCGTCGATCATCGGCCGTCGGCCGGTCTCGAGCGCGTTGAGAAACTCCGAGAAATTGTCACGATGGTTGTCCGCCGTCATGCCCGCCGACGGATTCGACGCCCCGATCGCGACGGCGGGAAACTCCATGTATTGCTTGCGAATGTCGTTGTCGGCGTTGGTTTCCGTACGGAACTGCCAGAAAAAGAACTTCTGGTCGGCCATCGCCACGGTGCCGTCCGTTCCGGACACCTCGACGGTCCGGAAATGGCCCGGCCACATGCTCGTCGTGCACGCGATGGTGCCGAGCGCCCCGTTCTCGAATTCGAGCGTCGCCGCGCCGGTATCTTCGACCTCGATGCGCTCGTGTGCGAGCGTGCGGCAAAACGCGGTCACGCGCTTCACCGGCCCCATGAGCCATTGGAGCAGGTCGATCGTATGGATGCCCTGATTCATCAGCGCGCCGCCGCCGTCGAGGGCTATCGTGCCTCGCCAGCCGCCCTTATCGTAGTATTCCTGGTCGCGCCACCACGGCCCGTAGGCAAACCCGAACGTGAGCTTGCCGAAACGCCCCTGGTCGACCGCCGCACGAAAGAGCCTGGCGGTCTGCATAAACCGCGAGTTGAAAACACCGCCAAGGACCGTGCCCGCCTTGTCGTGCGCGGCGATGGCCTCGTCGATCCGTTCGAGCGTCACGTCGAGTGGCTTCTCGGCGATGCAGTGCTTTCCGGCCTGAGCCGCCGCGATGGCGATCTCGGCGTGCGTGCCGCTCGGCGTCCCGACGGTGATGAGATCGATATCATCCCGTTCGAGCAGGTCATCGAGGCGGGTCACCGCGGCGCAGCCCCACTTCTCCGCAAATGCCCTGGCGGCCTCCGGCACCGAATCGCACACCGCCACGAGCTTCCCGTTGGCCAGTTGTTTGATCGCGTCCGCGTGAAAGTGGCCGATCATGCCCGCGCCGACAACACCGAATCCGTATGTTTTCGCCATTCGCCTGCTCCTTGTGCGTGTGCTCTCCGCGTCCTGGTCGGCTCACGGATCCTACCGCTGAACCGTCTCATGCGTCGCCGCCAGCACAGCCTCGCGCGAACGTAACGGCCCCACGCCGGCCGGCCTCAATTCGGCCTGTTCGACGACAACGCCAGCCGCTGCTTCCTCGCCATGGTGCACGTCGACACAGTCGCCCCCCATGAACCCACCATCCCGCAGCCAGTGGCTCACCGCGTCCGCCTCCACCGCCGCAAATGCGATCGCGGTCGCGTGCGGCAACGCTGTACCCGTCTGTTGGACCAGGCGCGCCAAGACGCGGCAGGGGGGCGGTGTCGCCGCCGCCAACGCGAGGAGTCGTTCGAAATCCACCCGGGCCTCGGCCGCGACGGCGCGGCAGAACCGCATCGCCTCCTGCTTACCAAGCCCTCCGGCGGAGATACCTACCAGTTCCATTGTCCCGTCCGGTGCTGCGCGATGGATACGATACACCGTGCCGGTGGCATACGCCTCGACGCTCAGCAGGATGGCGACCTCTTCCACCGTGTACCCCACAGCCACATGGTCGCCGAAGTCGAACACATACAACCCCGTGTACCGCTCCGGGCATTCGAGTGCAGGCAACTCCATCTGCAACCTCACACCGCAGCGCCGTGGATTCCCGCGCTGCGCCGACTACACCGCCAGCCGGGCAAACTTCCGCTTGCCACGCTGCAATACATCGCCGGCGCAAATAGCCAGCGTCACCGTCGGATCCGTAAGCACTTCACCGTTGAGCCGTATGCCTTTCTCGGCCACGAGCCGGCGCGCTTCACTGTTGGTCTGCGCGAAACCGCAATGCACGACCAGACGCACGAGCGCG
>JAFGKA010000586.1 GCA_016928855.1 Phycisphaerae bacterium
CGTCTGAATGCCCCGCCGCAGGGCTGGTCCAGCCGGCAGTCGGACCTTCATCAGCACTACACGTACATGCTTGACAACACGCTGCTGGCCGAACGGTGCGTCACCGACGTTCATTTCGTGCCGCACACTTCCGTGCTGAATTCCAATGGGGCACGCCGGCTCGATCGCTATGCGGCACTGCTCAAGGAATATGGCGGACGCCTCAACTACGACGCTGCGATTGATAACGACGAATTGATTGGAAAGCGAGTCGAGGCCGTGCGTGTGTATCTCAGTGCGGCAGGCGTCGATATGGACAAGATTACTGTCGAGCAGGGGCCTGTTGCTGTCGCCGGCATGTCGGCTGAGGAAGCCGTCGCGGCCCGTCGTTCGCTGACAGTCAGCCAGAAGCAGGCTGGCGAGCAGGACGGTGTCAATCTCGGCAGCATTCTGGGTGGGAAATAGCAGACACGCAGCACTCTTTGCCGGGCGAGCTGACACTACACGATTGTCGCCGCCAGTGAAGACAGGGAGGAAATCGCCGATGGACGCACGGAAGCGTGCCGGTTGGGCACTGATTGCGGGTTTGGTCTTCTTGTTTGTTGTGGCAGGGTGCCAGCCGCCCGATGCGGGCAGCGGATCACAGGTACTCAGTCGGTGGCAGCCGCAGAAGGGTGCATCGGCGGCGGATGAGTCAGAGATCGGGGAGATCCCCGACATCCAGGCCGGAACGCATCTCGCGGCAGGCCGTCTCCACGAAAGCCAGAACTACCTCAACAAGGCGATCGGGCAGTATCGTTCCGCTTTGATGCGCGATCCGAATTGCATCGAAGCGCACACGCGGTTGGGCATGTGTCTCGGACGACTCGGCAATTTCGACGAGGCCGAAACGCATTTTCGTCGGGCGATCGAACTCGAACCGAAGAAATCGCATCACCGGAACAACATCGCGTTCTGCTACATGAGCCGCGGCCTGTGGGCCGACGCGGAGGCGGAACTGCGAAACGCAGTGGAGTTGAGCCCGGCTTTTGTGCGAGCCCGGGTCAATCTCGGCATCGTCATCGCACAGCAAGGTCGCTTCGATGAGTCGCTGGACGCGTTTCGCGTCGTGCTGACGGAAGCGGATGCGCAGTACAACGTCGGGCTGATGTATCAGTCCGCGCGTCGTTTTGCCGAGGCGGAGGCCGCGTTCGCAGCGGCGCTCGCGGCAAATCCAAAGCTTGAAGCGGCGAAGCAGCGGCTTGAACAGGCACGATCGCTGTCGGAACATGCCGCAGCCCAGGCGGACGCTAGAGCGGCTGAAGCCGTCGCGGCGGCAGACACGCCGCAGGCTGAAGCGCCCGTGGCGGCCCCGGAAATCGTGGAGCTGGAGCCGGTTGCGGAGGTGACGGAGTCGCTGACGATGGAGTCGTTCGTCGAGACGACCGCGATCGACGCCGAGGCGCAGGAAACGATGGTGGCGCCCCCGGAACCCGAACCGGAGCAGATTCTTGTGACGATTTCCGCGGATACACCGGCATCGTCGATTGCGGCGCTCGATGCTCAGGACGCCATGTGGCTTGCCCACCTGGACCCGATGGCGTGCGTTGAGGACGCCGAGCGCATTGAGGCCGTTCAGGCGAGCGGGATCGAGCAGGAGGGCGGCTTGCCGTTCCGGATCGAAGTGAGCCTGGCTGCGCCTGAGGTCAACGTGCCCGACGTTGTGGCGGCGTTGCCGGAAGCTGGAACCGCCGGTGATGTGGACGCCATCGTAGACGCCACCTTGGTTGCGAGCGACCTGTTCTTCGCCGATGCGACTGGAGTGAGCTGGGCCCATTGGCACAGCCCGGCTCCCGAGATCGTGCCGTTCGCGATGCCGGCGGATTTTGACCTTCCATGGACTCCGGCGACGGACGGTCCGCGTCTTGCGTTTCCTCATTGAGGCCGACGATCGATACCACGCTACGCCGGGTTGCCGATTGCGCGCCGTGAGGTGAGCTGCCCCCGGTATTGTGTTGGCGCACGTTCATCCAACAGAACAATGCTACGTCGGCCACGCCGGGCTACGCTTCGGTGTCGTGCAACGCCCATTTCTATGATTGGTGCACCCTATTGATCGTGCACAAGCCGCTAAAGCCTATCTTATCCCATTGCTTCGTCTTCCTTTGCAAGTGTCTGCTGATCGTTCGCCTGTAATGGATCGAGGTCAATGGCTGCAGCATCCCCTCGGAGCTGCGACGGTGAGTACGCGCCTTACCTCGTGTCGGCTTACGCTCGACGAAACCCGCAAGCGGGGGGCCCGGCCGGCATCTTCCCCGTGTCCGCCCTCTCTATCACACGCGCTGTTCCGTTCGCGCCGGCGCGAACGGAACGGGTGATGACGTTATTGGTGGCCGAGAAGACACGGGCAAGCCCTTCGGGCCTGCTGATGCCGCCCAGTGCCGTTTTCGGCAGGTCAGTTTCGTTTTTTGCCGGCGGGGCGAGGTGGTCATCCAAGCACTGGCGGGTCCCGACGTGCGTCGGGACCAGTGGCACTCGACGAAAGTCGCGAACCGAAACCGGCACTTAGTGCGGAGGGGATGCATGCCGGTGCGGAGGTGGTTTGCCTTGGGCGAGGCTGGCGGCTATAGGCCAACATACTTCAATCTTTGCGAAAGGATGGGTGGTTATGCGTCTCGCATCGGTGGCGACGATTGTGGCTGGGGCTCTGATCGGAGGGCCTGCGGCGGGGCGGGCCGGGGATGAGGTGACGTTCAAGGCGCGGGCGCTGGCGGAGATTGTCCGGGCGGTGCCGGGGATGCTCAAGGCGCAGGATCCGGAGACCGGCCGGTTCGGCGAAGGCATCTGGATCGTCACTGAGCAGAACGTGCTCTTCCCGCTCGCGGTGGCCTGGGCGACGAAGGATCCAACGAATCCGTACTATCACAGCGACGAATTGCTCGGTGCGATCATGGCCGGCGGCGATGCGCTGATTGACGACCAGGATGCGAGCGGCCAGTGGGAATTCCGCAAGAAGGACGGCTCAACCTGGGGCAAGATCTACATGCCGTGGACGTATTCGCGGTGGATTCGAGCGTACGCGCTGATTCGCGACGCGATGCCGGCGGAGCGGCGCGAGCGATGGGTCAAGGCGCTGCGGCTTGGCTTCGACGGGATCGCTCGGACATCGCTGAACCATATGCAGAACATCCCCGCGCATCATGCGATGTGCTTGTACATTGCCGGGCAGGTGTTCGATGAGCCGGCGTGGACGCAGCAGGCAGCGGACTTTCTCGGGAAGGTCGTGGCGGCGCAGGACAAGGCGGGCTACTGGTCGGAACACATGGGCCCGGTTGTGAACTACAACATGGTCTACGTCGATGCGTTGGGGACGTACTACGCGGTGTCGGGCGACAAGTCGGTCCTGCCGGCGTTGCGACGCGCGGCGGTGTTCCACCTGCATTTTACGTATCCGAACGGCGCGCTGGTCGAGACGGTTGATGAGCGCAACCCGTACTACGCGCGGACGGTGCTGCCGAACGTCGGGTTTTCGTTCTCGCCGGAGGGGCGGACGTTTGTGGCGAGACAACTCGCAGCGTTGGGCGAGAGCGCGGCGCTCTCGGCGGATGGGATGGCGTCGTTCCTGCTCTACGGCGAGGAGGGGCCGGGCGTGCCGGCGAAGGACCTCGACGCGGACGGCGACTTTGTGCTCGGGGACCGCGATGCGGTGATCCGGCGGCGGGGGCCCTGGTTCATCGTGGTCTCGGCGATGCGGTGTCCGATCTCGGGCTCACGGTGGATTCAGGATCGGCAGAACTTCGTCAGCGTCTATCACAAGAAGGCTGGCCTGATCCTTGGTGGGGGGAATACGAAACTGCAGCCGGGTTGGAGCACATTCACCGTCGGCGATCCGCGTGGGTCTTCTCTCCGCGAGGGCGATACGAATCCGAACTTCAATCCGCCGGCCGGGCTGTTGCACGTGCCGACGAAGGCGGTACTTATCACAGATGGCGATGTAGGTGTCGATTTCGAATACGGTGAGCAGCGTTGTGCGGTGGGGGTGAAGATTCTGGACGACGATCGCATCGAGTACCGCGTATCGGCTGCGGAGCCAGGGGCGGCGCCGGTCGCGGCACATGTGACGCTGTTGCCGAAAATGGGCGAGGCGGTGGCGTCGGCGTCGGGCAAAGGGCTGACGCTTGGTGATGAGGCATGGGCGTGGCCCGCTGGCGTGGCCGGCGAGTGGATGGAGCACGCGGGTGTGCGGTTTGATCTGCCACCGGCGGCGAGCGTTCGCTGGCCGGTGCTGCCGCACAATCCGTACACCCGGGACGGCCATGCCGCGCCGGGGGAGGGGCGGATCGTGATCGATCTGCCGCTGACGGCCGAGGCGGCTGAGCAGTGTGTTCGGATCATCGTGCGGTGACGGAGTTGGCAGCTTCTGCCACGGAGGCCTGCGGTGCGGCATGACGCACCCGTCGAATATGGTGGGAGGATATGCCTTATATAAGACACTGCTCACAGAGCAGTGGCACACGGAGGGGAAAGGGGACATCACTGCGGAGGGGAAAGGGGACATCACTGCGGAGGGGAAAGGGGACATCACTGCGGAGGGGAAAGGGGACATCACTGAATATTGCCGGCTGGGACCGGTGTTGGTCATCATAGCGTTGCGCGGCAGGCGCGTGCTCCGCGCAAGACGGTACGTCGAGGAAGGAAAAAGGTGTCAGGATGATTTTGGCGGCCGTTAAAAATCATCCTGACACCTTTTCCCACCTTTTTCCGAGTCGGCGCAATTCGTTTACTGGCCTGTTCTACTACTCAAGCGGCTCCGGTTTGGCGAAGTCGTCGGTCATCTTTTCGGGCAGGCGGAAGACGCGGGTGCCTGTCTTGTCGCAGAAGTAGAGCCGTGATTCGGACGGTTCGCGTCCGTGGCCGTCGGCCCAGAAGCCGTAGAAGTCCGGGTGGGCGTTGACCGGCCGGCGGACGTAGCTGTGGTTGAGCTTGCTGTCGCGGGTGACGTCGGCGGTCTTCTTCCAGTTCTGGCCCTGGTCGGCGCTGACCCAGCAGGCGATCTCACCGCCGGTGTTGTAGCGTTGCGGGCCGGGCTCGGTTGATGCGAGGATCCGCCACGTGCCGTCGGCTTCGATATAGAGGCTTCCGGAATCGTAGTTGTTGTCGCTGTTGGTTACCGGGCGGATGGTCCATTCGGTGCCAGTCCACTGGGCGGTCGTCCACGTGCGCGGATTGTTCTCCGGGCCGGAGGCGTAGCCGTTGCTTGTGAGGTGCAAGATGACCGGGCGGTTCTCGGCGTCGAAGTTGATGTCCTTCATGTAGACGAGGCGCTTATCGGCTTCATAATCCTTAACAAGCGCCGGGTTCTTGATCGCCTTGAGCGGAAGATCGAGCGTCTCGCCCTGCACATTCGTCCACGTCTTGCCGTAGTCCTTTGTCTCGACGTAATAGAGGTTCGTACGCGCGTTCAGGCCGCCTTCGGTGGGATGATAATTGAACGCGGATCCGATCTTGTCCTTGCCCCGGCCGCTGGTCTGGTAATGGCCACGTCCGATGTATGCCAGGGGGAAGCCCTCGCTCCAGTTGATACCGTCAGGGCTGGTCATCCAGAACATGCCGCGTTCGGGGCTGTAGCGCGTGTGCATGAAGAAGAACCCCTTGCCCGGCCAGTGCCACGGCTGCGGGTAGGAGAAATTCGTCTTGACGAGGCACGTGAACGAATCGGTGGAATAGGGCTTATCGCTGCGGAAGATGAACGACGGGCGGCCCGTGCCATGCGAGCTGGCGAACACCCAGACGTAGCCATCGTCGTCGAGCATGATGGTGGGGTTGTCGTGGGCGTCGGACGTGCCCTTGTCCATGAGCAGTGTCGGGCGCGGCACCATGCCGGTCTTGTGGTCGTAGAAGGAGACCATCTCGAGGAGCTGCTGCTTTCCGGGGACGGTGCCGCCGTAGCAGAAGAAGGTCTTCTGGGCCTTTTCACTGTAGTAGGCCAGCGGGATGTGCTTAGCGCAATAGGTGCCGAGGCCGCCGCTGTACTTGTATTTGTATTCATCGTCCGACTTCTGGTTCGCGTACCAGATGCCGTGGTAGCCGTCGGCCCTGGTGTTGAGGCCTGGCGGGTTGAGTTTCTCTTCCGCGGCCGGGGCGTCCGCGCCGAGCACCTTACTTGCAAGAATGAGACCACAAATCACAAATCGGACGATCATTCCGTGCCTCCTCAATGTTGACAGGCACGGCATCCTACGTGCGCTACCCCCAACAGTCAACCGACTGCGATACTTGCGTCCTGGCATTCGGCAGCATACAGCTGTCCAAACGAGAGAAGCATCGACCAGCCACACACAGTTTGGATTCCGTCGCGATTCGGTTACGCTGGTATGTTGTGGCCATGCCGGCGTCATGTGCAACACTTTTCATCGTACCAGGTTGGAGTAGTGTGCCGTGTCCAGGAACCGCAGGAAGGAATCGTTATCCGGCAGGGCGAGATGGTCATTGCCCGGCACGCGGATACAACGATTACATACACTGCTGGTCTGCCTGCTTCTCTTGGGATTGGCCGGTTTCGCATACTGCAATGCCGATCGCGAGGAGTTTCTGTTTGATTCCCGGCATGACCTGATCGAAACAGACAACCCGCAGCAGATGCTGACCAGCCAGGTCCGCTTGTTGTTGTGGGCTCCGTGGCAGCCGGGCCAGCCCTTTGCGCACGCGACATTCATGCTCAACGCACTGCTGAATGAGGCACAGGGCCGACCCACCTGGGATCTGTCCGGGTTCGTGATCACGAACGTGCTGATTCACGGTTTGAATGCCTGTCTGGTGTTCTTTCTGATTCGCACACTGCTCTCTCGGATTGAGCCTGGCCGCATACCGTCGGTCTGGATTCCTCTGGCGGTGGCGGTCCTATTCGCAGTGCACCCCATCCATGCAAGTAGTGTCTTGTACATCATGCAGCGACGCGGAATGCTTGTGACCGCCTTCCACCTTCTGGCACTGCTGTGTTTTCTTCGGGCACGCCGTTCGCCGGACGGCACCAGCGAGGCTGCGGACGACGGCAGGGCTGCGCTGCGAACGCTCTCTGTCTGGCCTTGGTCCAGGTGGTTGTGTGCCCTTGGGGTGCCGTTCTTTTACTGGCTGAGCTTCAAGTCAAAGACGATTGGCCTGCCCCTGCCGGTCGGTATCCTGGCGATCGAGTTCTGCCTGCGTGCGCCCGACCGTGCGGCTCTTCGCCGATATGCGCGTTGGCTTGTGCCCGGACTCCTTGTCGCCTCGGCGTGGATGTGTCTGTTTGCTTTCAACAGGGGGTATTTCGACCCCTACCGCTGGGCTCATCGCATTTGGTCTTATGATGGCAGCGTGACATGGGGTGTATGGGAACACTTTCTCACGGAGTCGCGGGCGTTTGTTCACTACTGGAAGCTCCTGTGGCTTCCATTGCCGCGGTGGAGTTGCCTGGACCACGATTTCGCGGTGTCGTGGTCAATTTGGGATCATGGCGCAATCGTGGCGATCCTGTTTCATGTGGTGTTGGTGATCGTTGCCGTGATTGCGGCGCTGCGGAGTCGCCCGCTTGTGGCGTTCGGCATCTTCTGGTTCTACATAGGGCTGATCCCCTACATCATCTATCCACAGTCCGAGCTTCTTGTTGAATACAAGACGTATGTCTCGAGCATTGGAGCGGCGCTTGTCCTGGCCGAAGGGATGCGTGCGGTTCGGGGGCGTGTATCTCTTGTGTTGCAGGCGGCGATCGTCACGACAGTGTCATGTGCGTTACTGGCCACCACCCTGCACCGCAACAGCATCTATCGCAACTCGAAAACGGTTTTTGCCGACGCCATCCGGAAGTCGCCCAACAAGCCCCGAGTGCAAGCTAGCTTCGGTTACGCGATCTTCCGTGAAGGCCGTGTGGCCGAGTCTGTATCCTACTTCGAAGCCGCGGTGCGGCTGGCCCCGGCGTATCCAGCAGGCCGTGCCCATCTGGCGCTGGCGTATGCGATGCTCGGACGAAACGAAGAGGCGATCGCGCAGTACCGTGAGGGGCTGCGGCTGGCCCCGGATCGCGCAGACCTTCGAAATGGTCTGGCCAACGCATTTGTGCGGACGCACCGATTGGACGCCGCGATCGAACAGTATCGTAAGGCGGTGGCCCTGCGTAGTGATCTACCGGAATACCACGTCAACCTGGCCGGTGCGCTATTGCGGGCGGGCCGTGCGTTGGACGCGATAGCTCCACTGCGCGAAGCGCTGCGTATCAGCCCCGACTTCGCGGATGCACACGAACGACTCGCAATCGCTCTGGCCGCACAGGATAACAGCACAGAAGCGCTGAGTCATTTGCGCCAGGCAGAGAAGCTCGGGCAATCTTCCGCGTGGGCCTGGACGCAGCTTGCAGCGCTGTTGCTGCGCGAACAACGAGAGGTGGAGGCCGTCGAGGCGCTGCAGCGCGTGGTACGGCTGGATCCGGCGAACGTGACTCAGCGCTATACCCTTGGCGTGTTGCTTCGGAAGCAGGGACAGCTCGCCGATGCGGCGGCTGTGTTTGGCGACGTTCTGAAGAACGATCCGAGCCACACCGGCGCGAGGAAACAGCTGGAGTCTCTTGCGATGGAACCATCGCGTCCCGGATCCAATGACGGAGCCTCCCTGCGCGATGACTGATGGCTCGATGTGGGGTCGTCCCGCCGGCGAGCGATCACGCAAAGCTCGCCGAGATTGAACGGAAGCGTCCGTCGTCGCGCCCATGCGGGCAGGATTCGCCCGAGGCCGCGAAGAACGGAACCGAAGGTGACGTGGCGGTGCAGAGTTGCGTGCAGCACGAGCATTTCGAGATTGACGCGTTTCCAGGTGAAGCCGACGCGTTCGACCTGAAAGCCGGTGTCGGCCAGCGCGCGGCGCATCGCACGGCGGCTGAACAGGATGACGTGTTCGATGAACAGGTGCGGCCAGCGGCTGCCCAGGAGACGGGCGCTGAAACCGGCACCGTCGGGGGTGACCATGAGCAGGACGCCGCCTGGCTTGAACAGGCGGTGCATCGCGGCCAGAGCGGGGCCGGGCGGGTCAATGTGTTCGATGACATCGAACAGGACAATCGCGTCGAAGTGATCGTCTGGCAGGCCGGCGTCCGCGGAGGCGGAGCCGGCATTGCCGTCGGAGCCTACCGAAACGCCACCGGCGGAATCGCCGTCAACACAGGGTTATCGTGGTAGCTGGGTTGCGGGATTCGTGCTTGTGGCGGTGGTGGCGGCCGCGGCGATGGGGACATGTCATGCGTTCCTGGCGTATGCGGACAATCTGCACTTTCACGGCTATGCGTTGCTGCTCTATTCGCTGGCGGTCTGGGCGTATGTGTGGGCGATGGTTCCGACGACGCGGCGTTGGAGGTGGTGGTTCGGGCTGACGGCGGTCTGCCTGTCTGCAATGGCTTGCCTTACGTGGGAGTGCCATCTGTGGATGGTGCTGTTTATTGCGGTGCATTCGTTTCTGTTCGCATGTCCCGTTCGCCCGCTGTGGTTGGCGATGCTGGGGCTGCCGCTGATCGTGGTGCTTGTGTGCCAGACGGTGCAGCGCCGAGTGGCGCCTGCTGAAGTGGGCGTGGTCACGATGGCGGCGCGGGTTGGTCGTCTTGGCTTCCTCGACGACCTGCATCGCCGGACGATCGGATTCGAGTCCGCCACGGATACGCCGGACGACCTGACGTTGCGGGGCTATCCGGCACATCTCCTGCGGCGGCTGCAACAGGGCTATGGCCTGTTTATCTTTGCGGCGGCAGAGGGGGTTCCGGTGGTCTCGCTCTGGGGTCCGGGGCGTCCGGGCCTCTATGCCCCGCGGGGCGAGCAGCATCGGGCCGTGTACGCGGATTATCCGTGCAGCCCGTGTCTTTAGATGTTCACCACATTCGAGGGCATGTGGTGCGACCATGAGGCGTGGTGCATGCAGGCGCTGGATGTGTCCGCTGTCGTCGAAGCGACCGAGGCCATGCTCGATGCGTCCGCCACGTAGGCTCACCGCGCGGCCGCGCGAGGGGCCGTCGTGCGGGACGACTGCATGCGTTGGGCCATGTGCTCGGGTGGGTACATTCACTTTGACTCGGGCAAGTCGTTCGGCTAGCATGTGAAGTGACGTCACCGGGGTAATAAGGAGGCTTCGCCATGGCACGACGCCCGCGTAACGTTGTACTTCTTGCGTTTCTTGTCTTAGTCGCTTCGGGGTCAGCGGCTCAAGCTCAGTACTGCTGGGATAATTGGCACTGTGGGCCGGGCTATTACTGTCAGCGTCCACCTGGCGTATGTTGGGATGACGTCGGGGTTTGCGCGCCATTGCCGAATTATTGCTTCATGCTCTACGCCCCCGTGTGTGGGTGTGACGGGTGGACGTATGGGAACGGCTGCGAAGCCGCGCGGTGGGGGGTCAATGTCATGTACGACGGCCCCTGCGAGCCGTCGTACGGTTCGCTGGATGGCGACTGTGACTTGGATGGGGATACGGACCTCAACGATTTCCAGGTCTTCGTGGCGTGCTTCAATGGGCCGAACAGGCCTGCCAGGGCTTTCGGGTGCGAACTGGTGGATTTTGAAGGCGACAGTGACGTCGACCTGACAGACTTTGTTTCGTTCCAGGCCTGTTTCAACGGCCCCAATCGTATGCCAGCTTGCTGGTAGGCCGCGCCGATGGCAGGCGCACGATACCCTCGTTGGACGGCCTATCCCTTTCGCGGCGGCAGGACTTGGCCGACGGCGCGGATGACCTCGGCATGGATGCGGCCGCTAGTGGCGATGACCCCCTTGTTGTTGCGCAGCGTGCGGCCAAGCGAGAAATCGAGCGGGCGGCCGTAGACATCGCTGACTTCGCCGCTGGCCTCCTTGACCACCAGCCAGCCGGCCGCATGGTCCCAGATCCTCTCTTCATAGTCGGCCCGCGTTGGCAGGCGCAGGTAGACGGACGCATCGCCCCGCGCGACGGCTGCATACTTGCACTGACTGTCGATGCGGAACGGTGGCGCGGTGATCCCCAGCAATCCGGCGATCTTCGCGGCATCGTCGTGCGCGGAGTGGGCGGATTCGACCGATTCGCATACCACGGCTTCGGCGGCGGTCGCGACGTCGGCAACGCGGATCGGGTGTTCGTTACCGCCGTCGATGGGGCGGACGGTGGTACCCTCGCCACGGACCGCAGTGAAGAGGCAGCCGCGGGGGCCGTGCGGATCCACGGCGTGCAGGGGAAGACTCGGGCAGCCCAGCACACCAACCACGATCTGGCCGCGTTCGATCAGCGCCAGGGCGACGGCGTACTGGTCGCCGCGCAGGAAACCCTTGGTGCCGTCGATCGGATCGAGCGTCCAGTAGCGGCTGCCGGCGCCGCCGGGATGCCTTCCGCGGTCGATCGCCGCGAGGATCGCTTCGGCGGTGTCGGCCGGTCGCAGGGCGCGAACGTGCGCGAAGACCTGCTCGGCGAGGGTGGCGTTGGCGGGGTTGCGCAGGGCAGCGGCGTCTTCCTCGCCGACGAGCGGTTCGTCGCCAAACGCTGCGGCCAGCTCGGCGCTGACGATGGCCTGGGCGCCAAAGTCGGCTACGGTGACGGGGGATTCGTCCTTCTTCTTGAGCGTGTCTTCGGAGACAAGTCTTGCCTGCACGGCGCGGCAGAGGCGGCATGCCTCAAGTACAGCTTGTACGGCGGTCTGGCGTTCATTGGGATACATGGCTGCGGATTGTAGGCGGCTCGGGGCGGACGCCGCAACCAAGCCGGCGACGCGGCGGCAGCGCGTGGCGATGCGGCACAGGCGCCGCTTCCGCAGGCCTCGGGCGAATTCGTGCTGGTGCTTTTCACGGCGGGGCGGGTCTGTACAATGGACGGACGCGGCTCAGCGATTGAGTCGAGCCCGGTTGTGGAGTATGTCGCTCAAGAGGTGTTCATGGCGTTGCTGAGCCCGTATCGCCGACGTTGGATCATTCTGGCCCTCATCTTCTGCGCGATCCTGCTCAACTACATCGATCGGCAGATTCTTTCGATCCTCAAGCCGACGTTGAAATGCGAATTCGGATTGGACGACCGCGGCTATGCCCTCCTTGTGAATATCTTCGCCGTGTGTTACGCCACGATGTACCCGGTGGCTGGCTGGCTCGTCGATCGCTTTGGCGCCCGGCGCATGATGCTCATCGGCATCGTGGCGTGGTCGAGCGCTTGTATTGGCGCCGGACTCACCCGGACGTTCAGCCGATTCGGCTTCTTTCGCGGCATGTTGGGCTTGGCCGAACCCGTGGCGTTCCCCTCGCAACTGCGCGTGGTGGCGACCTGGTTTCCAGGCAAGCTGCGGGCCACCGCCAACAGCGTATCCGTCGCGGGTAGTTCGATCGGCGCGGTCATCGCGCCGCCGTTGATCTCCTGGCTGGCGATTCGGTTCAACTGGCATGCGGCGTTCATTGTTCCGGGCGTGATCGGCCTCGGGCTGGCCGTCCTATGGTGGCTGATCTATCGCGATCCACCGCCCGAGGTCGCTCGGGAGGCGGCTGAATCGTCGGGCTTCGCGTCGTCGGAAGCCTTCACCTGGCCGCAGTTGTGGCGTACGCGCAGCCTGTGGGGCATTCTGCTCTGTCGCTTCATCAGCGACCCGGTGTGGTATTTCTGCCTCTTCTGGCTGCCGGGCTACCTGCAGGAGCGATCCGGCCTGTCGCTCGCCGCGATCGGCATGGTCGGCTGGATTCCGTTTCTTGCGGCCGATCTGGGTGGCGTGGGCAGCTCGATGTGGTCCGATCGGCTCGTGCGACGAGGCATCGCGCCGCTGCGAGCGAGAAAACTCATGCTGACTGCGGCGGCCGCGTGCGCCCCGGTGGCCGCGTTGACGCCATACCTGCCGCATCCGGCGGTGACGATCGCGCTATTCTGCGTCGTCGGCGCGGTGAGCCTGAGCTGGCTGTTCACGCTCAGTGTTGTGGTGGCCGAGACGTTCCCCACGGGCAATGTCGGCAGCGTGATGGGCATCGCCGCCGGTTTTGGCGCCACTGGCGCGATCGTGTTCAATGTGTTCGTCGGGCGCGTGATGGAGACGCTCAGTTCGGGGCAGGTGTTCGCCGTGATGGCGGTGTTGCATCCCGTGGCGGCGATCCTCCTGTGGACGATGGTGCGGCCGGAACGACCGAACTCAGCCCGGCCCCAGGTGGTTGCCGGCGCGACGTCGCCAGCGTGACAATGCATGGACCGTGAGCGACGTGAAAGGAAGGCCGAAGGAGAACTCGCATGCGTAACGAGCCGCTCTGTCTAGTGCAGGAACCAGCGAGGGCGACACCCGTGCGGGCTGAAGTGGACGTGCTGGTGGTGGGCGCAGGTCCGGCCGGTGTCATTGCGGCGATGGCCGCCGCCGAGGGCGGACTCAGTGTGGCGCTCGTGGAAGGCCGCAGCTTCGTTGGCGGCAACCTTACGATCGGCTTGCCCGTGCTCGGGTTCCTGAGCCAGAAAGGCAAACCCATCATCGCGGGGCTTCCGCAGAAGTTCATCGACCGACTGAAGGTCGAGCACGCTGCGAGCGAGCACCGGCCGTGCCCGCTACACGTCAGTCTGACGCTGGTTGAACCGGAGGCCGTCAAGTCGGTTGCGATGGAGATGCTCCGAGAGTGTGGCGTGGACGTGATGCTGTATTCGATGTTTACCGATGTGGTCATGGACGGTGATCGGATACGGGGTGTTCTCATCGAGAGCAAGGCGGGCCGGGAAGCGATCCTGGCCAGAGTGGTCGTCGATTGCACCGGTGATGCCGACGTGGCCGTCCGCGCCGGCGTGCCGTGTGAGAAAGGCGACGAGCAGGGGGGCATGCAGCCGCCCACGCTGATGTTCTGTATGGTCGGCGTGGACACCGAGAAGCTTCGGCGGTGTCTCCGCAACGCCCCCGAGACCTACCGAGTCGATTTCATTCCTCCGGCGTATTTCGGCCAGAACGACCGGTTCATCGTCGTTGGATTGAGGCAACAAATTCAGGCGGCTCAGGCCGCGGGTCTGGTGATTGCCACGGAGAGAACCATCCTCATCACCGGATTGAGGCAGGGGGACGTGTGGGTCAACATGACGCGTGTGAAGGGTGTCGATGGCACAAATCCACGCAGTCTGGCTGTCGGCGAGACGGAGGCCAGAAGACAGATCAGCGACATCGTGCGGTATTTGATCGAGTACGTTCCCGGCTTCGAGCAGGCCCATTTCTCCAAGGCGGCGCCCTTCCTCGGTATTCGTGAGACGCGGCGGATTGTCGGCCGCTATGTGATGACACGGGACGATGTTCTCAGTTGCCGCCGGTTTGACGATGCGATTGCGGTTGCCAGCTATCCGATCGATCTGCACCGACCTGACGACAACGATTGCACGCTGGAATGGTGCGGCGATTGTTACGACATTCCGTACCGCTCGCTGTTGCCTGGCGGCGTGATGAATCTGCTCGTGGCCGGCCGCTGTATCTCGACGACGCATGAGGCCATGGCGGCCATCCGCGTCATGTCCACCTGCATGGCGACAGGCGAGGCCGCCGGTCGGGCCGCCGCGATGGCCGTTCGTGGAGAAGGCTTGCCTGCTCGCATCGACGTTGCCGTACTCCGGGCGGAACTCGTCGCTCGCGGCGGGTACCTGAGAGGCCTTTCGCCGGATTGAGCGGAGGCCGCGTTTCCGTGGTGGAATGCACGGGGGGCTCCTGTGGCCGCCGGTGGGGCAGTGCGACTGTTCGAGCATAACGGCAAGCTGGCCCGCTTGTGGATCGGTGAGCGAACGGGGGCGCCCGCCTGCGCCGCCAATGGACGGTTACGATGACAGAGGCGTCGCTGCATCGAGCGATGCATGATGCGCGTATCGATGTTCGGTGGCGAGCGATGAGCGGGGTGGGAACACTGCAAAGGAGATTCACATGGGTTTGGCTCAATCGACAAGACGGTCGGCGCTGTTGTTGGTTCTGGTGATGGCCGTGGTTGGACTGTGGTTCGCGTCAGCCGGGAGCGATGCGGCTCAGGCGCCGGCGCCGGAGGCATCAGCTCGATTTGCATTGGCTTCGACCGGCGCTCGGACCTTCCTGCTCAACACGACGAGCGGCGAGACCTGGGAGTTGCGTGGCGGTGGGCCGACGGGTGGCGATGCGTGGCGGAAGATTCCGACAGCGGACCAGGCCGAGATTACGGGTCCGGGCCGGCCATGAACCGCCGGGCAAGCAGGAACTCGGAGTTCGCGAAGGCCCAGTCGCAAAAAAAGAAGGCGAAATGGTCTGCTGCGGCCATATCGCCCTCGAAAAGGAGGAGGAAAATTCGATCAAGCCA
>JAFGKA010000011.1 GCA_016928855.1 Phycisphaerae bacterium
CTGGCCCCAACGGGGCCTCTTGCAACACAATCCGCCCCGCCTTGCGGGGCAAGCCAAACCCACGCCCTACGGGCGTGGTCGATTAGTTACGTCGTCCCCGTCCTTCAATTCAAGAAGGAAAGAGTCGATCTCGGTTCCGGCGTCCTGGTGAACAACAGCGGGCACCACTTTGTTGCCACCGCGAGGCACTGCATCGACGCCGATGTCCGCGTTATCCGCAGCACCAACCCACTCCATCATGTGGGCAGCACGAGCTCGCGACCGCTGAACATCTTAAACCGGGGCTGGCACGACACTCTGGACCTGGGTTACTTGGAGATCGAAGACCCGGAATGCGCCGAGTTGGGCTGGGGCCAGCTCTCCAATGACCGGATCGTGAGCGGGATGGCGCAGTTTGTGGGCTACCCAGAGGAACTTGTGGAACGCATCCACACGCTGCCGGGTAAGCTAACCGATGTCTCGCTCGCTGCGGGAACATTTGGGACGACACTCACAGAGGAAACCGACGACCGGATGACGTTCAACTTTCCCGCGATCGGCGCGAAGTACGACCACGTGACAGGAACATGGTGCGACAGCCCTTTTCCGAAAACGCCGAGGGGTTTCAGCGGCGGTGCGTGCTTCGGTGTGGCGAAACCGCCCGGTCCCATTGCCCATGTGCAGTACAGACTGCTGGCGATTCAGCACGCCTGGAACGAACGCAACAGGTGCGTCTTCGCGGTGCCAATCAAGCGTTGGTGTGAGTTGCTGATCGCACACGGGTTGGTATAGAGGAGCAGGAGGGGGACATCATTGATATTTGAAAACAGGCGTCTCCCTTTCTGCTCCATCGACCCAAATGAATTCAATACAACATACAGGGTTCTTTGCATCCCCCGATCGGCCTCCACATCCACGCCCCCTTTTGCCGAGCCGGGTGGCCCAGGTTCTTGAAGCTGAACCGCGAAGCGGCAAGAGGTGAAGAACCTCTTGTGGACTCGCCACAACGGTTCAAGAACCGGCGCCGCCCCCGTTGCGTTGATTCGCCGCCAACAGGCAATTTGTACGATCCGCGACTTCTTCGAGTATGCGCGTCGCGGCGGGCGTGTTGGGACCGATGCGCCTAGACTCGGTGGCACGCAGGAAGCACTCTCTTTGGGTACGGGATCGCATCTCAATGGCCGCTTTTCGTCGATGCATGGCGCGGCAAAGCAGACCGATGGCACCGATGCCGAGAAGGACCATGGCGGAGGGTTCGGGAACGACGAACTCCACGTATCTCAACACACCACTACTCATGTCGTAACAGGCAATGCGTGGATAGCCCGAAGGGTCAAGGGCCAAGGACGTGTCTACTACGTGGTCACCAACGTTCTCCACAGTCTGGATTTCCCAAACGGACCCGTTCCAGGCGGCGTACTTAAGCGTATCGAAGTCTGCATCGTCGTACGCGATGTGGGGATTGTCGAAGGCGTCCAGGGCCAAGGACGGATGATATCCCACTCGACCAGCGCTGTCCACGGTCTGGATCTGCCAGTGTGCCCCATTCCAGGCAGCATACTTCAGATCACGATTGGTCACGTCGTAGTAGCTGATACATGGATTCCCTGAGGAATCCAATGCCAGTGAAGAATACATACCCACCCTTCCGTCGCTGTCCACCGTTTCGATCTGCCATGTTGAACCATCCCAGGCGGCGTATTTCAAATCGTCGTTCCATGAGTCAGAGTAACTGATTCGAGGATTGCCCGCGCTGTCCAGGGCCAGAGACGTGTCGCGCCCTGTGCCGTAATGATCATCCACGGTTTGGACCTGCCAGCCCGATCCGTCCCAATACGCGTAACTCAGTTTGGAATTGATGTCCTTTTGAATGCCTACACTGATGCAGGGGTTGCCCGCCGCGTTCAATGCCAGGGAGGGGTCATTGAAACGAGTCACATTGGGTATGGTTTGAATGTGCCAAGTTGAACCGTCCCACGCGGCGTATTTCAAGGCACGGAAGTCGCCATAGCTTATGTGCGGATTGCCCGCACCATCGAAGACAAGAGACGTTTGCGTAGACGATGCTGTGTCCACCGTTTGTATTTGCCACGTGTCGCCGTTCCGCGCGGCGTATTTCAGGTGACCGTCCACAGCGTAGTAACTGATACGCGGATTGCCAAGAGCGTCTAGAGCGAGAGACGTGCATAGACCCAGGTTTCCGCCGCTATCCACCGTCTCAATCCGCCACGATTCGGCGGACGGGATTGGAGTCGCCACACAGAGGACTCCGAGAATGATTGTGCATGGATCATACACAGCGATGTCTCCTCACGAAATCTGACTGCGAATCTCGGGATGCGGACGCCAAGTCATCAAGACAAACATCTGGAGGTCTGGAAGGAGAATACCCGGTGCCGACGGTCACCGCAAACGAATTCCCTTTGGCCTTCGTTCACGTCGAGGAGGAACCGTGCGCGCCCCCCCTACCGGGGCAATCGAATCGGGACGTTGGCCCCGTGAGCACGGACTTGTGTAGAACGACAAGGGCGTTGCCCTGGGCTGTCGTGAAACGCCCCGTTGGGGCTCAAGCAGTGGACAGCGGCTAGCCCAGGTTCATGAACCCGGGCCGCGCGAGCGGCAAGAGGCGCGGGACCTCTTGTGGCTTCGCCACACCGGTTCAAGAACCGGGGCTACCCGGCCGTTTGGAAAGAGGTAACATGCAGGGACCTTTGCCTCCCCCGATCGGACTTTACGTTCACGTGCCCTTTTGCGTAAGCAAGTGCGCGTATTGCGACTTCGCGTCGTATGCCGGGCGCGAGGCGGATATGCCGCGTTACGTGGATGCCGTTGTCCGGGAGATAAAGCGACGCGGCGAGGAGACGGGGCATCCCAGGGCGGATACGATCTTCCTGGGCGGGGGCACGCCCTCGCTTCTGGACGAGGGCCAGGTAACGCGCATCCTGGAGGCTCTGCTTGGAGCTTTTTCGGTGGACGAGGACGCCGAGATTACTTGTGAATGCAATCCGGGAACGCTCACGAGCGGCTTCGCGCACGCGCTTCGCAACGCGGGCGCCAACCGGCTGTCCCTGGGCGCGCAAGCCGCGCGGACGCGTCTTTTGCGCCTCTTGGGCAGGATCCATGATTGGGAGCAAGCGATCGTTTCGCTGGAGATCGCCCGTCAAGCGGGCTTTGACAATATCAACCTGGACCTGATGTTCGGCCTGCCGTCGCAAACCGTCGCGGATTTCCAGGAAACGCTCGATGCCGCCCTCGCGCTCTCGCCCACGCATGTCTCGTGTTACGGCCTGATGGTCGAGGAAGAAACACCAATTTCCCGCGATATCGCCGCGGGAAAGCTGGCTCTTCCGGATGAGGAGACGGATCGCGACATGTACGAGCTCGCTCGCCGGACGCTCGCCGAGAACGGTTTCGAGCAGTACGAAATCAGCAATTTCGCGCGCCCGGGGTACGCATGCCGGCATAACGTCGGCTGCTGGACGCGCGTGCCGTACCTTGGCTTCGGCTCGGCGGCGCACAGCTTTTTCGGCGAGTGCCGCGCGATGAACCCGTCACGGCTTGACGCGTACTTGGCCGGCGAAGAACCGAAGACGGAACACATATCAAAAGAAAAAGCGCGGTTTGAGAGCATGATGCTGGGCCTGCGGATGACGCGCGGCGTCAAGGACGAGGATTTCACGCGCATGCACGGGCTGAGCATCCGCGAGGCGTTCGGTGAAAAGCTAGACAAACCAATCGCCGCCGGGCTGCTTGAGTGGCGCGAAGGCGCTTTAAGGCTCACGCGCCTCGGCATGGATCTGGAGAACAGCGTGCTGGTCGATCTCCTATGAAACCAACGAAATCCTCCGCCGCGCTCAGCCGTGACGCGCGGTCCAGGCAAGGGTTTTCGAATGGGCTCTAGTCCCTGTCGGCGCGGAGGACGGCGACGAAGGCTTTTTGGGGAATTTGGACCTGGCCGAACTGCTTCATCTTCGCCTTGCCCTTCTTCTGTTTGTCGAGCAGTTTGTTCTTGCGCGACACGTCGCCGCCGTAGCACTTCGCGGTTACGTCCTTTCGGTAGGGCTGGATCGTCGATCGGGCGATGATGGCGCCGCCGATGACGCCCTGGATCGGGATCTTGAACTGGTGGCGAGGAATGGCCTCGGCAAGTCGTTCACAATAGTGGAGCGCCCGCGTTCGCGCCTTGTCGCGATGGACCAGGTAGGAAAGCGTGTCGACCGGCTCCTTGTTGACCAGGATATCGACCTTCACGATGTCGGTATCCCGATACTCAATGGGAATGTAGTCGAACGACCCGTAGCCCCGCGTGATGGTTTTGAGCTTGCCGTAGAAATCGAAGAGCACCTCGCCCAGCGGCATCTCGCTGATCACTTCGACCCGGCCCGCGGAGAGATAGCTCATCGTCTGACTTTCCGAGCGATGCTCGCGGCATAGCTCCATGACGGCGCCGACGTGCTCTTCGGGGGTGAGGATGGAAGCCTTGATGTAGGGCTCGGTGACCGAATCGATCTTCATGGGATCGGGCCAATGGCTCGGGTTTTCCACGTCGATCGAACGGCCGTCCCTCAAGATCACCTTGTATCTCACAGAGGGGGCCGAGATGACCAGTCCGATGTCGAATTCCCGCTGCAAGCGCTCCTGGATCACGTCCAGGTGAAGAAGGCCGAGAAACCCGCAACGAAATCCGAAACCCAGGGCAGCCGAACTATCCTTCTCGTAAACGAGCGCCGCGTCGTTGATGGCCAGCTTGTCCAGAGCTTGGCTCAGACTCGCGTACTCGTTGGTGTTCATCGGATAGATCGAGGAGAAGACGACCTGTCTGGCCTTCTTATAGCCTGGAACCGGTTCCGTCGCCTGGCGATCGAGGTGCGTGATCGTATCGCCGATTTCGATGTCGCGCACGCTCTTGATTCCGGCGACGATGTAGCCCACCTCCCCGGCGCCGAGCTGCTCTTTGGGATTGAGCCGCAACTGATTGTAACCCAGCTCCTCCACCGTGTAATCGCAATCCCTGTGCATGAAATGGATCGCGTCGCGCGGTTTCACCGTGCCTTCCATGACGCGACACTGGAGAATGACCCCGCGATACCGATCGAAATGGGCGTCGAAGACCAACGCTTTCAGCGGCGCGTCCGGGTCGCCCTGGGGACAAGGCAGCTTCTCGACGATTCCCGCGAGCACGTCCTCCACGCCGACGCCGGTCTTCGCGGAGACGGGAATCGCCTCGAACGGATCGAGCCCCAAATCGGCGTCGATCTCCTCGCGGACGCGTTCGACATCCGCGGCCGCCAGATCGATCTTGTTGATCACCGGCAGAAGCGCCAGATTGTGGTCCAGGGCCAAATAGAGGTTGGCGACCGTTTGCGCCTCGACCCCCTGGGACGCGTCCACGACAATCAGCGCGCCTTCGCAAGCCATGAGGGAACGCCGCACTTCGTGCGAGAAATCCACGTGCCCCGGCGTGTCGATGAGATTCAACAGATAGTCTTGACCGTCCGCGGCGCGGTAGGAGAGCGTGATCGAATTGCTCTTGATCGTGATGCCCCGCTCGCGCTCGATGTCCATGGCGTCGAGCAGTTGATTGCGAAACTCGCGCTGCGACACGCCACCGCAGGCCTGGATCAGTCGGTCGGCCAGCGTCGACTTGCCGTGGTCGATATGGGCGATAATGCAGAAGTTTCGAATATGTTTCATGCGCATGGTTCTTGTGAACAGTGCCCCGGCGCGTCGTTTGAAGCTATAATTTTAGTTAATGACGCGAGCTACGGGTAGAGGAATTTGACCGCCCGCGGCCAACCTGAGTCCGGCCCGACACGGGGTGGGCTGGGCGCCCGATGGCCCCGAATTGCCGGGCGAAACGGCTCGCTTCACCTTTGCGATTCGCAAGACAACGGCGCGGGGCCGGGCGCGTGCCCAACGGCGCCGGTCAGCGGCCGCCGGGCGATTCGTCGAGGTAATACCCCGCCGACAGAAACCCGACCCAGTGTTCCAAGGACGACGGCGTCGTCGGGCGCAGGGCCGTGCCCTCGACCGGCAGGACGCCTTCGGTCTGGGTGTCGCCGTAGACGAGCAGGCGGCCGGTCAGACGCCCATCGGGCGAGCGGGCGGCGACCAGGTGGTGGACGGTCAGGAGGCCGAAGGGGATCGAGTACTTGCCGCACCAGACGGTGTCGCCCTGCGTGCGGAAGTCCTTGCCCCAGAGCCGCGCGGTCAGACCGCGGAGCTTCTCGGGCGAGATTGGGCCCGCCAGATAGGTTTCGGCAATCTCGCGGTCGTGGGCGATGCCCTGGCGGAAGGCGGCCTCGCCCTCGCCGAACGCGAGGTTGTTAAAATCCTTGCCGTAGTGGTTCGAGTCGGACGAGATGAGGAGGAAGACGTCCTTGCCCAGGGCAAGCCGGTTCTCCTTCATGTAGGCGTCGATCGCCTCGGCCACGTCCTTGGCCAGGGCTTCCATCGTGTCGAACGGCATGGCGGTAACCATGATCGGCGTGATCCGCACGTCCCGTCGGTAGTGCTGCAAGAACGGCAGCAGGGCCTCGATCGAGTGCTCCATCCGATGCGCCTCGTCGCTCACCAGCACGTGCCGCGTGTCGAGGCTCTTCCGGAGATGCTCCCGCAGGCCCGACACCTGGATCGGCCCGTAGGGCCCTTGCCACCGCGCGTGCGTGTCGAAAATGAGCTTCTCCTCGGGCTGGCCGAGCTTCTCGCGGATCTTCCGATGCGTGACGCCGAAGACGACCACCTCCGGCGCGGAGAACCTTTGAAACAGCGGGTAGTACACCCTGCCCGTGCGAAGATACTCGTCGTGCGGCGAGATCCCCGCCACGAGCGCCGGCACATCCTCCGGCGGCTTGGGCGCGTGCTTCTCCAAGAAGCCCACGAACCGATCCATGTCCTCGGCCGTGCCGCAGTAGCCCGCCCCGTCGCCAAACGGCCGGACCTCGTCGGCCTGCGAAGGGAGCGGGAGGCAGAGGAGGGCGAGGAGGGCGAGGAGGAAGGGGTAGGGTTTCATGGTGGTTTCCCTTGTCTTTCGAGGCTCACAGTCGTTTCGCATTTCGGCATTGTAGCCTGGGACACATGTATTGTACCAGATTTGCAGAGGCGGCCGTCAGCTCCGTTCGGGCTGAGGCTGTCGTGGTTCGCCCCGCTGGGACTTGGATCGTCGCAGTTCATGCTGGCGGCGCCAGGATCCCCCAATCCCGGAGCCCTGATGCCGTTGTCAGCCCCGCGGGGGCGGTGTCGGTGAGCGACGTGGTGGAGGACGTGAAGAAGTCGTCGTCCAAATGGATCAAGACGCAGGGCGTGTTGTTTTCGACGTTCGCCTGGCAGGCCGGATATGGCGCGTTCGCCGTGTCGGAATCCAACCTTGAAGCGGTTCGCGCCTACATCGCCCAACAACGGGAACACCACCGCGGACGGACCTTTCAGGACGAGTTCAGGGAGTTCCTCGAGCGACACCGCATTGCGTTCGACGAGCGGTACGTCTGGGACTAGACGACGATGGTCTGGACCGCCCTTTCAGGGCTCGGCGCGAACCGCGGTTACCCCGTCCCCAGGGCGTTGCCCTGGGCTGGCGTAGTTCGCTCCTTCGGGGCTGGTGACTTGCCCACCTTCGGGGCTGGTGACTTGCCCACCTACACCGCCGGCTCGGCCTCCGGCTTCCGATACGGATACTCAAACGCCACCCGCCGCGCCAGCGTCGGTGGGCCGTCGTCATGGACCGTCCACACGGTATTCGGCGGCACGTCGCAATGCCACTCGGTTGAACCCATCCGCAGCGTGACGGATTCGGTCTCGGGCGAAATGCCGACGATCTCGCGCGGGCGGCCGTCCAGGTCGGTGACGATCCGCACGCCGGCGGTCGCGCGGAAGCGTTCTTGGCCGTTGTACGAACCGACCATCTGGCCGGCGGCGATCTTGAGGGCGTATTCCCGCTCGCCCCAGCGCTGGGTGTAGTCGATCGCGCGGTCGCCGCGCGCCAGGCCGGAGAAGAGGACACGCTGGCGGTCGATGTGGACGCCGTGCATGCGGCTGATGTACTCGAGGACGGCGAGAATCGTCGGCCCGTAGTCGGCCGCGGCGTGGGCGACGTCGTCCGGATCGCCGGTGAAGGGATCGTATTGCTGGCGGAAGCGGCAGGTGCGGCCCACCGTGTCGAGGAGCTTCTGGCCGATCAGGGTCACCTCGGCGAAGTGCCCGTAGTTTTCTAGCGCGCGGATCGCCCGCTGGTAGGTGAGACCCTGCGGCTGGCCGGACCAGTTGTTGTTGCGCGTGTTTTGGAACAGCGGGTCGTTGGCCGCGATGGACGGCAGGGGCATGGGCGTCCAGAACTCGTCCGGGTTGAGCAGGTGGTGGCGGATGAACGCGTCGGCCATCTCCTGCGTGAACGCGCGAAACCACATGCAGCGAAGGTTGTTGTGCAAGAGGACGTCCATGAACCGGCCGTCCTTGTCGCGATCGTAGCAGGCGTGTTTCTCGGGCCGCCAAAGCGAGGCAACCAACCGCCGCTGCACGTCGTCGGCTTGCTCGCGCCAGTGCGACTCCTTGCCGTTGCCCAGCTCGGCCGAGATCTCCGCCAGCGTGCGGCGGCTCTCGTAGCTCCAGGCCATGACGTCCATCGACGCAAACGGCGTGCGGCAGTCCTTTACCTCCGGCAGGCCCGGTCGGTTGGCGTGCGGCGGGTCGTCGAACGGCCAACTGGCCGGCGAGCCGGCGTGCCGCGCGCTATTGTCCTCGCCGTTGTCGAAGACGCACCAAAGCTCCAGTATCCCATCGCCGTTGGAGTCGCGGGTGCGCCACAGATAGGCGTCGTGGGCCTCGATCGCGCGATAGAGCCGCTCGAGATACTCCCGGTCGCGGCCGATCAGGTAATACACGTCCAATGCCGGCGACGGGAAACAGTAGCCCGAGAAGGCGGCGAAGTACGCCGCCACCTCCAGCTTCGGCAGAAACACCATGCCCGGGGGCAGTCGGGCGTCTTTCTTGTCCCAGCCGTTGGCCTGGGTCTCCTTGGTCGAGACGATCACGCCGGGCAGACGTCCGTCGGCCCGCTGGCACTCGATGAAGAGGAGCTGATTGTTCAGGGCAACCTCGAGATTGCGTTTGGCGTACATGGCCCCGCCCATCGGCTGCGTTTCGAGCCAAACGCACGAATACCCTCCGCCCTCGACCAGCGCCTTCCGCTCGCCCGCGAAAGCCACGACGTTCCCCCGCTCGGCCTTCTCCGCCGCGTCGAAAAGCCGCTGGAGCGTCGGGTCGTCCGTTTTCATCGTGACGCCGACCCGGGGCAGGATCGGCGTCGCGGCCGACGCGGCAGGCGGCGCGGCGACAAGAATCGTGGTTATGAACACGACGACGACAGCGAGTACGCTTATTTGTCCAAATCGCATTGTGGGTGGAATCATCGGGACGGTGTGTCGGCGCGGGGGATCTCCGGCGACCGTGGGGGGACGGGGGTTGCGGTGGATGAGGTCGGATTGGCGGGATCGTGCTTCCTGCCCTCGCCCGCGTGCGGGAGAGGGGCCGGGGGGAGGGGTTCTGGCCGGCTTTCTCGTTGGTTCGCCGTGCGCTGCTCTGGCGTCCCCTCACCCGGCCGCGGCGCGGCCACCCTCTCCCGCAGGCGGGAGAGGGGAGGTGTGCGCGGAGCCAGCGGCACACTTTGTGGGCGGAATCGTGGTGTGTCTTTTGTCCTCCTTCCGTCACGCGGAGCGTGAGGAGTACGGTGAAAAACGGGCTATCGAATCGGCGGTTCGCCCGCGGGTAGGGATCGTCGAACCACCGATTCGGATAGCCGTTTTCGCATTGGCCGGCCCCGTCGGGTGTTGGGGACGGTGGCGAAACATCTCGCGGCGGCCGCGCTTCGTTAGGGCGCGTCCAACACCGATGCCGTCGCTCGACGTACCCGCCACGTGCGGCGCGGCCTCGCGGTCGGTCGTCCAACGCGGGCCCGGGAAGGACGGGCGTCTGTCGTCGCGATGGCCTTTCGGGCGTCGCAGAAAAGGCGTCATTCTTTTCCCTCATGCGCGTCGGATTCCCATTGCGAGGCGACGCCCGTCGCGGGCCGCCTCCGTTGGTCGCTCTCGGGAGCCGTCCAACGCCCGGCATTATACCAGACGGTTGGCCCAATTTTGCCCCTCCGAAGAGGGAGCCATGGCGGTTTGGATGCGGTTTTCCCGAGGGAAATGAAAAATGGGTGGAAAATTTTTTGTTTCCCCCTTTTTTCGCCCGCCGGAACGTGTTTGGCGGCAACGGGTTAGCCGCTATTGGCGTGAGCCGGAAATTTGGGATTTGGGAAATCCTCTGGCGATTTGGAAAATATGGGGCTCGGGGAGAAGTAGGCGGTAGGCGGTTGGGGCGAAGTGGTCAGTGGTTAGGGGCCAGAGATTGGGGATTGGGGACGGGGAGTGGGGGTCGGAGGTCGGAGGGTGGCCCGGATCGCTGTGCTATCCGGGGGCCGTCAGGCCGTGGAGGATCTTCGCAACGCCCTCTTGCCGCTAGCGCGGCCCGGATAGCTTTGCTATCCGGGGCACCCGGTCTCTCGTTCGCTCTCGGAGTTCCTGCTGGCCCCTGGCGCGGAGAGCCACTGGATCAACGTGATCAAGAGACATAGTGCGAGGATGGATCCCGCGGTCACCCAGGCGCTGAACGGTGCCCAGTCTGCCGGCACGAGGGGCATCAAACGCGCCACCCAGAAGTCGCGGCGCAACACGGTGGCCACGGCAACGACCAAGGCCAGGTACCACTGGATGAGAATCCAGAGTTTCAACGCGGCCCTGCGATTGCGACACGCACCGCCCACTCGCCAAAATACCGCCGCCGACAATACGCCTACCACCGCCAAACAGCCGGCGGCAGTCCAATCCTGCAACATCAACGCCATACTGACGAAGAACAGACTGGTCGCGGCGACAATCACGAAGACCTGCCATCGGAAACTTATCCGTATTCCGAAGATCGCCGTGGCGACGATGGGGAAAAGGCAGCAAAGACCGATGGCCTCGACCCAACGTTGTACGAGGAAACCTGCAATGGCCCCTAGAGCCATGAAGATCGACAGCCCTATCGCCACCTCTCGTCGAGCGCGCTGCGGTGCCCACTCCCAGAGGAAGAAATCGGCCGGTGGCAAAGAATCCCAGCCTGCGAGATCGTGCTTTTCCTGGGGAGTGCCGCACTGCAATTTGATCTTCCAGTGACGGCGGCAGAAGAAGATTGGGAGCCCAAAGAGCCAGGCCAGGTAGACCAGCCAAAACGGCACCAGGAACCAGGGGGATCGCCAAACCCAGGGGTACCACGTCAGCAACATCGCCATCGTTCCGAGTTGAACGGTGCTAACCGTCAGAACCGCCAGCGTGGCGAGCCAGAGGTTGCGCCGCTCCGCTCGTGATGATGCCAAGCGTAAGCCGGCCCAAAGAGCAAATCCTACGCAAACCAGCCCCTGAAGGGACCCGATAATCGAGCCGATCGCTCCGGCTTTCATTGCGGAAATGGTCTTGGCAACCGCGGCATTGGCAGCGCCGCTGGCTGCCTTGTCGGCGGCGGGCAGCGCGGCGAGCACGGTGGCGGTGAATCGCGAGCCCGGCCGGGTGCTGGTAAGCGTGTCCTCGACGAAGCGAGCAACGTCGTCACGGATCATCTTTCGACCTCGGGCGAGTCGCTGCTTAACCGCTTCCTCGCTCAGCCCCATCAAGCGAGCCACATCGGCGACGGAATGCTCTTCTCGATAGTAGAGGATCAGCGGCTCGCGATAGTTGGCCGAAACCTGCTCCAAGATCGACCAGAGCAATCGCTGTTCCTCCTGTTTGATCGCCTGCTCAGCGGGTGTGACCTGCGGCGTCGGCGCTGCAAGGGCCAGATTGGCCCGCGCGGCAGCCTCTCGCTGCCGAACGCGAATGTCGCGGCGAAGCAAGTTGCGGGTGATTCCCGCCAGCCATCCCGCTACGCGCCCCGCATCACGCAAGCTTCCCTGCCGTTGCCAAGCCGTAACAAAGACCTGCTGGGCGATATCTTCGCTCAACAGCAAGTCGCCCGTGGCGCTATAGGCAATGGAGGCGACGAACCCCTGATACCGGCGTACCATCACCTCGAAAGCATCGCGCCCACCTATGGGCGAGGCATTGATCCGGACTTCATCACTTATTGCCACCGTGGCTCTCCTGCCAGATGCGACTGAACTGCTCGCTGTCCAGTATATACAGTGCCCAAACATCGCACGTCGGTGACATTTTTCCGTTGCTGCGTCGCCCGATGCCGTTCCGATGCTTCGCCTACATGCTGCAACCACCATAAAGTGGGGGCAGGCGTGAGGCAAACGGCTGCCGACGTTAGGTTCCTTGGCGCACCCGGCAGCACCATCGAGGCCGCGATAGGCACTGTCGATTCTTTGGAGCTTGCGTCATCACCGACAAAGGACGGGCACTGGCCAAGGATGCTGGCCGGGTTGGAGTACTCCGTCACGTTCGGATCGTCGGAGATCGAAAGCGTGTTGACTTCGATCGTCGCCTAGCCCGTCGCGTGGTCCGTCATCCGAAGGATCTCGCCGTGCGCCAATAACTAGCTGCGTCCCCGTTTCGACTCCCTGTTTGTGCTTTGGGTGAGTAAAACAACTACTACACCGTGTATAGCACCAAGAGGACCGCTCTTTCATAGAATCAGAATTGCGAGGACAGCACTGGCGAAGCCAGTGGCACACAATGACAGTGCCGCCCTGCCGTGTTGCATCAGGCAAGACCACGCTTGTTTCGTCGCCACGCGATCAATGCCAATCCACCCATTCCCAGCAGCACAAATGACGATGGCTCCGGCACCAATGTGTACGCGCTCACCTCGTATCGACTGGATAAGACGAGCAAGCCCTGGCCTACCGCGAGTGTGCCTACTGGCGCCGACTGAGACCAATCAGTCTGCCCAGTAGCCAGGTTCACGAACGACACTAAGCCTCGAGTATCTTGAAGTATGGCGTGTGTGTTGGTCACCGCTAATTGACTGTAAACGAGCGGCGAACTGCTCTCCCAATCGATCAACAGAACTCCGGTCTCACGATCAAGAATCTCCAGTTTGCTTTGTCCCGATACGATTACACGATCTGGCGTAGCAGCAAAGGTTGAAGAATCGCTGTCGAGTTCATGGTCCCACTGCCAGGTGTCACCGCTTTCATTAAATGCACTTAGCTTGCGATCGGTTGAATTACCTGAAGTCACCAGTAATAGATCCGCTTCAGTGCTCGCCAAAACAGGGGTGACCGTACGCAACAACGGATCAGCAATGTCACGGATCTTGGTCGCATCTGCATAGTCTCTGAGTCCGTCGTTCGAGTAGAAGCCGTCCTGGGCCAAAATATACGCGGCAGCATTACTTTCGAACCAACGTATATCCCCAGAGGTGGCCTCGTATGCGTAGATGCCGCCGTAGTAACCACCTTCCATTATTACCGTATCTGCCTGGACACTCGGACGGTCGTACGATCCCCATTGATCAGAATAGTTGGTCACGAAGATCTCTTGTCCCGTCCGCGCATCCAAGCCGTAGAGTTTTGGATAGTCAGAACTCGATCCGCCAGAGATACCCGAATGTCCCGCGCGATTAACATAGACGATTCCATCGCTGACGCTAGGAGGCCTGACGCCGGCGTGTGCTCGGCCCCGGATAGTCTTTTCCCATTGTTGGACGCCGGAATCTAATTTCAGCGCAAGGATATGGAAGTCACCGCCAGGCGGGTAGCCTTCCAAGGCGGTCCGATAGACGTGGCTGTCGTCGATTGCGACGTCCCATTCGTTCCACGCATGGCTCGTCGTATGGTTGTACAGGATTGGAACGTCCCAAAGCTTCTTAATGGAATTTGGAGCCACGTCCATGTTGACGTACCGCGTATGCCCGGCGTTCCCTGCATCTTGTGTCCAGTTCCTATCCGATGCGGATGCGTGGGCAAGCTCGCCATGTGCTGAATCGCCGAGCACGATGCACAGGATGAAAAACACTCTGTAGTTCCAAAAAAATGAGTGAGGATTCACAAGCTATCTCCCTGGTATATGCTGGATTTAGAGGATACTGTCGAGAGTTGTGTACGGGGCGGTTGAACGGGGCGGCGTACTTTGGGTGAATGAATGTCTTGCGAGACCTCATTCCCAAGGAGTACGCCACCATGGCCCAGAGTACCACACAATCGTTGACGTTTCCAGGGTCCAGCACGGGGGAATTCCGGGGGGGAATTCGATAGTGATGCTATAACCGCCGCGTGTTGAGGCCTCTTGCTGGTGGACTACGTTTGAGGTGTGCAACTTCATCCATAGCCCACCAAACAAG